>NZ_JBFBLV010000008.1:126057-160146 GCF_040686835.1 Specibacter sp. NPDC078692
GGATGTGTGGGCCCGAGTTCGACGGCGTTCGGCTCACCCAGGTGAGGCGGGCGCCGTCGTACTGCTTTAACTGTCACTAAACTGAGGGAATGAGCGAACACCACATTAAACGCCTGATCCTGATGCGCCATGCCAAGGCAGCCTTTCCGCTGAACGTGGAAGACCATGACCGGCCCCTGGCCCAGCGCGGCCACAACGAGGCGCCGCTGGCCGGCAAATGGATGGTGGACAACGGTGTGGTGCCCGATTTCATCCTCGTCTCATCGGCGCTGCGGACCCGGCAAACGTGCACCTGGGTGTGCCAGCAGCTGGCCGATGAGGCGCCCACTCCCAAACTGGAGCAGGCGCTGTATCTCGCGGGGGCGACCTCGATGCTCTCGGTCATCAATCATGTTCCGGAGACCGTCAGGACGTTGCTGGTGATCACGCATATGCCGGGGGTGCAGTCGCTGGCGCTGCGGTTGGCCTCGCGTGATTCGGATCAGGACGCCTATATGGATCTGGCGTCAGGGTTCCCCACGAGCGCCTTTGCTGTGTTCGAGCACAGCAGCGACTGGGCCACCCTCGACGGGCAGGACGCCCTGCTGCAGAACTTTGTGGTGCCCCGCCCGTAGCCCCGGGCTCCGCCAGGGAGTGCCCCGCCCACAGGGAGGGCTGGGCGCAGAGCGGGCTTAGGCTTCGATCTCCGGCATCAGCGTCTTGAGGGTCCACGTCTTTTTCTTGTTGACAGCGGCCCAAGCCAGCAGCAAACCCAGCACCATGTAGCCAAGTAGCCCGAGCACTATGGGCAGCAGCGGGGCGAGGTCGGCGCCGTAAATCAGGTGACGCATGCCCTCAACCACATGCCCCATGGGCAGGATCTGGTGCATGATGTGCAGCGGTTCCGGTGTGGTCTGCCAAGGGAAAGTACCGCCAGAGGAGACCAGCTGAAGCACCAGCAAGATCAACACCACAAACTTCCCGGGTGTGCCCATGAGCGCCACAATGCCCTGAATGAGGGCCGTGAACGCAAGGGAAGCGAGCAGCAGCAACCCCAACGTTAGCCACGGGTGGCTCGGTTCCAGGCCTAGACCAAACTTCACTACCGCGTAGAGCAGCAGGGCTTGTGCCGTGGAAACGGCGGCGAACGGCAACCAGCCACCCAGCGCAATCTTCCAGGCGGGAGCGTTGGAAGCCAGGGCCCGGACCGTTAGCGGTCGCATGGCCTGAACCAGCATGAACGCCCCGATCCACAGTGCCAGAACCAAGAAGAAAGGTGCCAAGCCAGACCCGTAGTTGGAGGCCTGCGCTTGAGAGACCGAATCGACGCGGATGGGATCGGCGATGACGCCTGCCGCGTTTTGCTTCTCTTTGTCATTGGGATCTGGAACGGACCCCGCACCGTTGCGCAGCTGCGTGGCGAGCTCGCTGGCTCCTGTGGAGAGTTTGCTGGAGCCGGCTTTCAAATCAGCAACACCGGTGTCGAGCTTCGTGGCACCGGCAGCCAACTGGGTGGCCCCGTCCAGCGCAGTGCTTTGACCGTCAGCAAGCGTCCCCGCGCCCGTGGCGAGCTCACTGGAGCCGGACTTAGCCTGTGAAATCGCCGCAGTCAGGTTCGGCGTGGCAGCTGCCAGCTTCGATGCGCCAGCAGCCACATCGGCAGACCCGGTCGCCAGTTTCTGAATGTCAGCAGCATCGGCGGCGAGCTGATCCTTGAGCTCGGTGATGGACGGGCTCGCGGCAGTTGCCTTCAACGAATCGGTGATTTTAGTGGACTGCTCGGCACTGATAACCCCATCGTTGACGAGCTGCGCGAGCTTGTCATTGATGGCTGCGGTGACCGCGCCATCAAGCTTCCCGGCGGTCCCTGCGGCGTTCTGAACCTTCGTGTTCAGGGTAGCGTTTCCGGCAGCGACGGCGGCAGCCCCATCGGAGAGGGCCTTGGTGTCATCAGGCAAGGTGGCCGTTTGAGTCTCGAGCTGGCCCAAGCCCTTCTCCAGTGCGACAGCGCCAACCTGCAGCTTCTTGGCGCCGGTGACAAGCTGAGTCTGCCCGGCCACGAGCGAATCCGCACCCTTCAGCAGATCAGAACTGCCGGTTTTCAGCGTCCCAACCCCGGTGTCAAGTGTTGCGGCGCCATCGGCTAACTGTTTCGCGCCGTCGGCCGCCTTGACCAGTTGGGCGTGAATGGTGCCGTACCCGGTCAGCAGCGAATTGGCGGTCTGCTCACCCACCTGCTGCGCCACTGAGTCATGGACCTGGGTGGCCACCTTATCCACGATCGAGGTCAGCAGATAGTTATTGGCATCATTGGTGGTCACGCTCATCATGGCTTGGGTGGCCGAATCAAAATTCTCCGGCGAGGCCAGATTTGCCGAGAAATCTTTAGGAATGGTCAGCGCGAATGCGAATTCCCCGCTCCGGACCCCGCTCTGGGCTTCCTCAACGGTGTTCACGAGCTGCCAATCGAACTTGCGCCCCTCCACGAGTGAATCCGCGACATCCTGACCAGCCGTCAGCTCCTTGCCATCCTTGGTGGTCGCTCCCTCGTCCTGAACCACCACGGCTGCCTTGAGCTGATCGAGGTTGCCGTACGGATCCCAATTCGCGTACAGATAAACGGCTCCGTAGAGCAGCGGCACCATGACCAGGGCAACAATGGTCAGCTTCGGCAGGATCCCGCCGGTCATGCGCTTGAGTTCGGATAGGGCCAGGCGGAACACTGTCATGGCTTTTCCTCCGGGGTGGTCTCGTCTGGGGCGTTCGTGGCGGTGGGTTCGGGGTCTGGTGCCGAGGGCGCCGTCATGAGTTTCTCCGTGTCCTGATGGTCGACGTCGGATCGCTCACCTGCCGCTTCCGGCTGCGGCTCGACTTCTGTTTCTGCCGGTGCGGCCTCTTCCGGCGCGTCCACTTCGTGCGTGGCGCCAGTGTCCTCTTTGGGCTCGCCGGTTGCGTCGGGAGCGGCGGCAGGAGGATGATCGGCGTCGTTCTTTGAAAGTTCCTGCTCTGTGGCTGCTTGTTCTATAGGCACGTGGGAGACGGCATTGCCTGCGACAGCGGCCGTTCCGTCCCACTCATCCGGGAGGCGGCCCACCACTCCAATCACGAGCAACGGGCGCGGCGGGGACTCGGTGTGAGCCTCGGGGCCGCGGCCCAGTTCACCAGCCGCAGCGGCTTCCAAGAGGGGTAGCCAGGCGGAAACATCTGCCGTGTGTCGGTCGGGGGAATCAATGACCAGCAGATCCACATCGCGGTTAGCTAAGGCCAGTTCCAGTTGGAGATGCAAGAGCCGATCGGGTTTCAACTCCTCGATCCACTGGTCCAGGACGTCACGGAAGCCATGTTTGACAAGCCATGCCGTGGGGCGGGTGCGGTCGCGGAACTTCAGCGGCACCAAGGCCAGATCCTCTGAGGTCAGGGACCGGGCGGTGAGGTGATGTTCAGGGGCATTGACATTCGGTGAATCGACCAGTGCGCTGCGGCGGCGAAGAGATGCCATGGAGGAATCGTGGCCCAGCACCACAGAGCCACTCGAGGGTTTCATGCGGCCGGACAGCGTCAGGGCCAGAGCCGTACGGCGTTCCTGCCCGTCGGCCTGAATCAGCAAGAGCTCGCCGCGCTGCGCCTGCGCGGTGGTGGCGGGCAACAGGGTGTGGCGCCTCCCTGCAACGTGTAACTGATGGGCAGTGAGCATGGAGCGCTCCTTCGAAGCGGGGCTGACTGGGACAAATTACCAGATCCGACTGGTCAGTACAAAGAAAGCTAGTGAGGCTCATCCTCACATATCCATACTCTTCCGTGCCGACGGTCCAAAAACAATCGAGTGGGCAGTGGATGCGGTCCGGTCCTGTTCGGTGAAGCGAAGCCCGATGCGGTCCGGTCCTGTTGGGTGCAATTCGCTCGTGCAGGGTAGCGGAACGGACGCCTAGGCGTCCAGAGCAGCCTTGAACCAGCTGGTGATGGTGGAGGGGTGCGTGATGGCGGTGCCAACAACCACGGCGAAAGCGCCAGCGTCGAGAGCTGCGCGTGCTTGGGCGGGGGAGTGAATGCGGCCCTCGGCGATGAGCGGCTTGCCCAAGTTTGCGGCGGCGATCTCGGCGATGAGTTCCAAGTCCGGCCCGTCGGTCTTGGGGCGTTCGCCCGAATAGCCGGCCAAGGTGGTGCCGATCAAGTCCGCACCGGCCTCGACGGCGGCAACGGCGTCGTCGAAGGAACCACAGTCAGCCATGACCAAGGAATTGGAGCCGGCGTGCACGCCGGCAATGGTTTCGGCCAACGTGAGGCCGTCCGGGCGTGGGCGGCGGGTGCCGTCGATGGCGACAATGTGAGCTCCGGCGCTGGCACAGGCGAGTGCGTGGCGCAGCGTGGGGGTGATGAAAACGCCGTCGTGCCCGTCTTTCCACAGCCCGATCACGGGAACTTCCACAGCCGCGCGGGCGAACTGGATGTCCGCAATGCCCTGGACACGAATGGCGGCAGCACCGCCTATTACAGCCGAGGCGGCAATCTGGGCCATGGTGCGGGGATCGCGCATGGCCTCGCCCGGGTAAGCCTGTGCGGACACCACAAGCTGTCCTGCAAGCGCATCAAAGTTGGTCATTTTCAGTGTCATGAGTGACTCCTAGGAAAAAGGGAAAACGTATTTAGTGATCTAGGACTAAGGAAGCTGCGCCCACAATGGCGGCCGTATTTCCCAGGCTGGCCCGCACCACCGGCACAGCGGCGAGGGGTGCCAGCAGCTCAGCACGCAGTGCCGCCTCCATGGCATCCCACCACAGTTCGCCGGCATCGGCCAATCCTCCGGACACTACCACCACGGCAGGGTCCAGAATATTTATCAGTCCACCCACTGCCTGGCCCGCCGCCGCGGCAGCAATGGCGATCACGGACAGGGCCAGATCGTCACCGGCCCGAGCCGAGTCAAACACTGCACGGGTGTCAGGCAAAGAGGCACTGCCACCGTTGCGCAGGTAGGCCGCGTGGATGGCGGGCCCGGAGGCGATCGCTTCCACATGGCCTTCGTGGCCACAGGAGCACGGCAGCGCAGTACCACCGTGTATGGCTAGCGGCGAAGCAAAATGCCCCACATGGCCACCCACAAAGTGGGCGCCGAGCACTGGCTGGCCGTTGATGACAAAACTGCCGCCCACGCCTGTACCAAAAGCCACCATGAGGGCAGTGCTCGCACCCTTGCCCGCACCGTGCCAGGCCTCACCGAGCGCATGGGCATGGACGTCATTGACGACGGCGGACGGCAGACCCAGCCTCGCCGTCAGTCCTGCGGTGATCGCCGTTCCGGTCCACCCCACTATGGCGTCGGTGGCTGAGATCACGGTTCCTTCGGCGGCATTGATGACACCGGCAGAGCCAACGCCCACGGCCTCCACGATGGCACCCACCGCTGCGGCGCGTTCAATGAGTGAGGCGATCAAGGCTGCTGTGGCATCGAGAATGGCCTCGCCGCCATCGCGGTTTAGGGTGGGGATTTGCTCCGTGAGCAACACCGAACCGTCCGCTGCCACCACTCCGGCAGCGGTTTTGGTTCCGCCAAGGTCAACACCAACTACGTACCGCATGAAAGATCCTTCAAAGTTCTAAATCAGGCAAAAAAGAATGCCCCTCGGGCGTGTGGGCCCGCGATTGGGCCCACACGCCCGAGGGGCCCCGATACGAATTCGCGCCAGCAGATTCGGCCGGGGAGGGCGTGGGGACTAGATCAGACCCGTGCGCTCAAGGATGACCTTGATGGCTGCGGTCTCATCTTCATCCAGCACGAGCATCGGAGCGCTCATGACGTTGGTCTTGATGATGCCCATGAGGACCAACGCGGTCTTGAACGCGCCCAGACCTGCTGCGTTGCCGGATACGCGGCCGGGCTTCGGGGTGTAGACGATGTTGAAGACGTCGGCAATACGGTCCTGCTCAGCAGCGGCACCGGCCCAGTCGCCAGCGACGGAGAGATCGTACAGGCGGCGGTAAGCCTTCGGGTCAACGTTACCCAGACCCGGGACAACGCCCTGGGCGCCGCCCAGCAGCGCACCGTCAACAACCACTTCGTGGCCGGTGAAGATGTCGAAGTTCGGGATGTCCTTGGCGCCGATGAGCAGCTGGCGGAAGGAAACATCGTCACCGGAGGAATCCTTGACACCGGCGATGACGCCTTCGCGGCCCAGCTCCAAGAGCAGGTCTGTGGGCATCTTGAAGTGGGTGCGAACCGGCACGTCGTAGACGAACAACGGAACGTCAACGGAGGCTGCCACGGTGCGGATGTGGCGGCCGGTCTCTTCGGCGTTGCTGATGGCGTAGTACTGGCTGGTGGCCACGATGCCGTCGGCGCCCAGGGAAACCATGCGCTGTGCTTCTTCAACCACGCGGTTGGTGGTCTGCTCAACAGCACCGACCAAGAGAGGGACCTGCCCGGCATTGACCCCTGCAATGGTGGTCAGTACGGTGTCGCGCTCGGTGTTGGTCAGGTGGGTCACTTCGCCGGAGGAACCGTTGACGAACAGGCCGGTCACGCCGCCGTCGAGCAGGTGGCGGGTGAGGTTTTCCAGCGAGGGGACGTCAATGGCGCCATCAGCTGTGCGGGGGGTGCAGACGGGAGGGATAACGCCCTGGAAACGGGTAGCGACGGTAGTCACGTGAATTGCTCCAAAATTGTATTGATTGAGTGAAAAATTAGATGTGAAGAAGTGACGGCGCTGCGCCGAGGAGCTTCTTGGTGTAGTCATTGCTGGGGTTGTCGAAGATCTGCTCCGCGGAGCCCTCTTCCACAATTTTCCCGTAGTACATGACTGCAATGCGGTCGGAAACGTAGCGGACCGTCTGGATGTCATGGCTGATGAAAACCATGCCCAGGTTCAGTTCGCGCTTCAGATCCGAGAGCAAGTTCAATACCTGCGCGCGGACGGAAACGTCCAGCGCGGAGGTGGGTTCGTCAGCCACGATGATGTCCGGGTCCAAGGCCAGCGCGCGGGCAATTGCCACACGCTGACGCTGTCCGCCGGAAACCTGCGACGGCGTCACCTCGGCTGCCGACTGCGGCAAGCCAACCAGCGAGAGCAGCTCAGCGACCTTGGCCAGGCGGGATGCGCCGTTGCCAATGCCGTGAATGGCCAGTGGGTCAACCAGGATGTCCTGGATAGTCATGCGCGGGTTCAGCGCGGTTGAGGGGTCCTGGAAGACCACAGAAACCGAGCGACCGAACTCCTTACGCATGGCGGCATTGCGCTTGATGGCTGGCTTGCCATGGAAGAGCACCTGGCCGGAGGTTGGGGTCTGCAAACCCACCAGCACGGAGGCCAACGTTGATTTGCCGCAGCCGGACTCACCCACAATGCCCACGGTTTCACCGCGGCTGATAGAGAAGTCCACACCATTGACGGCCTTGACATAGCTGGGCTTGAACAGGCTGCCGGAACGGGTCCGGTGGTGGACGTGTAGGTCCTTCAGCTCAATGACAGGGGTCTTGCCGCTAACGGCTGTTCCTGCTTCTAGCTTGCTCATGAGGCACCTTCCGTATCTGCCCCAGCGGAAACCGCTGTGGCATCTTCGAGCTTGTGGCTGGCCCAGAAGTGGTCGATCGTCTGGCCGTCGCGGACAACAGGAACAAAGGACAGCTTTTGGGCTGGGTCAGCGTCGGGACGCTGGGAACGGCCGGCAAAACGATCGCCGGTGGCAAACTCGCGCGGTGAGGGAACCGTGCCGGGGATCTGATGCAACCGTGCGGCGTCGGACTCGATGGAGAGTACAGCGCCCAACAGGCCACGGGTGTATTCGTGGGTGGGGTGTGCCAGCAGCTCCGACGCCTGACCGGATTCAACCACCTGGCCGGCGTACATGACGGTGATCTTGTGCGCCAGCGAAGCGACCAAGGCAAGGTCGTGGCTGACGAACACCATGGCGAAACCGAGCTGTTCGCGCAGTTCGTTCAACAGATCAACAACCTGCTTCTGAACAGTGACATCCAAAGCGGTGGTGGGCTCATCGGCAACCACAATCTTGGGCGAGCGGGACAGCGCCATGGCGATCAGCACGCGCTGACGCTGACCACCGGAAAGCTCATGCGGGTAGCTCTTGAGCGTACGGACCGGATCAAGCTTGACCAATTCCAGCAGTTCTGCCGGGGTCTTGCGGCCGTTGCGCTTGGTGAGCTGCAACATCTGATCCTTGATCAGCATGGACGGGTTGAGGGAACTCAACGCATCCTGGTAGACCATGGCGATCTGCTCGCCGCGCAAACCTTCGTAGGCCTTGGCTGAGCTGTGCTTAGTCGCAGGATCAAGAAGTTCCTTGCCATCAAACTTGATGGAACCGGTGACCTCGGCGGTCTTGGGCAACAAGCCCATGATGGCGAGGGAGGTGATGGACTTGCCGCAACCGGACTCGCCCACCAAACCCATCGTTTCGCCTTCGCGCACGGTGAAGGAGACGTTGTCCACAATGGCGGTGCGGTCAAAACGGCCGGGGAAGCGGATCGAGAGGTTCTTCACTTCAAGGATCACGCGAGCTTCGGAACCAACCTGCGGGAGACGGTCCGAGCGGGACAGTTCCACAGCCTGCAGGCGAAGCAATTCGGCATCCAGTGCAGCGAAGGGGTTCTCAATCACTGCGCGCGCAGCAGCATCAGCCTTGGCGAGGGCCAGAGCGGCAGCTGCCGAACCGTCGTCGTCCTTCACCGGAGCAGCCTTCTTGATGCGCGGGTTCACCATGGCATCGGTGAGGCCCTCAGCCAGAATGTTCAGCGACAGTACTGTCAACAGGATGACCAGACCGGCAAAGGTGGTTGCCCACCAGCCGCCGGAGAGGACCAGGTTGCGGCCGTAGGAGATGACGTTACCCCAGCTGGGATCGGGATCCTGGATGCCAGCGCCAAGGAAGGACAGTGAGGCTTCAAGGATGATGGCGTCGGCCACCATGACCGTGGCGAACACCAGGACGGGGGCGGCAGTGTTGCGCACAATGTGCTTGAGCATGATGTAGGCGCGGCCTGCACCAATCACGCGCTCGGCACGAACATAGTCTTCGCCGTACTGGGAGAGGACGTTGGCGCGGACCACGCGGGCTAGCTGCGGGGTGTAAATGATGGCGATCGACAAAATGATGGTGGGGACCGAGTTGCCAAAAGAGGTCAGCAGCACGGCGGCCAGGGCGATTCCCGGGAACGCCATCAAGATGTCCATGATGCGCATGATGATTTCGTTGACGGCCTTGGAAGAGGTCGCCGCCAAGGCACCCAAAGTAGCGCCGAGAATGATGGCCAATGCCACAGAGCCAAGGCCGATCATCAGCGAGGCCTGGGCACCGTACATCAGACGAGAGAGTACGTCGCGGCCAATGCGGTCGGTACCAAACCAGTGAATGCTGCTGGGGGCCTGGGCAGGATCGCCGGTCTCCAGCGGATCATGCGGGGCAATGAAGGGTGCCAAGATGGCGACGAGGGCAATGAAGACCAGAAAAAGCAACGCCAGTTTGGAACCAAAGGTCAGGGCCTTGAAGCGCAGGCCTGGCGCGCTGAGCCGTTCGGCTAGTTTGCTACGCATGACTTAGACCGTCCTGATTCGGGGGTTGATGAGCAGGTAAAGCAGGTCCACCAGGATGTTGACGATGACGAAGGTTATGGCGATGACCAGAACAACGCCCTGGACCAGGTTGGTGTCCACGCTGGTGATGCCGTTGAGGATCTGCTGTCCCATGCCGGGCAGGGAGAAGATCATTTCAATCACGACGGCGCCACCGAGTAGGTAGCCAATGCGCAGACCCAGCACGGTCACCGGGGTGACAAGGGCGTTGCGGAGCACGTTCTGAGAGACAACGGTCCGGTAGGGGACGCCGTTGCCGATCGCGGTGCGGACGTAATCGCGGTCTAGTTCCTCAACCATGGAGGTACGCACCACACGGATCAGGGATGCCGAAACGGGAATAGCGAGGGCCAGTGCTGGCAGTGACATGGAACTCAGCCAGCCGATGAACCCGTCGTCGGGGTTGGCGAGGCCGCCGGAGGGGAACCAGGAGTTGTCGCCGAGCGCGAACCACTGGATCAGCAAGATGCCCAACCAGAAGGATGGGGTGGCGATGGCGGCGACTGAGAAAACGCGGATAGCTTGATCTACCCAGGTGTCGCGGTACAGGGCTGCGAGGACACCGAATAGCAGCGAGATGACGACGGCGATCAGAACGCCCAAGAAGGTCAGCTGCAAGGTGACGGGGAAGGCGCTGGCAATCACTTCGGTGATGGGCTTGGCCGGAGGCAGCGTGGTGCCAAAATCGCCCGTAATGAGCTTGCCGAGATAATTAAAGTATTGAATGAAGAGGGGATCGTTTAGTCCGTTGACCTCACGGTATTGGTCGAGGGCCTCTTTTGAGGCGCCTTCGCCCAAGGCTGCTACGGCACGGTCGCCAGGAGCGAACTGCAGCACCACGAAGACGAGCAGGGTTACACCCAGGATCATCAACGGTAGTGCTGCGAGCCGGCGTCCCAGCAGTCGCAAAAAGTTTGCCAATGTACTTACTCCGGTTCTATTTGCAACAGCACAGAAGGGGGACTGTGGGCTGCGTCATAGGATAAATGGTTTCAGACCAGAGGGGCCGTGGCCAAGGAGCGGCCACAGCCCCTCTGGTCTGTGTTGAAACGGTCTTGCTAGGCCGTGCGGCCGACCCCGATGAAGGAGATGCCGGTGGTCGGCAGCGGCTGGAAGCCGGTGAGCTTCTTGGAGTCCCAAGCTGTGGGCAGCTTGCGGTGGAAGATCGGGTACAGCGGCGCTTCTTCGGCGACAATGTTGATGATCTCGCTGTAGAGCTTCTTGGCGTCAGCCTCGGAAGCGGCGAGGGCTGCATCCAGCTTGGTCTGAACTTCCTTGTACTCTGCGGAATCGCTCCAGGCGAAGCGGTTCTTGGCCCAGGTATCGCCGCGGTAGAACCAGCTCAGCAGGATGTCTGCGTCGTTGCCGAAGACGGAGGGATCGCCGGGGGCAGCCAAGATGTCGAAGTTCAGGCCACCAACCTTCTCCGGACCGTAGACAGCAGCCGAAGCCAGCGGCTCCAGCGTGGTCTCAACACCAACGGCGTCCCAGTTCTTCTTGATGAGCGGGATGACATCCTTGACCCAGGCGGTGTCGGTGCTGGTCAAGGTAACCTTCAGGTCCTTGACGCCAGCAGCTTCGAGCATCGACTTGGCCTTATCGGCGTCGAAACCGTAGACCGTGGCAGCCTTCTGGTAGTTGGGGCTGCCTTCCTGGAAGTAGGAAGTTGCAGCGGCTGCGTTGCCCAAGAGTGCGGTCTTGATGATCGCATCCTTGTCCAGGGCGTAGTGCAGTGCCTGGCGAACTTCCTTCTTGTCGAAGGGAGCCTTGGAGAGGTTGAACATGAGGAACATGAGGCCGAAGGACTGGACCGACTCAACGTCAACCTTGTTCTTGAGCGCGTCAACATCCAGGTAGGGGACGTCCTCGATAGCCTGAACACGGCCGGACTGCATGGCGGTAACGCGTGCCGAAGCATCGGAGAGCAGGAACCAGGTCATGTCCTTGGCCAGGGCCGGCTTCGGGCCGTTGTAGTCGTCGTTGCGAGCGAAGACGATCTTGTCATCCTTGGCTGCTGAAACGAACTTGTAGGGGCCGGTACCGACGGGCTTGGCGTCGAAGGCCTTCTGATCTGCTGAGGCAACAGCCTTGGGAACAACCTTGACCACGGAGATACGCGGGCCGAAACCAGCGAATGCGGTGTTGAGCTTGAACTCAACGGTCTTATCGTCGATGGCCTTAACGCTGTCGATGAAGAAGATGAACTGTGCGAACAAGGCCTTGTTGGCCGGGTCCAGCACACGCTCGAAGGAGTAGGCAACGTCTTCGGTGGTGACGGCGGTGCCGTCGTGGAACTTGACGCCGTCGCGGATGGTCACCTGGTAGGTGAGGTCATCGATCTTCTTGGGATCTTCCTTGGCGAGAGCGTTGTAGGGCTCACGCGTTGCCGGGTGGAGTTCCACCAAGCCTTCGAAGATGTGCAGGTTTGCGGCCATCGGGGTTGCACCCGAGGAGCTCATGGGGTCAAATCCAGTGGACAGCGAGTAAGAGATGCCAGCTTCGATGCTGAGATCCGTGTTGGCTGCCGCGGAGGAATCCGTGCCGGTGTTGGTGTCGTTGGATGAGCCGCAAGCGGCCAAGGTGGCGGTGAAGGCCGTTGCTGCACCAAGGACGCCAGCGGCCTTGAGGAAGGTGCGCCGCGATGCCGGGGTCGCAGGCAGGTTCTGAAGAGTATTGCTCATTCTGTTGACTCACCATTCATCTAATAGTTATCGGATGTAGGACGTCCGATGCTTATACTGAAACTGTAATAGCGATCACATGGGTTGGTCAAATGCTCTGAGATCTCATTTTGGTATCAATGCGCCTAGTCCAGGAGCTAGCTGATTTCTCGTGGTTCAGCTGACTGAACTGCTTGGCGGTAGTGTGTCAGATTACAGGAGCGCACCAGGACATCCGATATCCTATGGTCTGGAACACGTGGGCGAGTAGGTGGCGGCACGGCCCATAAATGGCACTATTGCAACGATTTATTTTGATGGCGGCAGGAGCGAATTTGCCCCAAAGTTTCGCCAACGAAGTGATAAATGTCAGTCCCTGCAGCGTTAGTTTCTGAGGAGTTTTGTTGCCTATTTCAACCATTGTGCCAAAGGCCCGGTTCAGTGCACAGGCGCGTTTGCGTGCCCTGCAAGCTGACATTATGGAGCTCATCCTTGACCGGGACCTAGATGCAGGTGACCCGATGCCCACCGAGAGCGAGCTCTGTGAAGTTCTCGGCGTTGGCCGTAACACCCTCCGTGAATCGTTGAAGGTCCTGCAGGCCCTGGGTGTCATTGAGATCCGACACGGATTTGGCATGTTTGTGGCACCCAGCAATTTTGACGCTCTAGCCGATGGTCTGACCTTCCGTGGCCGGTTATCGCTGCGCCATGAGGGTTTGGAAGCATTGCAGCTGGTAGATATTCGCCAAGCCCTCGAATCCGGTCTGATCAGCTCCTCCATCGCTCTGGTCACTCCCGAACACTTGTTGCTCATTGAAGCCACAGTCGTCAAAATGGAGGAGCTGGCCGCGCGAGCTGAGCCTTTTGCCGAGACTGACGCCGAGTTCCATCGTCTGCTGTTCGAGCCGCTGGGCAATGATTTGCTGATGAACCTCATGAGCGTTTTCTGGAAGGTTTATAGGAAGATCCACGTGGAAATTGGCACCGGCGGGCTGGACCTCGCCCATACTGCGGGCGAACACCGGGCAATCTACGACGCCGTTGCTGCCAAGGACGGGCTGCGTGCTGCTGAGCTGCTGAGCCGCCACTTCGACGGCATCCGTAAGAAGATCCAGAAGTTCGTCGCGTCCGATTAGTCCCCAGCTGCTCCCAACTTAACCGCCGCCGGCGCGTCTGTTAAGTTGGATCCCTCGCAGTTGTGGGCCCATCTTTACGTAATACTGTGATGCATGAGTGTACGAAAAGTTGTCCTCGGCGACCATGAAATCGTCACGACCGACACCGATGAAGCGGCCGGCCGTACCTTTCTGCTGGTCCACGGCATTGGTATGGGCATCTCCTACTTTGCCCAGCTCAGCTCCGAGCTGGAATCCTATGGCCGGGTGGTTGCCATCGACCTGCCAGGATTTGGTGACGCAGCCGAACCTGAAGCCGCTATGACCATGGCTCAAATGGGTGCCCTGCTCATCGAGTTCGTCGAGGTTGAAGATCTCGGTAGACCGGTATTGGTAGGCCATTCCATGGGCACCCAGGTCGTTGCCGAAGCCGCCGCTCAGCGCCCGGACCTGTTCCCTGAACTGGTGCTCGTGGCCCCCACCGTCAATCGCCTGGAACGCAGCATTAGGAGGCAGAGCTGGCGCATGATGCAGGATCTTTTTGGCGAAAGCCCCAGCGTCATTTCCGTCGGTGCCCAAAACTATGCCAAAACCGGGCCGCGCTGGTTCGTCAAGAAGCTTCGCACCATGATGACCCACACCATCGAAGACACCCTTCCTCATATTCAAGCGCACACACTGGTAATTCGGGGCAGTCGCGATCGGATCTGCCCGCGGAGCTGGGTCGAGGAAGTCACCGAGTTGATCCCGGATGCCACCATGGTTGAGGTTGCCGGCCGCGGCCACGAAACCATGGTCAAGGACGGTGCGTGCGTGGCCGAATATATTGTGGCGCACGTGGGCGCTGCATGATTTCCGCGCAGCAGCTGGGGTGGTGGGCGCTGGACTACCTGTACGCAGGCCGGCAGCAGCTGGTCTCCCTCTTTCGCCCCAGTCTTCCCGCCCGTTATAGCGCCGGGGATCCCCGTTTGCCGCTCGTGGTGCTGCTGCCCGGCGTGTACGAGGGGTGGCTGTTCCTTGAGCCCGCCGCCTCCCGGTTGAACGCCTTGGGATATCGTGTGGTTTCGGTCCCAGGTCTGGGGCTGAACCGCCGGTCCGTGCCGGATTCCGCCGCTCTAGTCACCAAATTTCTCGCCCAGCTGGGTGACACTCACGGTGACGCTCACTGTGACGCAGGGTGCATTTTGGTGGCGCACAGCAAGGGCGGGCTGATTGGAAAGCGGGTCATGCTTGATGCGGAGCTGTCCCTTGACGCCATTGTGAAGCACGACGCCGGATCACCAGTCCCAGCCGCATCCTCCCCGGCGGAGGTGCTGGGGCTGGTGACGGTGGCAACCCCATTCTCCGGTTCGCCCTATGCCCGGTATCAACTGTCACGGACCTTGCGCGATTTCTCTCCGGTGGATGCCGTGCTGCTGGCTCTGCAGGCCGAGACGGCACTGAACCACAAGGTTTTCTCAATCTATCCGGAATTCGATCCGCATATCCCTAGTGGGAGCTATTTGGCGGGCGCGGTCAATATTGAGCTGCCGGTGGCCGGTCACTTCCGGACCTTGCAGGATGAAACAGTTCTGGAAGCTGTCCTACACTCCGTAGCGGAGATTTCGGGGGAACGCTGAGCGCTTCCGGAGTTTGAAACTGCAGCTGATGCGATGGATCGTGCCGATTTGTCGCATCAGCTGCAGTCTGGAATTCAGTGGGGCCGCCAAACCGCATGAGCTGCAGTCTGGATGTATTCCAATACGCCCTAGCCCAGCTTTCGCACACAAGTATGACTTTCACACACACGTATGATTAAACGCTTGGTTAAACGAAAGAGTCCCAAGCCGAAGCTTGGGACTCTTTCATCAAGTGCGCGCGAAGGGATTCGAACCCCCAACCTTCTGATCCGTAGTCAGATGCTCTATCCGTTGAGCTACGCACGCATATTCTGTTTCTTTGTTTCTTTGTTGACCCTCGGGCCGTGAATAACTCTAACCCACCTTGGGCGGAGAGTACAAATCGGAAGGGCCGTAAATCGCGGTGTTCCCCACCACTAGACCGGTATAGGTGATGTGGCTCACAATTGCTAAGCATCACAAAGTTGGAAAAGCCCGAGAATACAAGGAACTAACCGTGGCCTTCGGGAGCACATCCCATGTCCGATGCCGAAGGGGGCCGAGAAACGGGCCATAGCATTTAGACACCACCTACCACCCAATGAAGGGACACACGATGGGCAACGCGCCAGTGCAGGAATCCGTTGAGCAGGCAATGACTACCCACGAGGGCCTTGCCGCCTGGGTAGCTGAGGTTGCTGCTTTAACCTTGCCGGAGAGCATCCGCTGGGTAGACGGGTCTGCGCAGGAATATGCCCTGTTGACGGACAACTTGGTAAACGAGGGTACCTTCACTCGTCTGAACCCGGAGCTCTTCCCCAATTCCTTCGCAGCCTTCTCGGACCCCAAAGATGTGGCCCGAGTAGAGGACCGCACCTTCATCTGCTCCGAAAAGGAGCGCGACGCCGGCTTCACCAATAACTGGATGGACCCGGCCGCCATGAAGGCGATTCTGGATGAAAAGTTCGCCGGCAGCATGCGCGGTCGCACCATGTACGTCATCCCGTTCGTTATGGGCTCGATCGATGCTGAAGATCCCAAGTTCGGCGTGGAGATCACCGACTCCGCCTACGTGGTGGCTTCCATGCGCATCATGGCCACCATCGGCACCGATGTTTTGCGCAAGATCGAGGACACCAACGCGTTCTTCGTGCCGGCGCTGCACTCCGTAGGGGCACCGCTGGCTGACGGTGAAAAAGATGTTGCTTGGCCCTGCAATGACGAGAAGTGGATTGTGCACTTCCCCGAAGAGCGCTCCATCTTCTCCTTTGGCTCCGGCTACGGCGGTAACGCCCTGTTGGGCAAGAAATGCCTCGCGCTGCGCATCGCCTCGGTCATGGCCCGCGACGAAGGCTGGCTCGCCGAGCACATGCTAATCCTCAAGCTCACCAGCCCAGAGCAGAAGAGTTACCACGTGGCTGCAGCTTTCCCCTCGGCCTGTGGCAAGACCAACCTGGCCCTGTTGGAACCGACCATCCCCGGCTGGAAGGCCGAGACCTTGGGCGATGACATCAACTGGATGCGCTTTGGCAAGGAAGGTGAGCTGCGTGCAGTGAACCCGGAAGCTGGCCTGTTCGGCGTAGCTCCCGGCACCGGCTGGGCCACCAACCCCAACGCCATGGCTGCGATCGTCAAGGGCAACTCCATCTTCACCAATGTGGCTCTGACTGACGACGGCGGCGTTTGGTGGGAGGGCATGACCACCGAGGTGCCCGCTCACCTGACGGATTGGCAGGGGAATGACTGGACGCCGGATTCCGGCCGCACCGCCGCGCACCCCAACTCCCGCTTCGCCACCCCGATCGATCAGGTCGACATGTTATCCAAGGACTACTTCAGCCCCGAAGGTGTTGAAATCAATGCCATCCTCTTTGGCGGTCGCCGCAAGACGACCATCCCCTTGGTTACCGAAGCTCGTGACTGGACCCACGGCATCTTCATGGGATCGACCCTTTCCTCGGAAACCACCGCTGCCGCTACGGGCGCCGTCGGCGTAGTGCGCCGCGACCCCATGGCCATGCTGCCCTTCATCGGCTACGACGCCGGCGACTACCTCAACCACTGGATCAGCCTCTCAGCGAAGGCCAACCAGGCTCGGCTGCCCAAGATCTTCTTGGTCAACTGGTTCCGCCGCACAGAAACGGGCGGTTTCGCATGGCCCGGGTTCGGAGAGAACAGCCGCGTCCTTAAGTGGGCCATTGAGCGTATCGAGGGCAAGGCCGACGCCGTGGAAACACCCATCGGCTTCATCCCGACCCCCGAGGCGATCGACATCGATGGCTTGGACGTTACGGAATCGGACTTGAAGGAAGCGCTGAGGGTGGTTCCGGCTGAATGGGACGCTGAGCTCAAGGGCATTGACGAGTGGTACAGCCGCTTCGGCGACTCCCTCCCGGCTGAGCTCTCCGCTGAACTCAGCAGCCTGAAGGAACGCTTCGCCGCTTAACGGAAAAAATGCGCCCGTCCCCCATAAATGCGCCCTGTCTACGGGGCGCATTTATGGGGGACGGGCGCGGAATCCAACCGGTGGGGTCAGTTTGCGGCGCCGGCCAGCCAAACGTCGGGGCCGAAGACCTCGTAGTGGATCTTCGTCGACGGGATGCCGGCCTCGATGGCCTGATTGCGGATTGCCTTCATGAAGGGCAGCGGCCCGCACACATACATGGAAGCGTCGGCCGGCAGCTCCAGGCCGTCAAGAGTCATGAAGCCCTTATTGAAACCGTCGGTGGGCTCCTCGAGCCAGAGCTGCAACTGGGCGCCGTCGATGGCTTCAACGTCGGTGGTCATCTGATCGCGCAAGGCCCATGCCTCAAGATTCTTCTCAGCGTGCAGCACCAAAATCTCGCGGTCCGCGCCTGCCGTGGCCAACGCCCGCAGCGCCGATGCGGAGGGGGTGCAGCCAATTCCTGCCGTTGCAAACACGACCGGGCCCTCGCCGTCGAGCGTCACATCGCCATAGGGATTGGAAAGTTCGACGACGTCCCCCACCTTCACATCGCGGTGCAGCACAGGTGAGACCTCACCGCCGTCGTCGCGCTTGGTGGTGAAAACGCGGCGGGTGGTGGACTCCACATCGGCCGAGAGCGAGTACTGGCGGACCTGCAGCAGGCCGTCGGGCAGGGCCACCTTGACGCTGACAAACTGGCCGGGGCGGGCGACGGTGGCCGGGGTGGAATCTGCCGGCTCGAGTACGAACGTCATGGCGTCGGTGCCGGCGGGGTTCTTTTCAACAACCGTCCAGGGCATCCACATCTTGTCATTGGCCTGGAGTGCGTAGAGGCCCTTTTCAATCTTGATCAAGGCGTTGGCCATGAGCCAGTACACCTCGGTCCAGGCTTCAGCGATCTCTGCTGTGATGACGTCGGCGAGCTCCTCGGCAATGGCCTCGAAGAGGTATTTGTAGACGATCTGGTATTGGTCTTCGGTGATTCCCAAGGCCGTGTGCTTGTGCGCGATGCGGCTGAGCAACTGCTCTGGAATGAGGTTCGGATTGGCCACCAAGGCTGATGCAAAACCGGCGATGGAAGCTGCCAAGGCCTTTTGCTGTTCCCCGTTATTCTGGTTGGCACGGCTGAACAATCCGTCGAGGAGTTCAGGGTGTGCGGCAAACATGCGGCTGTAGAAGTTCGGGGTGATGGCGCCCAAACGCGAACCGACCAAAGGGAGCGTGGCAACAATGAGTGGTCGCGATTTTTCCGAAAGCATCTTTACTCCTTGGATAAAAGTCATGGTGACAAATCCAAAGTAGCATTTGAAATGCGAGTTTAAATTCGCAATTTCTACAGAACGTAGAAAAAAGCCGGAGTGGCGCGGTTTAGCCCGGGCGCGATGTGCTCAAGGTCACAGGAATGGGGCCGTTGTTGGTCTTCCTGGCAAGGCTATAAATGGTCACGTTGTCTAGCGAAGCGTAGAAAGCCTCGCGGGCATGATTGAGGGCACCGCGAAGGCCGCAATCGTGCACCAACGGGCAATCGCCCATATCGGTTTGGCATTCGGCGACGTCCGTGTGGTCATCGAGCACACGCAGGACCCGGCCCACAGTGGCCTGCTTTCCGGAGAGGGAGATGCGCACACCACCGCTGCGGCCGCGGATGGCCTCCACAAGCCCCATTTGACGCAGCTTGAGCACAGCCTTGCTGACGTGGTTGTAGGGGGTTCCTACCTGTTCGGCGAGTTCTCGCGTGGTGGGCAACTCGTCGTCGGGCATGGAACTGAGCACCATCAGGAGCCGCAAGCTCACATCCGAAAAGGAGTTAATCCGCATGGTTTATTGCCATATCGCGATCTCGCCCGCTTCCAGGAACGGGTTACCGAACTCCCAGCCTGAGGGCGACTGACGGTAGGGGCGCACAGCGGAAACGCTCACACCCGTGCTGTGCTCGGCCATCACGTGGATGGCGTCGGTGGCGTCGTCCGGCAAATGGATGTCACAGACGACGGCGGCCGCCCGGTTTTGTTCGCGTTGCTGGCTCAGTGCCTCGAACAGGTCCGCCACCATCACATCGGCGTCCAGCTCTTCCTCTCCTTCGCCTTCTACAGCGTTGGGGGAGACGGCCACCAAGCTCAGGTCACCCTCGTTGCTCATGACCAAGCCGACCGGCAGGAAGGCGCCGTGGGTTTCCAACTGCTCCCCGGCCACACCCAAAGCGGTGCCAATGAGTTTATTCAGGTCGTCTTGCACCAGCTTGTCTGCTTCAGACTGTGCTGACGTCTCGGGTGTGTTCGACTCCATGCGTACTCCTGTATAAGTGGGGATGTGGTGCTGTGCTGCGTGCTGCGTTACCGGATTGCCGGGTTAGCGGCGGACCAGTTCGAGGACGGCGTCGCGGATGTCGGCCATGGTTACGGCGTCCACTGCCTCGGCGTTCAGGCGCAGGAAAGGCTCTGTATTGGAGGCGCGCAGATTGAACCACCACGTGCCGTCCTTCGCGGTAAACGTGATGCCATCCAGCTCATCCACCACCACGTCATCGCGTGTATAGGCGGCGCGGACGCGGGCTACGGCGGACGGTACGTCAGCGAGTTGTGAGTTGATCTCACCGCTGGAAACGTACGGCTCGTACTCGCGACCCAATTCGGACAGTGGACCATCCTGCTCGCCCAAGGCAGCCAGCACATGCATGGCGGCCAACATGCCGGTATCGGCATTGAAGAAGTCGCGGAAGTAGTAGTGAGCGGAGTGCTCGCCACCAAAAACGGCGCCCTCGGCGGCCATGGTGGCCTTGATGAAGGAGTGACCCACACGCGTACGGACGGCCCGGCCGCCGTCGTGCGTGATCAGTTCCGGCACCGCGCGTGAGGTGATCAGGTTGTGGATGACGGTGGGATGTTCCTCGCCCAGTGCCTTCACGCGGGCAATCTCGCGGCGGGCCACCAAGGCGGTCACGGCCGACGGTGACAGGGGCGCCCCCAGCTCATCGATCACGAAGCAGCGGTCGGCGTCGCCGTCGAACGCCAGTCCAATGTCCGCGCCATGCTCTACCACGGCTGCCTGCAGATCCACCAAGTTGGCCGGCTCCAGAGGGTTGGCGGGGTGGTTCGGGAAGGTGCCGTCGAGCTCAAAGTAGAGCGGGATGATCTCAAAGGGCAGACCCGGCAGCAGGGTGTCGCCCAGGACCGCGGGGGTGGTCATGCCCGCCATGCCGTTGCCGGCGTCGACCACGATCTTTAGCGGGCGTGAGCTGCTGAGGTTCACGAGCTTGCGCAGGTATTCGGAGTAGTCCTTGAGGACGTCGGCGGTGCCAATCGTGCCAGCGGACTCGACGTTGCTCGGGAGGCCGTCGTTGAGGTACTGCTGGGCCAGGTCACGAATTTCCGTGAGCCCGGTTTCGGAGGAAAGCGGGACGGCGCCGGCCTTGGTCATTTTCATACCGTTGTATTCGGCCGGGTTGTGGCTGGCGGTGAAAACCACGCCAGCGGATTTGAGCACGCCCGAGGCGAAGTACAGCTCATCGGTGGAAATTAGGCCCAGCAACTGCACATTGGCGCCGCGGCTGGCAGCACCCTCGGCAAAGGCTTGGGAGAACTCGGGGGAGGAAGGGCGCATGTCCCCGCCCACCAAAATGTTCTGGCCAGCGAGCCCCAGCACCTCAACAAACGCAGCACCCACGGCCTTGACCGAGGGGGCAGTAATAGTCTCGCCCACGATCCCGCGGACGTCGTACGCTTTGAAAGAACTGGACAGGTCAACCGGCGAATTTTCTTCAGTAGTCACCCTGCCATCCTACCGCCGGGGAACAAACGGTGAAGTTGTCCACAGTTTGCGCCCAGGGGCAGGTGAATGTCGGTGGCCGCTGGAATACTGGTGAATATGACAACGCAACCAGCTTCCGGCCCGACCGCCGCACCTGCCAGTGACTTGCCGTCCCGAACCAGAGGCCAGGCGCTGGAGGTACTGCGAGCATTGGTGGGCAGGCCGGATGCCGAGTTCCACGACGGCCAGTATGAGGCCATCGAGGCATTGGTCGACGCCGGACGCCGCGCCTTAGTTGTGCAGCGCACCGGTTGGGGAAAGTCAGCCGTGTACTTTGTGGCCTCGTTGCTGCTGCGTGCCCGTGGTGCTGGCCCCACCTTGATCGTCTCGCCGCTGTTGGCCCTGATGCGTGACCAGGTTGCCGCTGCTGAGCGGGCCGGGGTGCGGGCCATGGCCATCAACTCCGCCAATGCCACGGAATGGGGAGAGATCTCTGCCGCCTTGGCCGCCGATGAGGTGGACGTGTTGCTGGTATCCCCGGAACGGTTGACCAACCCGTCGTTTCGGGAAAATCAGCTGCCCACGCTGATCCGCCGCACGGGGCTGTTGGTGGTGGATGAGGCCCATTGCATTTCTGACTGGGGCCATGATTTCCGTCCCGATTACCGCCGCATTGCGGACCTGATTGCGCAATTGCCTGCTTCGGTTCCCGTGCTCGCCACCACAGCCACGGCCAACTCTCGGGTGGTGGCTGACATTGAAGAACAGTTGGGAACCGGGGTCTTCACCATCCGCGGCCCGCTGGCCCGAAAGTCGCTGCGGCTGGGAGTCTTGCGGTTGGCAGATTCCCGCGATCGCCTCGGCTGGTTGTTGACGCACCTGGCGGAGCTGCCAGGCAGCGGCATCATTTACACCTTGACTGTTTCTGCTGCCGAGGACACGGCGCGTTTGTTGGCTGGGGCCGGGCATGTGGTCAAGGCTTACACGGGCCGCACCGACACCATGGAACGCGAGGCGTTGGAAGAGGCGCTGAAGAACAACCAAGTGAAGGCACTGGTAGCCACGAGCGCTCTGGGTATGGGGTTCGATAAACCAGACTTGGGATTCGTAGTGCACTTGGGAGCGCCGTCGTCCCCGGTGGCCTACTACCAGCAGGTGGGCCGTGCCGGCCGTGGCAGTGCGAACGCCGATGTATTGCTGTTGCCCGGAAGTGAGGATGCGGATATTTGGCGCTACTTTGCCACCGCCTCCATGCCAGCGCAGGACAAGGCCATGGCGGTGCTTTCCACCTTGGGCGAGTCACCCCGGGCCATGTCCACTCCTGCGCTGGAAGCCAGAGTCGATTTGCGCCGCACGCCGCTGGAGTTGCTCTTGAAGGTTTTGGCTGTGGATGGCGCGGTCCGCCGGGTGTCCGGTGGTTGGGAATCGACGGGACAGCCGTGGGTTTATGACGAGGAGCGTTACCGCCGGATTGCCCAGGCCCGGGTAGATGAACAGCAGTCCATGGTGGAGTACGAGCGCATGGCCGGCTGCCGCATGGAGTATCTGGCGGCAGCGCTCGATGACGAAACCGCAGAACCTTGCGGCCGCTGTGATAACTGTGCAGGCCGCTGGTTCAACGGCGAGGTGATTTCCAGCGCCGCCGAGGCCGCCGGGGAATCACTGCGCCATGCCGGCCTGCCTTTGGACCCCCGGGCCATGTGGCCCACCGGAATGGACAAATTGGGTGTTCCGGTCAAGGGCAAACTCAAAGCCGGCGAGGTGGTTTCCGCTGGCCGGATTCTGGCTAGGCTCAGTGATCTGGGGTGGGGCAATGCGCTGCGCAGCATGTTTGCTGCTGGGGCTCCGGATGCACCCATTGATGCAGGCATGGCCCAAGCCGTGGTAGCAGTGCTGCGCGAGTGGGGTCAGCATGGCTGGGAAGGTGCCGGACGCCCGGTGGCTGTGGTTTCCATGCCGTCACGTACCAAGCCGGTGCTGTTGCAATCATTTGCCCAAGCGATCTGCGAGATCGGCCGCTTGCCGTATTTAGGCCAGATGTCGCTGGAATTTGGTGGACCTACTGGGCAGCGCGGCGGCAATAGCGCCTACCGTTTGGCGGGGGTGTGGGATCGCTTCGCGGTGGGGCCGGAACTGGCTGCCGCGCTGGCTGCAAATCCGGGTCCGGTGCTGCTGCTCGACGATCTGGTGGACAGCCGCTGGAGCCTCACCGTGGCTGGTCGAGCCCTACGTCTGGCTGGGGCGGAGCAAGTCCTGCCACTAGTGCTGGCCCAAGCCGGCTAACGCGCCCACTCCACTCAAAAACGCTATCCCACCTTTGGTGCGTTTTCTGGCGACGCTATCCCACTAAAAGGTGGCACAAGTAAGTGATGGCCGAACAAAAGCGTCCGGCCATCACTTACTTGGAGTGGGGAGTTACTCGACAGGTCGCAGGCGCAGTGCCTGCATGCCGCCGTCCACTGCAATGGAGGTTCCTGAGGTGGAACCTGACAGCGGGCTGGCCAGGTAGGCGACGGCGCCGGCAACTTCCTCGGCGGAGACCAAACGTCCATGCGGCTGCCGGGCACTCAAGGCAGCACGCTCGGCTGCCGGATCGTCGGCCTGCGAGAGTAGGCGGCCAATCCACGGGGTGTCAGCGGTTCCGGGGTTGACGGCGTTGACGGCGTTGACGCGGATACCTTCACGCAGGTGATCGGCGGCCATGGCCTGAGTCAGCGACAACACGGCGCCCTTCGTAGCCGAGTACAGGGCGCGTGCGGGCAGGCCAGCTGTTGCTGCGATCGATGAGATGTTCACAATCGAGGCGCCGGAAGACTTGCGCAGGTACGGCATAGCAACCGGCTAACCCTGTGGGCTAAGACTCATTGTGACGGCTCATCGGGATGTCGGATACCAGCTTGGGTTCCAAACTGCAGCAGATGCGATTCCGGGGTTCCAAACTGCAGCAGATGCGATGAATCCGCCCGAAATATCGCATGATCTGCAGTTTCGAATCCCCGGTGCCAGTAATCCCGACTCCCGGGTGCCAGTAATTCCAGCACGCCCGGAACGCAAAAATACACCCCTCGACGAATCGAGGAGTGCATTTTTTGGCGGAGACGGGGAGATTTGAACTCCCGGTGGAGTTTAACCCCCACACTTCATTAGCAGTGAAGCCCATTCGGCCGCTCTGGCACGTCTCCAACACTGGCTAAGGTAGAAGCCCCTAACCAGCATCCCAAACTTTACCCAGTAATAGGCCCTCAAAGCAAAACGAGGGCCGGGTGCGCCAAAATTACAGCCCGCCAGTCAGCGCCCGCCACAAAAACTCGTGCGACGCCGTATGCAGCCGGGCAGCCTGCTCATTGTTGCCGGCGCCCGCGTGGCCGCCCTCCAGCGCCTCATGGAACCAGACGGGAATGCCTATGGATTCCATCCGTGCCGCCATCTTCCGGGCCTGCACCGGACCCACCCGATCATCGGAGGTTGCGGTCCAAATGAACGTGGCCGGGTAATGAACCCCAGAGCGCAGCAAATGGTACGGCGAAAACGTTTTGATGAACTCCCACTGCTCCGGCACATCCGGGTCGCCATACTCGGCAATCCACGACGCCCCCGCCGACAGCTTCGTGTACCGGCGCATATCCAGCAACGGCACCCCGCAGGAAATCGCTCCGAACAATTCCGGATACTGCGTGAGCATATTGCCCACCAGCAACCCGCCGTTGCTGCCGCCTGCGCAGCCCAGATGCGCCGGGGCAGCCACCCCGCGCGCCGACAGATCGCGGGCCACGGCGGCGAAATCCTCGTACGCGCGGTAACGGTTCTCCTGCAGCGCGGCCGTGTGCCAGCTGGGCCCGTATTCGCCACCGCCGCGGATGTTCGCCACCACGTACACGCCGCCGCGCTCCAGCCACGTGCGTCCCACCGCGCCGCTGTACGACGGCGTCCGCGATACCTCAAACCCGCCGTAACCACCCAGCAAGGTGGGGTTCGCTCCGTCGAGCTTCAGGTCCTGTGGCCCCACCTGGAAGTAGGGCACGCGGGTGCCATCGGCGGAGGTGGCAAAGTGCTGCTCCACGCGGTAGTTTTCCGCCGGGAAGAACGACGGCGCCTCCCGCACCACCGTTGCAGCCGCACCGGGGGTGCCGCCCGGGGTCAGCGAGCCGCGCAGCACCGTGGTGGGGGTGAGGTAGCCGGAAGCGACCAGCCAGTAATCGTTGCCGGCGTCGGGATCTTCGTCGTCCACGGCAAAGGCGTCCACCGAGTGCAACGGCGGGCAGGCGTCCAGTTCCGTGGCGGCCCAGTTCGCGGCCGGGTCCAGCACCAGGATCTTGGAGGAGACATCGGAGAGCAAGTTCAGCAGCAGGAAGTCACGGGTCCAGCTCCACGACTGCAAAGAAACAGACGCCGAGGGCGCAAAAATGGTGGTCAGCGAACGGCTGCCGGCCATGAAAGCGTCCAGTTCGATCGCCAGCAGAGTTCCAGCGCCATAGACTGTGCCGTTCTCGGCGCCGGAAACGTTCCAGTCAGTGCGCGGGCGCAACAGCAGCCACTCGTGGTGGAGGGAGACGTTCATGTCATCAGGGACATCGATGTGCACCCAGTCATCGCCCACGCGCAGGTAGCTGCGGCTGTTGTAGAAGTCCAAAACGTCGTAGGCGAGGTCCCGCTCGAATCCCGGGGTGCTGCTGTGCGAGACGCCACCGCTGAGGTGATCCAGCGGGACGGAGAACAACGGCTCCTTCGCGGCCAGCTGGGCCAGGGAATCCCCGCGACGCAGGACGCGTGCAGCGGACGGGTAGGAGGAGGTCGTCATGGACCCTTCGCCGGTATCGGTGCCCACGTAGAGTGTGTCTGCATCCACCCAGCTCAGCCGGGTCTTGGCGGCCGGAAGCTCAAATCCGCCCGCCACAAAGGTGCGTGTGGCAAGATCGAATTCCCGGTAGGCCACCGCGTCGCCGCCATCGGGGGAGAGTGCCACCATGGCATTGCGGTACTCCTCGCCGGGAGCGGGCCGCAGGAAAGACGCACCCGCCCACAGCCATTGCTCATCTTCGGCGACGCAGAGCGCATCAACATCGAGCAGCACATCCCAAACGGGCGTATCACTGAGGTAGCTCTCCCACGAGGTGCGGCGCCATAGCCCGCGCGGGTTCGTCTCGTCGCGCCAGAAGTTGTAATACCAATCGCCGCGCTTGGACACCATGGGGATCCGGTCCTTGGAGTCCAGGACTTCTAATACCCGTGCTTCCAGAGCCTTGTATGCGGGGTTCACCAGAGTGGCGTCGGTGCGCTCATTGTGCTCGCGGACCCAGTTCATGGCGTCCTCGCCGTGGATGTCCTCCAGCCACAGGTTTTCATCGGCGGGCTCGGGGGACTGCTGGGACGTGTGGGACGCGGTGGGCTCGGGTGCAAGTGTGGGGCTCGTGGCAGCTTCAGTCATGGCACCATCTTCGTTGAAGCTGAGCGTGGTTGCGAGTTAACCACGCGCTACTTCTGGAGCTGCGTCCCGTTAGCTACAAACCACGCGCACGTTCAGGGCTGGGCGCGGGTGGGGCTGAGCGGGGCTGGCAGTTCTCGCGCCCGCCGAGCCGTTAGGCACCGTCAGTTAAACTCGAAGAGTGGAATCTTTGGGCGTACAGACGGTGGCAATTGTGGGGGCGGGGCCCCGCGGGACTTCCGTGGTGGAACGGCTACTGGCGCGCCGATCCCAAAACGAGGGCCAAGCCCGGGAGTTACACATCCACCTCATCGACCCCTTCGCGCCCGGCGCCGGCCATGTGTGGCGCACGGAGCAATCGCGCCTCTATCTGATGAACACCCAGAGCTTTTTCCCCACACTTATTCCTGACCAAGGCGTGGACTCGCTGCCCGTGGCCGGCTGCACGTTCAACCAGTGGCGCGCGGCCCAGCGCGACGCCCCGTGGGCCGGACTCAGCGAAGAAGATCGGCAAGAGCTGGCACACCTGGCGGAACACAACTTCCCCAGCCGCCCCCTCTACGGCCGGTATCTGAGCTGGTGCTTTGAGCAGTTGCGCGAAAGCCTGCCAGACGGTGTCAGCCTGTTCAATCACGCCACTGAAGCCAAGCGTGTGGTGCGTAACCGCACCCAAGGCGGGTTCGATCTCGAACTTCTCGAGGGACCAAAACTGCACGCGGATCAGGTGGTGCTGGCCCTAGGTCATGTGGAGTCCAAGCTCAGTCCGGCCCAGCGCGGGCTGCGCGATGATGCACGCCATCATGGGCTGACGTACCTGCCCCCTGCCGTACCCAACGACGTTGATTGGGACCAGCTGCCCGCCGGGGAAACCGTGCTGGTGCGCGGCATGGGGCTGAACTTTTTTGATGTGGTGGGCCAGCTGACCGAGGGTCGTGGCGGGCGTTTTGAGGACACCGGGCGTCCGGCGGGGCAGGCGCTGCGCTACGTGGTGTCGGGGCGTGAACCGGTCATTGTGGGCGCTTCCCGGCGCGGCACGCCGTACCGGGCCAAGGCCGAACTGGCTGCGTACTATCCGCAGTCGATCACGTTGCGGTTCCTGGGCGAGGATGCCGTGGCCGCCA
The DNA here is from genome assembly GCF_040686835.1 of Specibacter sp. NPDC078692. Classification (NCBI taxonomy): domain Bacteria; kingdom Bacillati; phylum Actinomycetota; class Actinomycetes; order Micrococcales; family Micrococcaceae; genus Specibacter; species Specibacter sp. NPDC078692. Next base: position 153,727 of record NZ_JBFBLV010000008.1, read on the forward strand.
TTCGTGCCATGGGTGCCACAGCCGGTTTTGACCACGATATTTGGCCGCTGCTGCACCGGGACACCATCTGGGCGTATTACACCACGCTGGCCCGGACCCGCCCCGAGTTGGTCACCCAGGAGCTGCTGCCGGAGCTCGATGCCCTGCTGCATGCCGGGCTCGACGGCGGCTCCCCGGCCTGGGAGCAGGAGCTCGCCGAGTTGCTGGCGCGGCATGTGCTGGACGGTCATGTGTTGGATTTGCCTGGGCTGGCCCGCCCTCTTGCCGGGTTAGCGGCCAGCCGTGCCGGCCTTGCCGACCGTGGCGGACTGCCCACCGCGACCAGGCGTTTTGCCACCCACGATCAGCTGGACGCCGCCGTGCTGGAGTACCTCGTGGCGGACGCTGCAGGTTCGGCGCTCGGCGAAGATGATCCGGTCAAGATGGCGATTGGTGCGCTGAATGCTGGGCGGGCGATTGTGAAATCGCTCGTGGCCGACCGTGGCATCACTCAGGAGTCTTGGCTGGGGGAGCTGCGCGGCTGGTTTGAAGGATTCGTCGAAGGGTTGGCCAGCGGTCCGCCAGCTATCCGCGTTGAGCAGCTGGCCGCGTTGGTGCGGGCCGGGGTGGTTCATTTCACCGGGCCGGATCCGGTATTCCGTGTTGAGCATGGAGTGTTCACTGCCAGCTCTCCCTGGGTGGCCGATGCCCCGTGGGTAGCGCGCCACTTGATCGAGGCACTCGCGCCGTCTAACAACGTGCAAAACAGTGCGTCTGGGTTGCTGCAAAACCTGTTGGCCGACGGGATTGTCCGGCCCCGCATGATGATGGCTTCCGACGGCGGACCCGTCGTCACTAGCGGCCTTGACGTCACTGCGCCGCCATACCAGCCGGTGGATGGGGTAGGTGTCCCGGTCGAGGGACTCTATGTTCTTGGGCTGCAGCTTTCCTCGACCCAGTGGGGCACGGCCATCGCGGCCGAGGCCTCCGCCAAGTACCGCAGTGGTTACCGCACAGTGGTGGATGCTGACGTGATTGCCGCGGCCATTTTGGCTTAACGCAGCTGACCCGCAGCGGACGGTGAAACCACAGAGAATCCTGTGAGTCTCGCCGTCCACTGCGGGTCAGTAGTGGAACAACAGCGGTAAAACGGAACAGCTAGTGTTTGGCTGCCTTGCGGCGGTTAGCCATGGCCACAGCCGTTCCTGCTCCGAGGAGCACCAAAGCGCCCAAGCCCAACGGCAACGAGGAGGCTCCGGTGTTGGGGAGCTTACCCGCGCCGTCGCCGGCACCAGCGGATGGTGAGGTGCCCGGCGTCGTGCTTGAGGGCGTTGTAGTGGGAGGTACAACCGTGCCAGCCGTCACGGGGATGGTGATCGGCAGGCGGGCGTACGTGCCGGCGTCGGTGGTGATGGTGAAGCGGCCGGCGTTGAGCTGTGCCGGCACCGTGAAGCTCAGTGTTGCAGCTCCGTCGGTGACCGTGGCGGTGCCCAACTCGGACGGCAGAACCGCTGCGGCCAAGACCGCGAATCCGGTGCCGCCACCGCTGCCCGAAGGCTCGTAACGGACAGTGACCGATGTGGACTTGGTGACGCCGAGGGAGGTCAGATCCAGCTTGTTCAATCCAAGCGTGACCTGCTGGCCTTCGGTGACCGTGGCCGGTGCATCGACTACGTCCACGCCGCGGCGGGAGAAGTCAGGTGCAATCGGAGCATCGGCAGACTTTTCGCCGAGGTACTTGATCCAGGCATCGCGGTCAATGAGACCGGAATCCTTGGTGTTGGTGCCCTCGGTGAAGATGCGGAAGTTGTCGCCGCCGGTGGCCAGGAAGCTGAACGTGCCCACACGGTAGGAACGCGTCAGATCCAGTGGTGCACCGTTGATGACCACGGAGGTGATGTGGTCGCCCAGCTTACGGGTGGAATCGTAGGTGTAGTCCACGTTGGAGGACAGTCCCAGGTTCAGGAACGGGCGGCTGGGAATGCTGCCGTCCGCGTTGGTCTGCCACTGCTGCTCCAGCATGGTTTTGAGCTGCGCGCCAGTGAGAGAGGTTGTCCACAGGTTGTTCACGAACGGCAGCACAGCGTTGGCGGCCGCGTACGTTACCACGCCGTCCTCGAGGCCTTCGTTCTTGTACAGCAGGTCCGCGCGCAGACCGCCAGGATTGACGACGCCGATCTCGGCTCCGCCTGTCTGCTCACTCTTGAGTGCGTCCAGGAGTGAGTTGCCCACCAAGTTGCCCAGCGTGGATTCGCTGGCACGGTCATCGCGGGTGAACTTGTTCGTTGCGGCGTCGAAGGTCTGCGCTGTCGTGATGTCAGCGGAGATCTTGCCCACGGGAACGCTACCGGCTTCTTCGGCTGCAGCCAGGGCTGCAGCCGTGATGGTTTTGACCTCTTCAACACGCGGGAAGGCGTTGATCAGGTGTGCATCGTCGTTCTTTGAACGGGGCACATTGCCCTGCGTGTAGGAGACAACCTTGTTGTTGGTGTCCACTGTCAGGACGATCTGGCCAATGAACTCGCCGTAGCTTCCAGTCTGGAGGACGGGGCGGGTCTTGACTGCTGCGTCAGCGGAAACGCCGGGAATGGGTGCATCCCAGGCGTACTGCTTGTGCGTGTGACCGGTGAAGATGGCGTTGACCGAGGCACTGGTCTTGGTGACGAGTTCGCGGAATGCGCCCTCGGCAGCAACTTCCTCTTCAAAGGTTGCGCCATCGGGGGTGCCTGCGCCGGCGCCCTCGTGGTATTCGGCCACGATGACATCGGCAAGCTTGCCGTCGACGATCTTCTTGGCAACACGGTTCACGGCTTCAACGGGATCCCCGAAGTCCAGCATGTTGATGCCAGTGGGTGTCACCAGCGTGGGGGTTTCCTGGGTGACGGCACCGATGATGGCGACCTTGACGCCGTCGACGGTGATGATCTTGTACTCCTCGAGCGCCGGGGTGGTGGTGCCCTTCTTGTACACGTTGGCGCCGAGGTAGCTCCAGTCGGCGGCAGGGATGACGCGATCGGTAAGGTCCGCAAAGCCCTTGTCGAACTCATGGTTACCAACGGCTGCAGCCTGCAGATCCAGGGCGTTCAGCACGTCAATGGTGGGCTGATCATCCTGCGAAGAGGAAGCGAACAGGCTGGCACCAATGTTGTCGCCAGCGGACAGGAACGCCGTATTAGCCTCGCCTGAGGCGGCGCGCAACTGCTCCACAGTGCCGGCAAACTTCACCGTATTGGCGTCAATGCGGCCGTGGAAATCGTTGATGTTCAACAGGTTGATGTCCTTGGTGTTCGCCGCGGCGCCACCAAGCTTGAGACCGACAACCACAGGATCGTGATCGGAGGCGGCGAAGGCTGAAGCGTCATAGAAGTTCGTGACGTTGTAGTTGTAACGGCTGTAGCCCATGGCGATGGACTCAGCGGAGTTGATGTTCCAGATGTCCGCACCGGTGATCAGCGCATTGGCTGCCGGGGTGGCCACAATGTGATCCAGTGATCCCACCAGACCACCAAAGGCGTAGGAGTGCTTGCCTGTCTTGGCGCCCTGGTCCACGTAGCCGGCGGCGGCCATCACGAGCATGGGATCTTCAAAGGTGTAGGCGTTGAAATCACCCATGAGCAGGACCTTGTTGGTGCCCTGTGAAGCCTGCAATGATGTGGAGAACTGCACCAGAGCTGCTGCCTGCGCGGTGCGGGCAAGGTTTGAGTTACCCTGGCCCTGATCGGTGTCGTTTCCGATCGCCGAACCCTTGGACTTGAAGTGGTTCGCGATCAAGATGACCTTGGCTGAATTTGCATCATCTGTCAGTGTGAAGGCCTGAGCCAACGGCTGGCGGGCAATGCCGGTGAACGCCTTATCGTCCAAAATAACGGAGTCACCCGCAGGCTTGGCAACAGCCTTTTTGTAGATGAACGCCGTACGGATCACGTCTTCTACGTCAACGGCCGGACGTGCCGCGGGGGAGCGGACATAGTCCCAGACGCCGGGTGTTTCAACGTTGAGAGCGGCAACCAAGGTGGCCAGCGCTGCGTCGCGGTCCTTGCCGAACTTAGCGGAGTTCTCAATTTCCTCCAGTGAGAGCACATCGGCTCCGGACTGGTGGATGCCGGCCACGATCTTGTCCTGCTGGCGCTTGAGGTTCTCCGCATTCGCGGCACCGCGCTGATCACAACCGGTGCGGACAGCGATGGGGTTACCTTCGCGGTCGTTGTAGAACTGGCACTTGGGGTCCAGATCGCCGGTCTGCGTGAAGTAGTTCTGCACGTTGAAGGTGGCTACCTTCAAATCCCCGCCCACGGGCTTGGGAGTGGCGATTTCATTGCGGTTGGTACCAAATGCGATCGGCTGCACATCGTCAGCATTGCTCGGTGTCAGTGCTTCCAAGGGCTGGAACTTGTAGGCGCCGTTGCGGTCATCGAAGATGACGTTTCCGGCGAAGGTGCCTGTGGATCCCAAACGCATGGGGGTTGCGGCGCTGAGCCACGGCAGCGGGACCGACTGTCCTGCAGCATTGAGGAAGTTGGTGCTGGCGCCGTCGTCGAGCTTGATGCCCTTGGCAGCGTTAGTGGCTACCTGAGCGGCGTGCGCGGCGGAACCGACCTGCCCCACAGCGGTGGGCTGCAGCAGCATATCGGTTCCCACAGCCAAACCAACCTCGCCGTAGTTGTTCAGCGAGTAGTTGTCCGTAATGGTGTAGTCGCCCTCGGGTGCCATGAGCATGCCCTCAAGGGTTTCGCGGGCTTCAGTGGTTTCCGGGACACCTACGACGGCGGCCTTGACCTCTGCCGCTGCATCGTCCAGTTTTGTCATGCCCTTGGCGGGGACGTCGATCTCGGTGGTGGTGCTTCCGGTGTTGCCACCAAATTCTTTGACGAGCCCGGTGACCTGGACGTAATCGTCAATCTTGACGTCAGCCACGGTTGCGGGGGAGTAAATGAAAATACCGTTGGAGGCCTTGTGTGTTGCCATGTCCAGATCGCCGCCGGTGCCGGGGGTCTGGATGAAGTAGCCGTTGAATCCGCCAGTGGGGTAGGCCGCAGTGACCTTGCCCTTGGTGGTGACGGTGGATCCTTCGAGGGGGCTCTTGGCGCCCTCGCCCTGGATCTCGGCGATGGTTTTGGTGCCGGCGTCTTCCGGCGGTGCCGGGGGCTCGTCTCCACGAGCGGTGCCGGTGGGTGTCGGAGCGGACGTGGTGAAGTCCTCCGCGTTGTTGTCCGTGTCGATGAAAGTTGTGCGGTTCAGCGAGGTGCTGGCACTCGCATTCGTGGAGGCTGCAGTTTCAAAGGTTTCGGAGCTGCCGTAGCCGAGGAGGTCGACGATTCCTGTGGTGCCCACAAGCGAACCAACTGCCAGGTCAGCGGGCAGCCGTTCTGCCTGATTGGCGAGGATCAGCGTCCCGGCGGAACCGGAGAATGAGAAGCCGCTGGCGTCGCCATCTGCGGGCGGCAGGTCAAGCCCGGTGTCACCGTTGGAGCTGCCCTTGATCAGGTAGTAGTCGTTGGCCTTAATGGTGCCGGATAAGGCGGCCAAGCCCGTGGGTGCAACTTTGCCGCCGGATGAGCGGTACTGCAACGACCAGCCGCTCAAGTTGATGTCGGCGGCCGTGGGGTTGTACAACTCCACGTACTTGTTCTTGTAGGTGGCGTTCGCACTGCCACCGTTGAGGTAGGCCTCATTAATGATGACGTTCGGTGCGGCCGGAGGGGCAGCCAACGGTTCAACGGCCAGCGGCTCTGTTGCCTCCGCTGCCTCCGCAGATTCAGAGGCATCTGCGGAGGGTGCGGGTGCGAGATCCGGTGAGGGATCCGCCGTCGTGCTTTCGGGTGTGCTCTCAGGGGCAGCTGATTCGGTGCTAGCAGCGGCCGTCGTTTCGGTTATGTCAGGAACGTCGTTGGCCATTGCTGGCGCAATTGCCAGCGGTGCAACGGCGAGTCCAAGGGCCAAAGCGGCCCCCAGTCCTGCCTTGTAGAAGTTGTTGCTCGTCATGTCTCCAACTCTCGAAAGGGCGGCACGCCGTTGTGCCATGGGTGATGATCGCCCGAAGAAGTCTTCCGAGGATGGGCACAGGGGCAATCCACGGACACAATTGCGGGAACGTTATTGAGCCAAGCGCATAGATGTGAACCATTCATGAACGGATCGCTTCTGTCAAGCAAACACGAGGGTTTTGTTTGCTATCCGGCGAAAATGAGCCCTTTATGTTCAAATAGGCTGCCTGTGTTTCATGTCACTGTTTGAATAAGTGCTTTTACGTTTGTTCGGACATTTACGGGCATTCTCGGGCATTCGCCGTGAATCTCACAGTGAGCTTTGGTCGGTTAGGTGACTGTAAGCGACTGTAAGCGACCAAAGCTCACTGTGAGACTTGTTTGTAGCTGGTCTGGGACTGGCTGGCAGGATGGGTATTGGCCGTTCCGCCTCTGGATGTGACTCCATAGCTCACTG
>NZ_JBFBLV010000009.1:0-134937 GCF_040686835.1 Specibacter sp. NPDC078692
CTGGAGTTGGGCGGCCCGGATGTGGCGATCGGAATCCGTGCCGATGTCACCGACGAAGCCGCTGTGCAGGGCGCTGTTGACGCCGCCGTTTTGGCATTTGGCGGTCTGGATTTGGTGGTTAACAACGCCGGTCTGTCCATCTCCAAGCCGTTGCTGGAAACCTCCGAGAAGGACTGGGATCTCCAGCACAACGTCATGGCCAAGGGCTCCTTCCTGGTTTCCAAGGCTGCGGCCAAGGTCCTGATCGAACAGGACATGGGTGGAGACATCATCTATATCTCCTCTAAGAATTCCGTGTTCGCTGGTCCGAATAACATCGCCTACTCCGCTACGAAGGCTGATCAGGCTCACCAGGTGCGCCTGCTCGCTGCTGAACTGGGCGAATACGGCATCCGCGTCAACGGCATTAACCCCGACGGCGTGGTCCGCGGCTCCGGCATCTTCGCCGGCGGTTGGGGCGCCAAGCGCGCGGCCGTGTACGGGGTGGATGAGGAGAAGCTGGGCGAATACTACGCTCAGCGGACCCTGCTCAAGCGCGAAGTCCTGCCGGAAAACGTGGCCAACGCCGCCGCCGTGCTCACCAGCGCTGAGCTCTCGCACACCACGGGACTGCACATCCCGGTAGACGCCGGCGTGGCAGCAGCCTTCCTGCGATAGGAGTAGATCATGTCAGGATTTGAAACTACGGCGATTCCCACACACCCAGCGCACGCAGCACATGCGGCCATTGATCTCGGTGCATCCAGCGGACGCGTGATGCTCGGCTTACTCACGGCCAATGGGCTTGAACTTGAGGAAGTGCACAGATTCAGCAACGAACCCATCATGGACGCTGGCTATCTGTCCTGGGACATCGACAAGTTGTTCTCCGAGTCACTCAAGGGACTTGAACGGGCCGTTGCCAGATGTGCTGAGACAGGCTCCGCGCTGAGCAGTATCGGTGTGGATTCATGGGGAGTGGATTTTGCGGTGCTGGAGCGAAACAATCCGCGGATCAGAGCTCTTCGCCACCATCGGGGAGCTGCTGACCCCGCTTCCCAAATCAAGGTAAGAGGCCTCAACACCGAGTCTGTTTATGGCATCAGCGGCGTCCCGGATCAGGCCATCAATTCCTCATTCCGGCTGTCCGAACTCAACGCACGCAAGCCCTTCGACCATGAAAAGTTGTTGTTTGTGCCTGATCTTTGGGTCTACTTGCTCACCGGCTCCATGGGCACGGAGCCGACCATTGCTTCCACAAGTCAGCTGATGGACCCGTCCACGGATGAGTGGTCGCAAGAACTGATTGCAGCCCACGGGCTGGTTGATCTGGACTTTCCGCAGATCAACGCCCCAGGTACCTTCGCGGCGTTGACCACCTCGGAGATCACCGAACATATCGGTGCCAGTGCAGCAGTCCCGGTGTATCGTGTGGCCAGCCATGACACGGCAAGCGCGTTCGCGTTTGCCACATCCCAACGAAGCGCACACGACACAGAAGGCCTGATCTCCAGCGGTACGTGGTCATTGGTTGGGGTTGCTGTGGATGAGCCGGTAAAAACCCCAGCTGCTCTGGAAGCCCAGTTCACGAATGAGCGTGGTGTAGACGGCATTTTGCTCCTTCGAAATCTCAACGGTATGTGGATTTTGCAGGAGTGCCTGCGCGACTGGGCTAGAGAAGACGGTGTGACTCCTGAGCTCGTGCCGCTCTTAGCTTTGGCGGAAGCGGCGGAAGGCAACACAGTAGTCTTCGACGTTGCTGATGATCGGCTACTGGCTCCTGGCCAGATGGCTGAACGCATCGGTGTTCTCTGCCAGGAAGTTGGGCGGCCACAGCCTACATCACGCGGCGAAACGGTCCGCTGCATTCTGGACAGTCTTGCTGCAGCCTATGGCGTTGCGCTGAAGTCTGCGGAGGCAGTTACTGGAACATCGATGACCTCGCTACGGATCGTTGGTGGTGGGTCAAAGAACGCCCTGTTGTGCCAATTGACAGCAAATTTGACTGGATTGATCGTCGTGGCTGGACCCGCAGAGGCCTCAAGCATCGGCAATATTGCGGTTCAAGCCGTTGCCACCGGTTCTTGCACGAGCATTGCCGAGGTGTACGCAACGCTGCATGGTGCCGGAACTGAAACCAGCACATTCTTCCCTGCCCGTGAGAGCTCCCCGATTGTCCCCGCCCTTGAAGGAATTCATGAATAATCAAACTCAGCCCGGCGACAAGCTTGCCGAGATCATCCGTTTTTCCAGAATGATCGGTGACCCTCAGTCTGATCTGACTATCCTGGCCGAGGGCAACACCTCTGTGCGCACGACAGAGGATCGAATGCTGGTGAAAGCCTCCGGGGCCAACCTCTACACTTCCGGTGAACAGGACTTTGTTGAAGTCGATCTTAGAATGCTGATGACCCTGATTAAGTCAGGTCCGGCGTCAGATGAGCATGTGACTTCTGCTTTGATGGAGGCCACTGTTGGGGGAACAAAGCGCCCCTCAGTTGAATCGCTGTTGCACGCAGTGTGTCAGCAGATTCCCGGGGTCACTGCTGTGGCACATACCCATCCAGTTCCCGTCAACGCGCTCCTGTGCTCAGACAAAGCTTCCTATTTGATGCAAGGGAGCATGTTCCCTGACCAAATTGTGGTGATGGGGAAAGCTCAATTGTTGATCCCCTACATTGATCCAGGATTGCCGCTGGCACAGGAAGTTCTCGCTAGGTTGGCTGCTCATATCCACGAGCACGGCAGCCATCCGAAGGTCATTTACCTTCTCAACCATGGCATGTTCGCCCTGGGCAGCACACCCGAAGAAGCCCTGCAAATCACCCAAATGGCCGTCAAGGTCTCCAGAGTCATGCTGGGGGCATTGTCCGTGGGGACACCAACTTTTCTTGCCCCGGAAAACGCAGACCGCATTCATACCCGTCCCGATGAAGAGCACCGCCGCGCATTACTGGCGAAATTCTGAGTCGAAACCACGCCAGAAGTCCCTTGCGGGCTTCACCTAAGCAGTAGCAATATCCAGCAATTAACCCTAAGTGAGGAAACTAATGAAAATTGGCTGCCACGGTCTGGTCTGGACCGGTCTCTTCGATGCTGCAGGCATCCGTCATTCTGTGAACAAGACGAAAGAAGCGGGCTTTGACCTGATTGAATTCCCGCTCATGGACCCCTTCGCCTTTGATGTTGAGGCGGCCAAATCTGCCCTCAAAGACTATGACCTGGGTGCAACGGGGTCCTTGGGGCTTTCCGCTGAGGCTGACATCAGCAGTGAGGACCCAGATGTGGTCCGAACAGGGGAGTTGTTGCTGAACCGCGCCTTGGATGTCGTCGCCGAAGTAGGTGGCACCGATCTGTGCGGGGTGATTTACTGCGGCATGAAGAAGTACCTAGAGCCGGTGTCCAGCCAAGGCTTGCACAACAGCATGGCTGTCATTGGGCGAGTATCAGACAGAGCTGCAGATCTGGGCGTCAACGTCTCAGTTGAGGTTGTCAACCGGTACGAAAGCAACATCCTGAACACGGCTCGCCAGGCACTAAAGTACGTGCAAGAGCTTGGCCGGGCAAACCTCGGTGTCCACTTGGACACCTATCATATGAACATCGAAGAGTCGGATATGTTCTCACCCGTTCTGAACACCGCGGAAGCACTGCGGTATGTCCATATTGGTGAGAGCCACCGCGGGTACCTTGGCACCGGGAACGTGGACTTCGATACCTTTTTCAAAGCCCTGGGACATGTTGGCTACGACGGGCCCGTTGTCTTCGAGTCCTTCTCATCGGCTGTTATTGCCCCTGATGTGGCCGGCATGCTCGGTATCTGGCGCAATCTATGGGATAACAGCGAGGAGCTGGGGGCACATGCAAATGCGTACATCCGGGACAAATTCACGGCAGTCAACACCATTGCGCTGCACTGATCGCCAAACGCTGACAATCTCCACCAGATGCTGACCCCGTGAACCGGGCCGCGATTCTCAACAGCTGGAACCATCCAATCGAATGCTCTAGAGAATCGCGGGGTCGTTGAGAGCCTGGGCAGGGTCTGGGTTCTGTTGTGTGTTGGCCGGCGGGGCGGTGGCTACGGAAAAAAGCATGGTGGTTTCAAGCGACACGGCATGGGCCCCCCACGAAGCAGCCCTCGTGATGGCCTGTTCAAACGCGGCACCGCCATTGTTTGAATCCATGCCAGCAGCCATATATCCCGAGACAAACCCAGCTAGCGAGGCATCGCCTGCTCCGGCCGTATTGGCCACTGTTGCAGCAGTGGCCCGAGCCAACCACACACCGGACTTGGTGATGCACAAGGCGCCATCAACTCCCATGCTGACATAAACAATCTCCAGCGCCCCGGTAAGCAGTTCGCGCGCTGCTGCGATGACGTCGCCAACTGTTCGCAGCGACCGGCCAAGATGGGCGGCAAGTTCATGAGTGTTGGGTTTGATGAGGGTGATGGGTACGGATGCGCCCAGTGCACCTTCAAGGGCAGGTCCGCTGGTGTCGAGCGCGGTTTTGACACCTTGGGTTGCGGCCCACTCCAACAGTTCTGTGATGTCGACAGCGCCGCCGGTGGTGTAGGTGGGAATGCTGCCGCTGATAACGAGCCAGCCGGCCCCTAACCGAGAAATCTCGTCCTTGGTGCGTTGGCACAGCTTCTGCCATTCCGCAGCGGTGAGGGGGACCGGTGACTGATTGACCTTGGTGGTGTGTCCGTGATCGTGAATGATGGTGGTGTTAATGCGTGTGGGGCGTTCCGCAGTGGTGGCACTGATGAACGGGTGAACAGGGGACCGGCCGGCCAAGTCACGATCCGAGGCATGCAGTTGCAGAACGGCGCTGACTTCAACCGTGGCGAGTGAGATCGCTTGCGCCACATTGACTCCCTTGCCGCTGAGCTCGGTGTGTGAACTTGCGGCCCGGTTGACGTGGTCGAGGGTGAGCGAATCCATGACATAGGTGTGGTCGATGGCTGCTGCTGGGGTCAGGGTTACTACTGCGTTCATGATGTGTACTCCGGCGATTCGTCGGCGATGTGGATGAGCGTGTCGTGGCCGTGCAGGAGTGCACGGATGTAACCGGCGCTTTCGGGTTCTATGATCACGTCACTGAGGGAACTGAGTGCGGCAACTTTGACCAACCCGGTGTTCGTGAGCGATTCCTGGTCGGCCAAAATAACGGTGCGGTCCGTGACATCAATGATGGTTCTCAAAAGCGATGACAATTGTGGGTTTGGCGCAGTCAAATAACCATCGGTACTCATCCCACGTGGGGCGATGAAGGAGATATCCAGACGCAGGCTTTGGGATTCTTCCCTGGTCCACTGACCGGTTTGTGTGCCGTCCGTGGGGTCCACTGTGCCACCAAGGTTAAAGACAGCAAGGTTGGGATGGTTGCTGGCCTCCAATGCAACATGGATGGAATTGGTGATGACTTGAAGCGAGGAAGAGTTCGGCAGCATTGACGCCAACGATTCTCCCAACCGGCCCGGACCGATGAACACGGTGCCCTGCGCAGGGAGCAAACTCAGCGCATAGCAGGCAATATTCGCCCCAGATAATTCGCGGAAAGTTTGGGAACGGTTCCCGATCAACGGCCGTGCCGGGATGGCACCACCATGGGCACGAAGCAGTTGGCCAGCTTGTTCCAGGGTCTTCAGGTCGCGCCGAATGGTCTCTTCTGAGACGTTAAAACGGGAAGATAGCTCGGAGACTTCAACTCGGCCGTCTTTTTGGATGGCTTCAACGATGAGGGAGCGGCGTTGTCCCGAGGAATTCTTGGGAGCCGTCGCTGGGGTGGTCATGGTTCCTGAATCCCACCGTGATGATTGAGCCACCACGGCGAAATTTCCTGTGTGAGCTCGTTGAACTGCCCAATCACATCCTCCCAGTACCCGGCTGAGGCCGCCGTTGGCTCAACGGGATGTTCGCGTTCAACAAGCCTTTGGGCCTGCTCAAGGCTGGCCGTCAAACCAACCGAAACACCCGCCAGAGCAGCGGCACCAAAGGAGCCAGCCTCCTCATTGCCGATCACAGAGATAGGCGTCCGCAGCGCATTTGCAACAAGTTGGGTGTACAAAGGTGAGTTTGACAGCCCACCTCCCAGTACGACGTCGGACTCCCACCTAAATTTCTCGGCCAGAGCTTGCGTGTGCCAGACATGCATGAGAACGACTCCTTCCAGCGTGCCACGGAACATGTGGCGGCGATCGTGCCACCCGCGGATGCCAGCCACCGCCGCGGAGGCATGAGCGCCCAAAGGGGAAGCGAAATGGAAGGGCAAGGTCAGCGGCACATGGGCCTCCGGCGAGAGTTGCGCAGTTTCGTGGAACAGCGCGTCACGCTCCTGGGCGGAGGCAACGCCCAGGAGTCGCAGCGTCCACTCGACGGCTGGCGACGCGGTGGGGGAGGTGGACATGGCAATGCGCAAATCCGGGGTCACCGAAAGGCGCGACTGCCACCTGGAATCCACATGCTTTTCCCTCGTGGTGACGCCATTGGTGCTAAAAGAGCCTGCAACCAAGGCCAGCCGGCCAGGAGTCAAGGCGCTCATCCCGATCGATGCCGCCTGCACATCGTGGACGCCAATAACCACCGGCGTGCCCTGCGCCAGACCAGTTCTTTGAGCTGCAGCGGCCGTGATGTGGCCTGCAATGTCGCCGCCCAGCCGGAGCTCCGGAAGTAGCCGCTCCAACCCAGCCACGCCGTAGGCCTGCATGATCTCGCTGCTCCACTGGGCTGAATTTGTATCCAGGAAGGAGGAACAGGCATCGGATATATCCGTGGCAATCTCACCCGTCAGACGCAGCCTGATGACGTCCTTGCACGACATCATGTAATCGGCGTTCTCCACCGCCTCCGGATCATGAACGCTCATCCACTTTAGAAGCGCGCCGGGCGAACTCGCTGCTGGCAACTGGCCGGACTTCTCTAAGATGATGTTGCGCCGGGCAGGGTCAGCCAGAATTTCTTCTGCATACCGGTACGCGCGGCTGTCCATCGCGGTGATAGCCATGCTGGCAGCCTGCCCGGACTTTTTCACCAGATGCAAACCATCACCGTGCCCTGCAAGACCCACACCAACAATGTCCTTGGGCGAGACGCCGGAGGACTTGATGACCTCGGCGATGGCGTCGGCCGTGGCGGCCCAAAGCTCGTCCTGGGAACGCTCTGCGTAGCGTGGCTGGCTGGTAGTGACCGGACTGGAGCGGCGTGCCACGGCTACGGGCCGCAGCTGCTGATCGTGCAGCACCGCTTTGACATTGGTCTGGCCGGCGTCGATGCCGAGCACGAAGCGTTGATTCGTCACGTTGTGGTTGGTCCTTCTAGGGGAGACGTGTCATGGGACGGGCCATGATCCGAAAGGTGGGGCTCATAGATTGTATAGTTCACGCTCTAGCTAGGGACTATTTGATAGCTCCCATGGCCAAACCGCGAACCAGCCGCTTCTGCGCAACCCAACCAGCGATCACAACAGGCAGCACGGCCAAAGTTGAAGCGGCTGAGAGGACGGCCAAGAACTGGCCGCGACCATCCACAAAGCTACCCAAGAACGGTGGTGTGGTGCGGGCGGCTGTAGAGGTGAGCAGATTGGCTAGGAAGTATTCGTTCCAGGAGAAGATGAAGCAGATCAGGCCCGCCGCAGCGATACCCGGTGCCACCAAAGGCATGACTACGCGAACTATTTCGGTAAAGAAGTTGGCCCCGTCCAACTGGGAGGCTTCTACGATCTCCACCGGAACTTCCATGAAGAATGATCTCATCATCCATACAGCCAAGGGTAGGTTCATGCCGACGTACAACAAGCTCAACGCGGAAATATTATCGAGCAAGCCCATGAACTGCAGCAACAGATAAATGGGGATGATGGCTGCTGCAACGGGCATGAACCGAGTAGAGATGAAGAAGAACAGTGCGTCAGTGGACTTGAAAATGGGTCGGATCGACATGGCGTAGGCGGCGGGGATGGCCAGCAGAAGCACAATCAAGGTAGAACCAACGCTGGCCGAGAACGAGTTGATCAGGTAGACGCCAAATCCACGATCTAGAACGATCGCAAAGTTGTCGAAGCTGAGTTCAGTAATGAACGTGGGAGGAAATGTTGCCGCGGCTTTTTCGGACTTGAAGGCTGTGAAGACCATCCATGCAACCGGGAAGAAGAACGCAACGACAACTATCCATGTCACCGTGGTGAGGATGGCTGAGTTTGCCCTGGTCCGCAGTGGCTTCTTTCGTTTTGTGGAAATTGTTGCGGTGCTCATGGACGTGCTCCTTCGTTGCTGAAGATCTTGAAGAGTAGGCGCAGGGCCACTGTGGCAACAATGATGGTCAGAAGGACCGTGATGACACCGTAGGCTGCAGCCTCGCCGATTTCCAGGCCCACAAAGGCCCGCTCATACAAGAGATATGACAAGGTCTTGGTGCCGCCGGATCCACGCGTCATGATGGCGATGGGGTCAAAAACCTGGAGCAGCATGATGCCGCCCAACAGGGAAGCCAATTCGATGTACTGGCGAAGGTGCGGCAACGTCATCGTGAAGAAGGTGCGGATGGGGCCTGCACCATCAACCGAGGCAGCTTCCAAGATTTCACCGGATTGGCTCTGCAAGCCGGCCAGCAGAATGAGCATCATGAAGGGGGCATACTGCCAGGTCAAAACCATGATGATGGTCAAGACCGGGTGGTTGGTGTTCCACTGGACAGGGTCAACACCCACCAGGGAAAGTGCCCAGTTGAGCATGCCAACGTTGGCATCCAAGATGGACCATTTCCAGATGAGTGCAGCGGCGGCGGGCATCATCAAAAACGGGGTGATCAAAAGTGTGCGAGCCAAGCCCTGGCCGTGAAATTTTCGGTCCAGCAACAAGGCGATGAGAAGACCAAACACCACGGACAGCACCACTGAGCTGCCGGTGATCAGGACTGTAGCTAGAAGGGACCCGAGGAATTCACCGCCGGTAAAAACTGTGACGTAGTTGTCGAACCACACGAAGGCCCGTGATCCGGGCCGGAGCAGGTTCCACTGTTGGAACGAGTAGTAGATTGTCACCAGGAACGGGACTTGCGTAATAAGAATGGCAACAATGAGTCCGGGCCACAGGAGTGCGCGGGAAAGCCGCAGACCCTTCTTTTGTGAAGGGCTCAGCACCAGCTTTTGTTTTTTGACCGCCCGCTTCTTTACGGGGCGCTCTAGCGTCGCTGTCATGATGACTGCCTTAATGCTTGTTCGGAAAGGGAGGGCAGTGGCTGACCCCGCACATCATGCGGGGCCAGCCACCGGTTGGGTGAGGGCGTTACTTCTTTTGAGCGTCCCCGGCCTTTTGGGCTAGGGCCTGACCCTTGTCCAGGACGTTCTTTACCGTGTCACGGCCGGCCAGGACATCTGCGAGGTCCTGCGAAACCTGATTACCCAATGACTGGAACTCAGGGATCGTCACGTACTGGATGCCTACCCACGGCTGCGGGTCGACGCCGGGCTGCTTGGGATTCACCGCATTCATGATGTCCAAGGTGATACCGGCAAAGGCGCTGGCTTCATCCTTGTACTCAGGAATGTTGTAGGTGGAGGTACGTGAGCCCGGGGGAACGCGGCTCCAGCCCAGTGTGGTTCCTACCAGGTTGATGTATTCCTTGCTGGTGGCCCAGCTGACGAAGTCCCACGCAGCATCCTGCTTCTTGGAGGTGTTCGGGATGGCAAGGTTCCAGGCCCACAACCATCCTGATTCCTCGGTCTTCACAACGGGTGCGTGGACGTAACCGACCTTGCCAGCAACATCACTGAGCTCAGGAGATTCCACTGAACCGGCGGCTGAGGTGGCGTCGTACCACATCGCAGCCTTGCCCTTGGTGAACAGGTTAAGGCACTCGGTGAAGCCAGTGGATACGGGGTCTGGTTCGCCAGCATCCTTGAGCAGATCGGTGTAGAAGGTAACAGCCTCAGTAAATTCGGGGGAGTTGACCGTGGCGTTCCAATCCTTATCGAACCAGTTCCCGCCGAAGGTCTGCACAACAGGTGTCAGGGCAGCGAACATTTCGCCCCAGCCTGGCTTACCTCGCAGACAGATGCCGCTGACATCGGGCGTCTTGAGCTTACGTGCGAAGTCACCGACTTCTTGCCAAGTGGGGTACTCCGGCATGGTGAGGCCGGCGGCGTCGAACATTTCCTTGTTGTACATCAGGAATGAAGACTCGCCGTAGAACGGGACGGCGTAGAGCTTGTCATCCACCGTCAAGGCGTCGCGCACAGGCGGCAGCAGGTCATCGACGTCGTAATCGGCCTTTGAAGCGGCACGATCGGTGAGATCCATCAGCCAATCGTTTTGGCCCCAGATCGGAACCTCGTAACTGCCTACTGTGACGATGTCATACTGACCGCCCTTGGTGGCAACGTCCTTGGTGACAGCGTCACGAAGATCATTTTCTTCCATCTGGATGAAGTTGACCTTGATACCCGGGTGAGAGTCCTCAAAAGAGCTTTTGAGCTCTTCCATGTCCTTCATCTGTGGGTTGTTAACAGTGGCCAACGTCAGGGTGACGTCACCATCTGCACCTTCACCGGCCTTGGAGCCTGCTCCACTGCAACCAGTCAGTAGAAGTGCGGCGGAGGTGAGCACTGCTGTGCTTAACAGCAGGCTGCGTCTTAAAGAGTGCATGCGAGTCATGCCAGACCTTCCTTATATTCCTTGTCGTCATTGCCAAGATGCCCGAAGAGGGCCATTACCAAGCTAAACCGCCTGAAACTGTCCGATTTATGGAGGTTTATGTCGGTATGTGATGTGAGTCTACTTCAGGATGTGGATTTAAGTGGTTTATAACAATAAAAGTTACACATTCGGGCATTGACTGCCCGAGGATGCTAGTCTCGGACTCTGGAATAGAGCGGCGGCACTGTGCCGGCACCGAGGGGGAATCATGTATCCGGTTGAACGGCAAGCGGCCATCATTGCCACTGCCCAGTCAGGAGACGGAGAAATTTCCGTGACGGCGCTCAGCGAAGCCCTCAATGTCACTCCGGAAACCATTCGGCGTGATCTTGCTGTTTTGGAACGGCAAGGCGTGCTGAATCGCAAGCACGGAGGCGCCAGACTCACTCGGGATTTACCCTTTGAAGTGGGGCTTGCCCAACGTGACCTCAGCGAGGGCGCAGAGAAGCGACGCATTAGTTTGCGGATTCTTCAGGAACTTCCGCCCGATGGTGTGGTTCTTCTTGATTCGGGGTCCTTGACGTTGGCCTTGGCCAGGCTTTTTCCCGAGGACCGAGATTTGATCGTGGTCACCAACAACTTGGCGGCGGTGCCCATTCTCGCTGCGAAAAAAGGGCTCACCGTCATGGCTCTGCCCGGCCGTGTCCGTGCCATGACCCAGGGCGCGGTTGACGAATGGACACGCAGCAGAATTAGCAGCCTCAATGTTGACCTGGTGGTGCTCGGTGCTAACGGTCTCTCTGCTGAGGAGGGCGCGACCACCACCATTCCCGAGGAGTCGGAAGTTAAGCGGGCCATGTTGCTCAGCGCCCGGCGTCGAATCCTCGGGGTAACCTCCAGCAAGATTGGGCAGGTCTCTTTTTCCCATGTCGCTGCGTGCGATGAATTCGATCTGATTGTCACCGACAGCAGGCTTGATACGCAGCAGCAGGCTCGGCTACGCGCCGCCGGTGCGCCACTAGTTGTTGTGTAGCGGTTAGCGAAAGCACAGCCGCGGTTCTAGAGCATCGCCATAAATTACGAAGTCAGAAGCTACGGAAAGGACACCTCGGTGCCCCTCGTTTCAACAGATAAGATCTTGGCGGAACACTCCGCTGTTGCAGCTTTCAACGTCATTCAGCTCGAACACGCCGAAGCCATTGTGCAAGGGGCAACTGCTGCAGGTTTTCCCGTTGTTCTGCAAATCTCGGAGAACGCCGCCAAATACCACGGTGCCCTAGCCCCGATTGCGTTGGCCACTTTGGAACTAGCCCGAACCGCATCGATAGCGGTTTCAGTGCATCTTGACCATGCTGAAAGTGAAAGCCTGGTGGAAGAGGCGCTGGCATTGGGGTTCAGCTCGATCATGTTTGACGCGTCCACGTTGGACTATGCCGCTAATGTGCAACGCACGGCCGCCGTGTCTGCGCTGGCCCGGCAACATGATGTGTGGCTCGAAGCGGAGCTGGGCGAGATTGGCGGCAAAGACGGGGCGCACGCTCCCGGAGTTCGCACCAGCCCGGATGAGGCCGTAGAGTTCGTTCGCTTGACCGGTGTGGACGGCTTGGCTGTTGCGGTGGGCAGTTCACACGCCATGACCGAACGCAGCGCAAGTCTGGACTTCGGCCTCATCACTGAGCTGAAGAACAAGGTGCCCGTTCCCTTGGTCCTGCACGGATCAAGTGGAGTCAGCGACGCGGACATTCGCTCCGCCGTCGAACATGGAATGCGGAAAATCAACATAGCCACGCATCTAAACGTGCTGTTCACGGACTCGGTGCGCAAGAGCCTGGACGCAGATCCCGCCATGGTGGATACCCGCAAATACCTTGGCGCCGCCCGCGATGTTGTGGCGGCAGAAGTGCACCGACTCGTGACGCTTATCAGCGCCCCCTAGCTGGAACCATCTGCTGGAAGCACAGAGGTGCACCGCACAAGGAAGCCCCGGGACCCGCTCAGGATCCCGGGGCTTCTTCTCAAGTGGTACGTGGTTATTTCGTGCTGCGGGCGGTGACCACTACTTTGACCTCGAGGCCGCTGGAGGATGCGGCGAACGCGGCGGAGACTTCCTCCAGGGAGAAATGGTTGGTGATGAACTCTTCTGAGGTCACGCCGCCGGCACGAATGATCTCGATGGCCTGCTCATAGTCCTCTGGCATGTACGTTGCGCTGCCCTGGATGCGCATTTGAAGATCCTGGATCTGCGGCAGCGGCACCACCACATCCTTCTCCGGCACGCCAACGATCATGACGGTGCCGCCCTTCATCGCCAGTTTCAGGGCCTGATCCACGGTTGACTGGATGGCCACACAGTCAAAGACGACGTCGGCGCTTTCGCCCAGTTCTGCGCGGATCGCCGCCACCGGATCGGTGACAGTTGCGGCGACGGTGGCATCGGCCCCCACCTTCATGGCCTTTTCCAGCTTGCTGGGCAACATATCGGTGACCACAATACGCCGGGCACCGGCGTGCTTTGCTGCCGCCAGCACCATGAGCCCAATGGTGCCCGAGCCGATGATGACCACGGCTTTGTTCTTGACGCCGCCTGAGAGGCGGACCGCGTGAACGGGGGTGGAGAGGGGCTCGATGAGGGCGGCTTGGAAGTCGTCCAGATCAGAGGGGATCTGGTGGATTCGGTTCGCTGGGATAGTGAAGAAATCAGCCATGCCGCCCTGATCGTAGCCGCAGCCAAAGAAGCGCAGATTCTCACAGATGTTGCTGCGTCCGGTGGTGCACATCTTGCAGTCCCAGCATGGAAGGGTGGGTTCCACCGTCACTCTGTCGCCCACGCTCAGTCCAGTGACGCCGTCGCCCACCTGGCGAATGACGCCCACTGCCTCATGGCCGGGGAAGTAGGGGAGCGGCACAAAGGGGTGGCGTCCGTGACTGGCGTGGGTGTCGGAACCGCACACGCCAGAAACAGTGGTTTCCACCTGAACCTCGCCCGGCAACGGTGTTGGGATCGGTGCGTCCACGAGGACGATTTCTCCCGTACGTACTTCAACCCGCTTCATGGTGTTTGCTGTCATGGCACTACCTGGATCTTTCTGCCTTTGCCTTCGCTGAAAAGCTTGAGCGCTTGTGGGTACTGTTCTAGGGGGAGCCGATCGCTGATGAACACCTCTGGGTCCAAGACACCAGCGGCAAACATGTCTACGGCGCGGTCATAGGAATTGAGGGTGGCAAAGGAGCCCGTAATGGTGATTTCATTGCGGAAAATCTTATACGGCTCAATGGTTGCCCGGGCAGCATAAGCGGCAACACCGAACTGCAAAAACGTGCCACCCTTTTCCACCCGTCCGAGCCCATCTTGGATGGCGTGCGGACTGCCCGTCGCATCTACCACCAGATCCCAGCCGTAGGGATTGGCCAGTTCATCGGCGGAGACTGCTGTGGCATTGCAACCAAGTTGGATGGCCGTTTTTAGTTTGTCGTGGTTGATATCGACCATGCTCACTGATGCTGCGCCGGCGCGTTTGGCCAATTCCATCATCATCAGGCCCATGGTCCCAGAACCGTAGATCAGGACGTTGGAGCCCATCTGTCCCTTGACGATGTCGTAGCCGCGGATGGCGCAGGACAATGGCTCGATCAAGGAGGCGTCCTTGGTGGAAACATGCTCGGGAAGTTTGCGGCAGTATGAACTGCGCACTACACAGAATTCGGCGGAGCCGCCGTTGAAGGATGTGCCGTAGCCTCCGCCAACTTCACACATATTGTTTTGTCCCCTGCGGCAGTAGCGGCAGTCGTAACAGATGTAGGAAGGGTTGATGGCGACTCGATCGCCAATAGCAAGGTCATGAACTCCCGTGCCCATTGCCACCACTTCGCCGGCAAACTCATGCCCGGGAATGATCGGAAAAGTATCGGCGAACTCGCCTTCAAGGATGTGCAGATCCGTGCCGCAGATCCCGCTGGAAGCTACTTGGATGACCACTTCGCCAGGGCCCGGTGTGGGATCCGGAACTGTTTGCATCTCGACAACGCCGGGTTGGGTGAAGACTGCGGCTCTCACGGTGTGACCCTCGATTCTTGCTTAGCTTCGTGCATGGCGGGTGTACTGGCGGTACTGGCGGTGGTGCTTGGAATAGTGGGGACGTAAAGAATTCTCGTGGCACGGGCTTTGGTGCCTTCAACAAGTTCCGCGTTGGCTTGGTCGGTTCCGAGAGCCCACTTTTGGGCATCGTCAGGGCTGCGGCCAAATGCCTCATGCCGTGTGATGAGCCGCTGTTTACGGAGCTGGTCCGGAGGCGAAACAAACCAAGATTCCGTCAGGAAAGATGCCACCTTGTGCCAGTCATTAGCCGTGTGCAGGAGGTAATTGCCTTCGACGATGACCAGCGCAGTGTTGCGCTGAATCGCGACGGCTGAACCGATGGATTCTTCGAGGGAGCGGTTGAATTCCGGTGCATACACAATCTCTTCTGTCTGGCATTGCAACCTGGCCAAGAGGTTCACGAACCCTGCAACATCAAAAGTGTCCGGTGCGCCTTTACGCGAGAGCGTGCCAGCTGCTTCCAAGACGGTGTTGGACAAATGAAAACCATCCATGGAAGTTAGCGCGGAGACATCTGCGAGTTCTCGGTGCAAGGCTTGCGCCAAGGTACTTTTTCCGGCCCCCGGGGAACCGGTGATGCCCAAAATAACTCGTCGCGTCCCGGCTGCCTGGCCAGTTTCTGTACCGGTGGCAGTGGCGCTCTCGACCAACTGCCGAGCGCGCATGACAAGATCGGCAAAGTCTACTTCTTCAACCATATGGGGGCTCCTTCGCACCGCCTGAGGCGCCGTAGTGAATGTGTGCGCAAATCATGCTGCGGCAGCTAAATATCTGTTGTAGAGTCACCCTATGTCATCGATGTCATTTAAGGAACTGTGACAGTGAATTTCATCGGAAGATGTCAAGCAAGGGAACTTTCATGGCAACAATGCAGGATGTAGCAACGCGAGCCGGGGTGAGCGCCAAAACGGTTTCCCGAGTGTTCAACGATGACCCCAATGTCACCGAGAAAACCCGCGCCAAGGTGCAGGCGGTGATGGCGGACATGAACTATCGCCCCAACATGCTGGCCCGCCGATTCCGGGAAGGCAAGGACTCGGCGATTGGCATCGCCGTGCCCAACATCGGTGATCCCTTCTTCGCCACCATCATCAGGACCATTGAACAGCTGGCCATGGAACGTGGCATGTTCGTGTTTGTGACCACGCTAGGTCAGGACCCCGCCCTGGAGGAGCAGCGAGTGGAGCGGCTGATGCGACGCAATATCAGCGGGATGGTGATCGCCCCAGTCGCGGGGGATCAGAGCTATCTGAAAAGTTGGGGCAGCAGCGTCCCCACAGTGTTCGTTGACCGTGAAGCGAGCAACATTGAAGGGAGCAGTGTTTTTGTCGACGATGAGCTCCATGCTGCAGAGGCTGTGGCGCATCTGATCAGCCACGGTCATGAACGCATAGCTTTTGTTGGCGACGATACTTCCCTCATCACCACCAAGAAACGTCTCGCCGGATATCGCTCGGCACTGACTGCGGCTGGAATTGCCCATGACACCGGTCTGGAACTCATGGACGCCAGATTGCTGAGCTTTGGTTACGTTGATCGCTCGATTGCTGATGACCATGTTCAAATGCTGCTGGCGCTGCCCGAAGCACCTACCGCCATCTTCGGCGCCAATGCCTTGTGCAGCATGGGATTGGCTGCTGCGCTGCACCGCGCCCACCGCGGTGAGATTGCCTTTGTTAGTTTTGGTGATTTCCCCATGGCTGATGCGTTGACGCCGGCCGTGACTGTCATCGATCAGAATCCTGAGGGCTTGGCACGGCTCACCGGCGAGATCCTCTTTGAACAAATGGACGGCATGGTTGCCGGGCCGGTAAGCAAGGTGCTGCGCTTGCTGCTCATCGAGCGCGGCTCAGGCGAATTGCCACCCTTCACTAGCTAGCCAGCTGGACCAAGCCACGCCTGAAACTTAGAGCTGATCTGCTTCCCTCTCGGATTCCTGAGCCAGCGCGGCTGCATGCTCGTTGATCTCCTCGATATCCGGTGTCACCATCTCGGAGTAAACCTCAGCCAGATGATCATGGCTGGGGCTCTCGTTGATCAGATCCTTGTCGTCATAGTCTGGGTTTTCAGTCATATTCACACCCTAGTCCGGGACGCGCGGTCTCGCCACGGTTCCGCCGGAACGGTCGACGGCGGTCGGCCGGGGCAGGTGCCGGGCCCCGGCGCTCGGCGGTCAGAACAATACTGTTGCCGCCCAATCAATAACTGTGAGTTAAAGTAGAGAAGCCCGGTAGAGACTATATTTCCGCAATTCCTGGGCCTGGATCAGCTCCTGTTGAGCACCTAACCGGACCGCCGATCCGCCCAATCAATCCTGAAGGGGACTCACCATGGCCGTCAAGCCGCCAATGGCCACACCAACACCCGAGCAGTTGCAATCGGTGTGGGGAACGCTGAAGTCTCCGCGCCGGTTAAAGACGGAGATTCTCGGCGGGCTCGTCGTGGGGCTGGCGCTCATTCCGGAAGCCATCGCGTTCTCCGTCATCGCCGGCGTCGACCCACGAATCGGGCTTTTTGCAGCGTTCACCATGGCCGTGACCATTGCCTCCACAGGTGGACGGCCCGCCATGATCTCGGCGGCAACAGGCGCGGTGGCGTTGGTGATCGCACCCTTGGTGAGGAGCCACGGCGTCGACTATCTCATCGCCTGCGTCATCTTGGCCGGGGTCATCCAGATCATCCTGTCGGTGTCCGGCGTCGCAAAACTCATGCGGTTCATCCCGCGCTCGGTCATGGTCGGCTTCGTCAATGCCCTCGCCATCCTCGTCTTCATCGCCCAGCTGCCGGAACTTATCGGCGTCCCGTGGCTCGTGTACCCGCTGGTGGCAGCCGCCCTGGTGATCATGTTTGTGCTGCCCAGATTCACGAACGCGGTCCCCGCGCCGCTCGTGGCGATCGTGGTGCTGACACTTGTCACGGTGCTGGCAGCCATCGCGGTTCCCACAGTGGGTGACAAGGGTCAGCTGCCGGAGTCCCTTCCCGCCGCGCTCATCCCCAACGTGCCGTTCACGTTCGAAACCCTGCAGGTGATCTTCCCGTTTGCACTGGCCATGGCCTTCGTAGGCCTGCTGGAATCCCTCATGACTGCCAAGCTCGTGGACGACATCACCGACACCCGCTCGAACAAGACCCGCGAGGCGTGGGGCCAGGGCGTGGCCAACATCGTGACCGGTTTCTTCGGCGGCATGGGCGGCTGCGCCATGATCGGCCAGACCATGATCAACGTGAAAGCCTCCGGCGCCCGGACCCGCATCTCCACGTTTTTCGCCGGCGTCTTCGTATTGCTGCTGGTGGTGGTGTTCGGTGACGTCGTCTCGATGATTCCGATGGCCGCGCTGGTCGCCGTCATGATCTTCGTCTGCTGGGCCACGTTCGATTGGCACAGCATCCGCCTCCGCACCCTCAAAACGTTGCCGAAGAGTGAAACCTTCGTCATGGTTGCCACGGTTATCGCTACCGTCGCCACGAACAACCTGGCCATTGGTGTGGGCACCGGCACCGTGCTGGCCATGGTCATGTTCGCCCGGCGTGTGGCCCACTTTGTCACCGTCAAACGCGTGGAAGGCGAGGACAGTGTCACGTACGTGGTCAACGGCGAGCTGTTTTTCGCGTCCTCCAATGACCTCTACACTCAGTTCGAATACGCGCTAGATCCGGCACGCGTCATCATCGATATGAGCGATTCGCACCTCTGGGACGCCTCCACCAGCGCCACCCTGGACGCCATCACCGACAAGTACCGCCGCCACGGCAAGGACGTAGAAATCGTCGGCATGAACGACGCTAGCGCTCAGATGCGCCAGCGCCTGGCCGGAAAACTGGGCGGCTAATTTTCCTGCAGCAGGAGCCCTCGCCTGACAAGGAAGTACGACAGCGGTCAGCTCACCCGAGTGCCGGGTGCGTTGTTGGTCGCCGTGCGCAAACGGATGATCACGGTGAAAGCAACCACCAGGATGGCTCCCACCATTGCCGCTATGGCCGCAGGCGTGGACACGAGATCACCGCTGAAACGAGCAACGGACACCCAAGCTAGGCCCCAGCTCAGCGCTGCGGCCGGAGCCAGCCGGCCCTTGCCATAGATGGCCAGAGCAATTCCAACGGCAGCGGCGACGGCCAGAACAAACAAGGCCCAAGCGTTTGGATTTACACCGAAGCCGTTGAAGCCAGCGGCCACTAAGACGGCGGAAATATTAGCTGCTGTTGCCACGCAAACCCAGCCCAAATACAAGCCCATAGTGCCGTCGGTGATGATGGCGTCCACGGTGTTTGTGGGCCGGTGGCGAAGGATCAGCACAAAAATATAGGCCAGAACAGCGAGCAGGATGACAATGATCGGCACGCTGAGCGGCAATAGATCAAATTGAACGCTGAGGATCCATGCGGCGTTTAACAGCAGTGATGCCGCCACGGGATAGCCCAGTAGGCGATGCCTGTGCTCGGTTTTCTGACTAGGCAGGAACTGCCAGACAGCGTAAGCCACTAGCCCTAGGTAGATAACGCTCCAAATGGAGAATGCCGGACCACCCGGTGCAATGAGTGTTGAATCCGCTGAGAGTGCTCCATTAGAAGCATTCTGGATTTGAGTTCCGCCGGCAGCGCCGGAGCCAATGAATGAGCCAATGATTGCTACCACGGCGCTTGCGGCAACTACTAGCTGGCGTAAGGTGTCGTTTTTTGCTGGTGTCTGGTTCATCCTTTCACCCTAGCGTCCGGGCGAGGTCTGCGTCATGGAGTTGGAGCCTTGCCAGCACATAATCGTCCGTATGCATAGGCCTGGGGACTAGCCGCGGCCGGATGAATGCCGGCTACTCCGCCGCCCCCGGCACAAAGAACGTGCTCGCGGTAAGGCGCGATCCGTCCAGCAGCACCACCCATTCGTAGGTGGCGCCCGTGGGTAGCGGCAGCCCGCCGGGGAAGTTCAGCACAATGTTCGATGTCCCCGGAAACCCCATGGGCGGTTGCTGCATCTCAGGCTTGGCAGAATGGCGAAAATCAACGTCTTGCTTGAACGCCATGGTGTTGCCGCCGTCGGGCCCGGGAAGAGTGACCGGCTGCCCATCGGCGTCCACGAGCAACACCTCCACCACCGCCGACGTCTCTTCAAACATCGGAATCGTGACTGTGATGTTTACGTACACGGCAAACGGCGCGGTCAGCCCGGACTCCGGATCAGACCCCAGAAACTGAATCCCGCCACCAATGATGTTGACTTTGCCCGCGGCGTCAACGTTCACGAAATCGGCGATCAGCACCGTTCCGCTGCCACTGCTCGAACTCATTGCCATATCAGGATCTCCATAGTTCTCAGGGCCGGCTGGTCCCTTAACCATAGGTCCTAGGGTGCGGCGGCTCGGTTTCTCGCGGTGACTAGGAAGTGTGCCTATGAAGTGCGCGGAGGAAGTACGACGCCGGGCCCTCACCTCGGGTGGTCAGGCCACTTGCTCTTGAGGTGCAGAGATATCCACGAACTCCCCAAGTGCAGTGCAGTAACCGGGTTCCCTGAGCTTTTTCATGGTTAGGGATTCAATCTGACGGATGCGCTCGCGAGTGACGCCATAAATCTGCCCGATTGTGTCAAGGGTCTTTGGTTCCCCGTCGCCAAGGCCATATCGCATAGAAATAACTCCAGCCTCGCGTTCACTGAGGGAATCGAGGACGCTATGCAAGGCGGCACGCATATCCGTGCGCTCAGCGTATTCGTGAACTGTGGCCTCTAGCGGGTCGTACATTTGCTCCGATAATGGTTCTGATCCGCCGCGACCGTCGGGAACCAGTATGTCTAGGGAGAACACCGGGGCAGCGTACCTCAGGAGCTTGAGAACATTTTCCACGGTGGAATCGAGTTGTTGCGCCAATTCTTCTGACGTTGTGGGCCTTCCCAACTCCACAGACAGATGGCGCCTCACGGAGAGCAGCTTGTTGATTTGTTCCGTGATATGGACTGGAACGCGGATGGAGCGCCCAAGATCAGCAATGGCACGAGTAATTGCCTGCCGAATCCACCAAGTGGCGTAGGTCGAGAACTTGTTGCCCAAGGTGTAATCAAACTTCTGGACGGCGCGCAGCAGGCCCAGATTTCCTTCCTGGATGATGTCAATGAAATCGAGGCCGCGATCTAGGTACTTCTTCGCAATGGAGACAACGAGCCGCAAATTTGCGCTCGTCATCGTGTCAAGGGCACTGGCACCAAACCGGGCCAGCTTTTCCAAGTCGTGGCGTTCGCGGCGGGAGTCCAAAGCGCAGTTTTCCAATTTGTAAGAGGCCATCAAACCAGCCTCGATAGCTTGACCTAGATCCACCTCGGCGGCTGCATCGAGAAGTGGAAACTTGCCAATCCGTTTGAGATAGTCGGCCACAATGTCGTCCGTGAGACCAGTAACGTGAGCCAACAACTCGACCGGCTCATCGTCGTCGTCCTCCTCTGGCAGCTCAAACAGGGGAGCAGCCGGTTTCGGAACGGCAACGTCGGGTTCCGGTTGCGGCGAAGGAGTGGACCTCTCATCACCGGATGTGGCCTCACCTTTACCGCCAACTGATGCGGCATCATCCGGCACTTCAATTTCCGGGTACCTCAGGAAATCTTCGATCTCCTTCAGATCGGTGACTATTTCAAAGAACTCATAGCGACGCGCAAAGGGAAGTACGCGGCCCAGGAATTCTTCACCCTGCACATTAGGGTCTTCCACGGTATTGATCGCAAACAGCACCACGAGCCGACCAACCCGCCCGTCCTTCTTTTTACGAATCACTCGTCCCAGCCGCTGCACCATCTGACGTTGGCTGCGATTGGCGGCCACGATGATGCCCAAATCTGCCTCGGGTACGTCCACGCCCTCATCGAGAATTCGAGGAGCAGCCAATACTTGGGCATCGCGATTGCTGAAATCAACGAGTCCCTGCTTGCGCTCCTCGGGACGCATGCCGCTGTAGATCGCCGTAGCGGTGCAACCCACCCTGCGGTAGATGTCTTGGGCACTTCGGGCAGAGGCTTGGGTCTGGGTGAACACCAAGGTTCCTCCCGACTCTGCAACGGGTTGATGCAGAGCGACCAGCGTCAGCCCCTTGGTTTTGGTTTCGGCTAATAAGGACAAGCGCACGGACATAGCCTTCATATATTTGCGAGCCAATCCGGCCTCAGCTGTCAATGACGCCGAGGCAGCCAACGCTGCAACGGCGGCAATGAACGCGGGAAATGGCGTTGATGGCAGGTTGGCGTACTGCTTCAGATAACGGGCGGCCTTGGACATGGTGTCGGAGAGTTCGTCGTATTGAGCCCGCTCAGCTGGTGTGAGCCCAACACCGACCAAGGCGATATCGAACGGGGCTATAACCTCGTCACGCAATGCCCTGTCATACCAAAGGTTGAAGACCACTCCGCCAAAGTAGGGCGACAACATTTCGTGATGGCCGCCGTCGTTCCTCTCATACGTGGCAGTCAATCCCAAACGCCAGTTGTAGCCCTGACCCAGCGCCGCGGCGAAGAGCGGAGCCGCATAGCGGTGGCACTCGTCGGCGATCAGTAGCCCGGCTTTGTGCGCACGCAGCGTCTGGTGCGTCGCTGCCGAGTGCACGATGGCGATGAGGACATCCACATCGTCCAGAGAGTCCTTGCGTCCGTCGCCGAGTAGTCCTGGAGACGCGGCGGGAAAATCACGCTTGAGCGTAGCGAGCCATTGACGCTGGAGCTCTGCGGTGGGGACCAGAATGAGTACTTTGATGCCCTGCCGGACAGCCTCGTGGGCAGCCGCGACACCAAGGCGGGTCTTGCCGGAACCAGTGACAGCCTCAATGACGCCACGGCGAGCATTGTTATGCCAAGCGTCGAGCGCCTCCTGCTGCCAGGGGTAGAGGAAACCGTAATCAGCTGCGGCAGGAATGTTTCGGAGGACGGGCGGCAAACTGTCATGAAGGACCTCGTCGGCACTTGCCAATGGTGTGTCCACTACCTGTGTCATGATGATTCCTTCTCCTGCGCGGTCCACCGGAACGTGATGGTGGTCTCAGACTAGGAGGAGGGTCTGACATTCAAGAGTTACAAAAATTTTGTAACTCTTGAATTGACAAACCGTGAGTTACAAAAGTTTTGATAACGCGTTTGACGGGCCAGATTCTTCCGGTGAGAATCGACAGACATCCCGTAATTTTGCATGGATGACCTGCCGAGAATGGACTGGCTATGTGGAGTATGGACGCAACTTGGGGAAGCCTACGGGCGACGCGGCGACAATTCGCAGAGAGCGGAGGTTGGACGAGCTCGACAGACCATTTGGCGCACCCGGGGGCCTTGGACTCATCGATGGAATACCTCGATGATGAACCGTACTTTTCCTATGATGCGCGCAAGCACTACGTGCCAAGCGCGGTGAAGTACTACTTAACCGGTGCCAATGGTCGTGCCATTCGCCTCGCTAAAACGGACGAATCTGCTGGCACCAGCGTGTATCGCCTCGACGGGGAATGGGTCGCCCACGACCACCTAGATGTTCCTGCCGACGCCGGCACTGCTCACGTCACCGAAAATGCGGTTGACGTGTGGGACCGATTCAATGGGAAAGCGTCTGTGCGGGCTTTTGCCAACACCAATCTGGACAACCCGGCAAAAGGCTGAGCCGCCTCACGGCTCCGGCCTCACGGCACCCTCCTACTAATTAGCGCTTGCCGGAACCGCTTAGGCAACGCAAACCCACTACGCCGCCAGAGCCAACGCTCCCTGGCCAGCCAGCCCCAGCACCGAATCCTGAATACCTGACAACAGCACGTTTCTTTGCTCGTTTGTCAGTTCCGCTTCCTTGGCGCGCCGGGCCAAGACAGCGAGTCTGTCGGCGGTGTTGTTGAGGTCGTTGCTGCCGTGGCCTTTGACCCAGTTGAACGCCACCAGAGACTTCTGCGTCAGTGCACGGATGGCCGACACTTCTTCGCGGCAACCAGTACTGAGACCTGAAGGAAGAGCAGAGTGGGTGGTGAGCAAATTGACAGCGGTCAGGTTGTCAGAAAGTACGGTGACAGCGCAGCGGCCGTCCATCGTGCCAGCGAACCGGGCACGTGCGGCCAACAGTCCCAGATAAATGGAGTGCAGCTCGGCCTTCAGGATGTTTCCATGTTGGCTGGTCCGCAGCCCCAGGATGGGAGGGCTGTCCAAGCCGAAGTCCATGACCCAACCGTGGCCGCGCCACGAGCTACGGGTGCCCTTGGACGCATCGGTAGCGATGACAAGGTTGGTGAGCAGCGATTCAATGTGTTCGGGAACCGCCCTATCAATAGCTGCAGTCGCTGCGGCCGGCGGAAACAATGGGCTGACTGTGATGCCGGCAGCTTCCAAAAGATCGCTCAGCGTGTCCGCATAGACCGGGACGTCACTGCCAGGCTGGAGCGACTTGATGGCAGCCAGAATTTCTGCGAGTTGCCCTCCGCATCGGTCCTTGGAATTGGGCGTCAGTCTGGAACCAACACGCATTTCAACAACATCCGCACCCTGGGTCCGCACAACAACCCACACGCAGCGGCCCCACCGGAATTGCACCGCAGCAGTAATACCGTGTCTGGCCCCAACTTCCATGAAGGCCGGCCGCAATCCGAGGAGTCCGGGCCCGGGCAGCGGCAGCTTGCGGCTCGCTGTGGCAACTGTTGCTGATGCGCTGCTGTCCATGAGGGCACTCTCTGAATCGTCGATGTGGCTATTGAGTGTGAGCCTAGGGGCAGGGACTGACATTGTGATCTGAATGCTCGACGCCGGACACCCGGGTTCGCGGAATCGCTCACCTCAACGATCAAGCTTTATCTGCGATTATCTCGATTTCTTGATAAACCCAGCGCGGCGGCCATGTGGACATCGCGGGGGAGCGTAGCCACCCGATGCCGTAACAATCTTGCGATGTCGTGCCCCTGTGATTCATTGAGAGCATGATGCTCCCCAAGATCCTAGATTCTGCCCATGTCGAGCAGGCCGCGGCACTGGTCAAGGACTACTACACCGAGACCCACAAGCGCGGCGAAATACAGACTGGCGCGCACTTTGAATCATGGATGGGTGGTGGAGAGGCCACTGAGGTGGTCAATACGATTACGGCCAACGACTTGATTGCCGTCAGTTTCCTCTCCGTGAACTTCCCCGCACCTGCTGCCATTGGGATTCTGGAAACCTACAAGGTCAAGATTTCCGAGTTGCTAGAACAGATCCCGGCCGACCTTGACCTTGCGAACCTTTCTGTCGAGGACTTCGCCTCAACACTGGGTCAGGACAGTGCAGCCATCCAACTCTGGCGGCTTCTGCGTCAATCTGATGCGGAACGTTGGGGCGTTGGTCCCACCACGGCAAGCAAAATCATGGCCCGAAAGCGTCCACGGCTGATTCCCATTTACGATTCCGTGATCGGCTCAGTGATGGAAATGAAGAATTCAGACAAGCAGTGGAGCTTCTGGCATGAGGTGCTGACAGACGGATCGGGACTGCCCGAGCGGCTGAAAAAAATTCAAGAGAAATCGGGCGTCGCCTCCGAGGCCTCAGCTCTGCGCATCATGGACGTTGTTCTGTGGAAGCATGGCAAAAAGCTGGCAACGGCGAAGAAAAACTAGAGGGGACCGGACTCAGCCGTCCTAGACGGGTTTATTCTTCATGCTTGCCGTGCTCGTTTGAGAATGGCAGGCATGAAGGTAACAGAATAAACTGGACCACATAAGTTTCCTGAGCAAAACGGCCCCGTGGGGCAGCCTCGTGGTGGATTCCATCCCGCTTCCTCCTTTTCGTTCGGCAGACTAGCTCGGCAGTGGAGTACCGGCGCTACATCAAGATGCTGCAGTCGCACCTGGCACTCCTTGATGTCGGAGGCCCCGCACTGCCGACTCGGTCCCTCTCCGCCTCCATCAGCCTGCAGCATCTGAGCGTCAGCGAGTTCCCGCAGTGGCTGACACCCCACGAACTTCAAATCAGTCTCGATACCTGTTTCCCTGCGCCCTGAACCCCGAAATCGCTGGCTCAGTCCCTCGCGCAGGCTGCAGTGCCTAGCACTCCCACACAAAAATGGGGTGATTGCTACTGGGGGCAGGATCCCGAATTCGCCGCCAAACGGGGCACCGGCGGCAGCTGGATCATCATCCGGCACGAGAGAGGAAGCGTCACTGAAGAGACCATCGCCAGCGACAGAGATCTAGTGGTGTTGTGGCTCGAAACCTTCCGCAACCGTTTTGTCCTCCCATGGGGCGTTGGGTACGCAACTGAAGATCAAGACGCCGCCGAGCTTGCGCCCGCCACACTGCCAGTGCTGGAGGCAGACATCGCAGATGCCCGCTCTCCATACCGAGCCGACTGGATTGCTAAGCGGGCCGCGTTTTTCGCCGCGCCCCCCAGTACCAGCGAGGAAACGCCTGCTCCTGCCCAGGGTGACTAGGCAGTTCCCCGCAGCACCTTCATAAACGCACCATTCGGCTGGGCGTTGGGCAGTGTGCGGCGGATCCGCTCCAACGACTCCATGGCATGCCCTCCCAGCAGTTCCCCATACAGCGCGGCAACCGTGGGCGTCCTGCTCTCGGCCTGGACACAGTGCAGGTACACGGTCCGGCCTTCGGCACGGAACCGGGCCACCGCCTTCGCCGCATCCCGCAACACAAACTCCAGATGGGTATTCTCAGCCGAATCGGCATTGTCAATGAGCCAAAATGTCGCGTGATTCTCGGCCGCGATGGCAGGAGCCTCTTCCTGCCCAACCCTGCACAAACTAACGACGGCGGACACCTCACCCAGCGCTGCCGGCAGGCCGCGAGTGGCGGCCTCAGCCGAACCGAGGAACGGCAGCTGCGCTGAGCCGCCAATCCAGACGCCGGCATCATCGGGGTGCTGCACAACCGTGCCAATTCCCCGCCATCCGCTGTAATCCACAGCTGAAAGACGCGGCCACGAACCCGGTCGGTTCCCACCTGCAACGAGTTCCAGTGCCAGCGCTACGAGCTCGCGCTCGCCGTCGGCACCCCAGCCATGGAGCTTCCGGCGCCATCCAGAAGAGATAGCGGAGTAGCCAGCAGCGGCTCCGATGAGTCCGCCCGCAATAGCTGCAACGGTGTCGGTATCGTTGCCGCCTCGAACGGCATTCTCCAAGGACAGTCGCAGCGCCTCCGGGCCAACAGATCCGGCCGCGGCAACACCGTGGTGAATCGCAGACCATGCGCCCTGGAACGCCTCCACCACCCAGCCATTCTGGGTGAAGTCACGTGGCTGCCATGCTTCAGCAGTCCGGATCCGTTCGAGCCACAGCTGCGCCCGCTCGCTGTCCAGCTGCAAGAGGCCAATCCGCACATCCAGCCGACCCGTCAGTACAGCGTGGCGGATGGCAGCAGTCCACAGCTGGCAGGCCTCCGTGGCGTCGAGCTCGTAGTGGGTTAGCCCGCTGATCTGAGCTGCGGCGTCCCACAAGGCAACATCTGAGTCCAGCAGCGCCAAGGCGACCGGAGCCGTCCGCATCAAGGAACCATTGCCGGCAGACCGCCCACTTGCCTCGTGGTGAGCACGCGCTGCAGCGACGGCAGCGGCGTCGTCGCCCAGGCCATCAACCATGAGACGAGCCGCCCGGTGCAGGACGGAACTCGTCTGTGCGCCCACATCTTTGGACTCAGCGGCCCACGCCTGCCAACCGGTGACCATCGATGCGAGGGTGGTGCCAGCGGAAGGTGCGTGTCCGGCGTCGAACCCGTCAAGGATGGAGTGGGCAATGACGATCGCCATGGAGGTATCGTCGGTCCATTCGGCAGGGGCGAAGCCGAAGGGGCCGCCGCCCTTCATGGTGACGGGCGTGGTGGAGGGGAGTGCGGGGCCGAATTCGTAGCCCGCGCCGAGGGCGTCGCCTGCTGCGGTGGCAACGAGGACGCCGGCTGCGCGGTCGAGCTGTGCGGTGGTGAGTTTCATGGTGCTCCCTTACGGTTCTCAAAAGCTGGTGGTCGGGCCGCTAAGGCCCTGAAATCTGTTGAGCCGGAGTTGTCGGCTAGGCAAGCATGCTGTGTTTGCCGTTCCACGCAATGAGGTGGGCAATCTGCGGGTCAGCACCGTCCGTTCCCCCAATGCTCACGCCCTTGAGGGGTAGCTGGGGGTGGTTGCCTTCAAAGCGCCGTGCCGGAATGGTGCGGTTTCCGCTACGGTGCACGGCATGGTCTCGGAAACCAAAACCGTTGGACGCGATAGCGACAATGAAGTCCCTGGCAGACTGCGCCCGCACTATCGTTGGTACACCGCGGCCTGCAGGCGTATTGAAAAGCAGCAGGTCCGGCACCATGGATTCCATGAGTTCGGCGTAGTGCTGGCGGAACAACTTGTGGGAACCGAAGAGCTCCAGAGACAAGACCCGCCCGTCAAAACCGATGATGACTCCGCGCTGGCCGTCCACGATGTTCGGCAGCACAATGTCCTGCGGCCGGGGCTGGTCGAGGTGGTCCAGCAGGGAGCCTGTGGCGCTGGTGGTGCGGCTTCCCTCATAGCGGTGAACTCGGTGCCAGACGTCGCTTTGGCGGTCAGTTCCCCTCCCGTGAAGTCCGGCGTGGACCTGAAGCGGTGCGCGTCGTCCGGAGCTGCGGTGCTCTGCGCTTCCACTCCAACGGCCCTTTTCTACACACAGGACATTGATGACGGCAGTTTCTGATGCGCCAATGAGAACCGTCTGCTCCGCGATGCGGTGTTGCTGGCCGCCTTCGAGCAGCTGCCCCTCCGTCAATAGAGCCGCCTTGGCGCCCACGTTGGTGACGGTGAGTCGGCCGACCTCCGGTGTGGGAAGTTCTTGGACTACCAGTTGGGTATCGGAACCTGTCACCAAGCCCTGTGCTTCTGGGGAATCCGCCCAGACCGGGAAGATGGTGGCCGGTCCGCACTGGGTGCCGAAGCCTACGTGAAGTTGGGGCAGTTTCATGGCGGTTCTCCTTTAGCTAATCTCGGTGAAATAATCATTTGCGCATTTCTGCGCTAAGTCAAATGTAAGTCATGTTGCACACTTTGCGCAAGTCTGCGCAAAATAGAGTCATGACTTCCTCCCATGAGTTGCCCACGGACCAGCATGGCAAGACCTTGCAGGACTACCCCCGACCCTCAGTCGCGGTGGACACTGCTCTACTGACAGCGCACGACGGCGGCCTGAAAGTTCTCTTGGTCCACTCGCCTGGGGGCGGGTGGGCTTTGCCGGGGACCTTCCTCCATCCGGGGGAGAGGCTGGCTGACGCTGTCCTTCGCTCTCTTCGCGAAAAGGCGGGAGTTACTGGGCGTTCTCCGCAGCAGCTGCATGTTTTTGATGAACCCGGACGGGATGCACGTGGCTGGGTGTTGTCCGTGGCTCATGTTGACGTGTTGCCAGCGTCAGCGCTGCTTGAGCCTCTAAATAGTGAACGGGCAACAGTGGTGGCAGTCGAGGAAATTCACAACTGCGAGCTCCCTTATGACCATGCTCAGATCATTGGCTTCGCTGTGGAGCAGGTCCGCAGCCGGTACGCGACAACACCAGATCCGGCCGGCCTCTTGAAGGAGTCGTTCACACTAAAAGAATTGCGAGAGGTTCATGAGGCAGTGCTGGGAGAGGCCCTCCAGCGCGATACCTTCCGCCGCTCCATGGAACGCGAACTGGAGGCGACGGGCGAGATGTCGGACGGGACGCAGGGTCGCCCAGCCGCGTTGTTCAGGGTGCGGCGAGGGTAGTCGGCCTCAAATCTCCGTGAATGTCGGGCTGACGGCTGCAGCTTCCGGTCTTGGGCGTACGTGAGTCAGCGAGTGTATGGGTGGTGTGGATCCCAGCCCATGGCTTTGAGTGAAACTTCCAGCACCTGCCATGCAGCTTGACCGATCTGGCCCTTGTTGGCTTCTGCAAGATCGAGAAGCTGGTTGCGCAACTTCAGATCGTCTGCCGACATTCCGCCAGAGTAGTGAGGGGCAAGAAAAAATGCGTGTGAATCCGAGGAGCAAGCAGCTAGCATGTCGAGGAAGATCTCCAAGCGGTGGGCGGCTTCGGGGATCGAAAGGGCTTCGCCGGCTTCGGACATTGGCACAATGTCCAGTTGGCCGTTCCATATCTTGTTCTGCATTTCGTCGTAGCTAAGGGTCAGAACCGTGCCGAAGTGCTTCTGCTGATCGAGCGGGATTGCACGCCGAACGTCGAAGATGATCTCGTGGAAATGAGTATCGGTCAGGCCAAAACCAACGAACAGCAAGTGGTGGGTGAGTAAGTGGGCCTTGACCATCGAAGACAGGGCATCCCGGTTGGTGTTGTACCCCAGATAGTCCTCGCGGGTCAGCACAATTGAGCCTAGATTGGTGACAGAGCCGTGCAACTTTAACAGCCAGCGACCCGTATTGGCTGAGATGTCATCCGGGATGACTGTGCGAGGCGACCCGGCATCGCTTGCCGCCAGTTCGAAGAGGCGATCGTAATTCAAAGTGATGGCGGCGTCGGTGGGGAGTGCTGCCAAAAGGGCTGGAGCTAGACCGTATCGGTCCACATCGACTGCTTCGGCCACCAGCTCGCCAAACGATTTTTGGCGGGTGGGATCTGACTCGTAGAGGGATTTGATGATGCCGGCTTGATCAAGAACGGGGAGGTTCTTCAGCGACTCGTGTAGTCCTTCTGGCAACTGACCCTTGCTCATGACTATGTTGAGGAGTCCTTGCCAGTCCGGGGCTCCCGCGCTCACACTCACACCGGCACCCATGAATGGCACCACGTGGCCTTGCGCTGCACGATTAGCCAGCGCGTGGACAAGATCCTGCAGTCGGGGGCTGAGGTTTTCCCACGATTGAACAGTGAATTCCTTGCGCTGCTGTTGAGCTAGCGCGTAGGCCGCTTGATCCTGGAACACAAAAACTACGTCGACTAGCAGCGCACGTGCAGCCTCATGTGCCTCGCTGAGGAGAACTCGGAGAATGTCTCCGCGGTAGATATTGCCGGCGCCCAGCCCGGTTCCAAAGAATGGTACGGCTAGAAGTGGGAACGGACGATCCAGCAAGCTACGATGTTTCAACGCCCGTACGGATTCGTCGAAAAAGTTTCGAAAGCGCGGGCGGAGTTCCTCGGGATCCCTGACACCGTGTAGCGGAACGGTTGTCAAGACTGGCAGAGGATCCTCGACTGGCCAGTCATCGAGGGCAACAGCTAATTGCATGCCTGCCTCAACGGAACTCATATCCTGTGCAGCCACCAACTCCACCAAATGCGGCATCGCTGTCGTCCAATACGGGTTAAAGGTAAGGGACGAATCTGTTGGAAGTAACCAGGCATCGCACCTAACGTTGAGCAAATTGCCCATGGTGACGAAGACATGTGGAGTGCTCATGGTGCCTTTCGAGTAAGAAATATTCAGTACTGCCTTCAGCTCTTGTAAGGGCTCCACGCCTGCGCGCGCGACAACGCTAGGTCCAGCTGGTTCCCGCCTGCTTCACGAAGCTGTTTCGAGTCGCCAACAACCACCAGCAAAGTCCGCGCCCTAGAAAGCCCCACGTACAGCCGTTCGGCCGCGCGTTCCATGTCCCGGAACCCATCTACGCTGAGAATCACCACCGAGCGTTCCAGGCCCTTGAAGCCCAGGACATGTCCGTAGAACTCGGCCTCGTTGGCATGGAATTCGCGCCAATACTCGTCGATGGTGTCCGACTCGAAGAAGTCCTGGTGAATCGGATGGCGGGTATTGGTGGTCAGCAGCGCAATCTGGTTATTGGCCCAGCCATCGGAGATGAGGGCGTCGACGCAGTCGCTGGCCACGTCAATGGCCTCCTCCGGAGAACATTCCACCCGGCGTACGTCCAATCCTGTGCTGCCCCGCGGGGTGAATTTGTCCCCAGCAAAACTCTTGAATGTCTCGGCAATCTTCTTCGTATTGCGGAGGTTGTCGTCGACGTGGATCGTCGTCAGGTCCTGGAGCGCCTTGGCTGAATCCCAGCGTTTATAGACGTCCTGCCGGTCGTCCATGAACGCGTAGATCTCCGACTTCTCCGGGTCTTTCAGACAGTTCCGGAGTGCATCCCACCAACTTGGCATGAAGTCCTGCGCCTCATCCACGATGATCGCGTCGAACCTCTCGCCATCCGGCAACTCTGCGGCCAGCTCCTGCAGCAGCCGGGGCATTTCGACGTCGAAATAGTCCTGCCCCTTGCCTTCCGGTACTCCCAGCGACAGTACATATTCA
The DNA here is from genome assembly GCF_040686835.1 of Specibacter sp. NPDC078692. Classification (NCBI taxonomy): domain Bacteria; kingdom Bacillati; phylum Actinomycetota; class Actinomycetes; order Micrococcales; family Micrococcaceae; genus Specibacter; species Specibacter sp. NPDC078692. Next base: position 31,851 of record NZ_JBFBLV010000009.1, read on the forward strand.
TGGAACTCGCCGGTGAAGGCAGGCTTCGCGCTACGCCACTTCGACACCTGGCTGGCCAGATGCATGCCGAGGCCCTTGTTGTAGCAAAACAGCCCTACATTCTTGCCGTCCTTGCACAGTTCGTGAGCTTTCTGCACGGCCAGCCACGTCTTGCCGCTGCCGGCACCGCCGGTGAACCGGATGCGGGGGAGCGACCGCGTGGCCGACAGCAGCACGGCCTGCCGCTCGGTCAGGTGGTCTTGGAGAATCTCATCCTGCTCGTGGCCGGTAGCAGCACCCGTTGGCTGGTCGAGGTTCCCTTCGAGGTGGGGAAGGATTCTTTCCATGAATCGCGTAGCCAGCGGTACAGTTCCGCCGCCTTCAGACTCGATGGCGCGGCGTAGCTTCTCGGCCGGATGTTTCAGATCGTTCTGATCAAGAAAGAGTGCCCGGGGGTTGCCTGATTTGACCCACTCCTGCGACATGGCCGAATAGGGGAAGGCAGCCATGTAAACGAAGCGGCTGGTCAAAAGTGAACCCATCTGGTCGGCCAGCCAGTCTTTCAAGGCATGTGCGGAGCCCTGCGATTGGGCAAGCGGATCCTGAAGTTTGCGCTTGCCGTCGAGCCCACCCGACTGGAACCACTGCCCACTCTCGCTGGTGACCAGTCCGCCCTTCACCTCAATGGCTGCAATTCCGACACCTGGCCAGAGCACAAGAATGTCAATCTCATGCTCGGCCCGGCCGTGCCGCACCTGGACGGAATGCGCCAACACGACGTCATCGGGGAGATCGAGCTTCAGAACGTCCCAGACAGCTTTCTCGGCAAGCTGGTCCTCGGTGAAGTCAGGGTTCGGCGGAATGAGGCGCAAGGACGAGTCCTTCCAACGTTGAACGGTATTGCCATCAATCTACGGCTTCAACACCGCAGCCAGGGCTGACCGACGGGACATATTCAGCAATCATAGTTTGGCACGGCTTTGCTGCGGGGCATGAACAAGTCTTGATACCTCTTACCTGTGGGTGGACAACGTGACTGGTTACATGCCTTTTCTGGTCTAAGTGGATCTGCCAGTGCAAAATAACCAGTGCTGCATTTGACAGGTCCATATATCACGAACATCGTGCAAAATAACAACGTGCAGACGGGAGTCTTCGCTGTATATTGCGAAGTGATGTAACAGAGTTATGGGGGACCGCTATACGACTATTGTCATGCCAAGGAACTGCTATAGGGACTAGGAAGCCATGTCGGCCATTCGATAAAAAATCGCCGATAGTTGCTGTCGGAATCTTGCCTAGTGGCGGTTCATTACACGTAATTTTTGCATTGACATGGTATCAACATCTTATTGACTGTGGGGGACTCAAAGTGGAAAAATCGACTAGCTGGGTAGCGGACGAGGCTCTGGTTCGGGAAATTAACGAACAATTCATGAGCGCAATCGCGTCGTACGAGGCCAAGCCCACGTTGATTACCGAGCATGCGAATCACGAGGAGTCCATTCGGACAGGTGGATACGCCCAACGAACGCTCCTTGAACTGGCCCAGAACGCAGCTGATGCGATCGTTAGCGCTGGCGACACAGGCCAGATTGATGTTGGAAAGATCGAGATAGTCCTAGACCCTGCATCTCGTTCGCTCTATGTCGCGAACTCGGGCCTCCCTTTTACGGAGGACGGCTTAGTCACCATCACGCACGCGTTTCTGAGCGCAAAACGTGGAGATGAAATCGGGCGTTTCGGACTGGGTTTCAAATCAGTGCTCGCGGTAACAACATCTCCGCAGGTGATAAGTCGATCTGTCTCATTCGGATTTAACTCTCCGCAAGCGCGCCAAGCGATGGCAGGTATCGCTGCGGTTGAGAATTTTCCAGTCTTGAGAACACCAAATGTCTTAGATGGTCCGCGAGAGATTGCACAGGACCCTATTCTTGCTGAACTCGCGGGCTGGGCGTCGACGATCGTGAAGCTTCCAAACGTTTCCAATATGGAACGCCTTCGGTTAGAAATTGAGGATTTTAGTTCGGAATTCTTGCTGTTTGTGGGATCTGTCCGCGAGGTCAAACTACGGGTAGTTGGACCAGATTCATTCGAGACCAGCCACTTTTCAAAGGACCTGGGAAATGGTCAGCTTAGAATCGAACGTCCCAATGGGGAAGGTATGAACTGGTTCGTAAAGAGCCGGATGCATGTTCCTTCAGTTGACGCACGCAAGCTTGTTGGAGAGGCCGTTTCACGGGAAGAAGTCAAAGTGACCGTGGCTGTCCCAGTTGAGCACAGTAAGCTGCGAATTGGTGAGTTCTGGTCCTATTTTCGTTTGCAAGATACGACATCCGCTTCTGCATTGTTTAACGCTCCATGGAGTGTCAATGACGATCGGACGACCTTGCTTAAGAACGACTACAACCGTGAAATATTAAAGTCACTTGCTGAAATATTTGTCGAGCTTCTGCCGTCGGCAAAAACCGGTGAAGACCCAGCTGCGCATCTGGACTTCATGCCGGCGCGAGGACGTGGTCAGGAAAGCCACGGATTTGGGGACGATATATTGGCAGCGCATGTCCTGCGGATGGCGAGTCTCGGCCACTATATCCCGGACGCAAAGGGGGTGCTTCGGAACGGATCTGATCTTCGACCACTCGACTCGAGTATTCGGTTTGATTCGCAAGTTCACCAGGGGTGGATTCAGTCGCCGAACACGGGCAACGACGTCCCTCACTGGCGCTGCTATTCCTCACCGACGAGGGCAAGTCGACTGCGCGATCTCCTGATATCTGCCATTGATGCCGATTGGGAGCCCAGCGCTAGAGACGCGAGAACTGCGCTTGAAACAATGCCCAAAAGAGGACTCCTGTCGTGGCTTCGTGAATGGGCAGAAGGTGATGACCCAAAATCCTCAGCCAATGCTTTCCGTACTGTAACAAAGAATCTAAGTCTGGCCGAGATAAGGCTATCGAAAGTGGTGCCGACCACGGATGGAATGCGGGCGCTTGCGGACAGCGCGGTTGTTTTCTTACATCGAGATGAGGATCTCGACGTAGAGGGAGGAGTCTTCGTAACGCCCGGTTTCCTGGCAGAGGCTGGGATCGAGCGGTTGCTGCGAGAACATGGCTTCCGCGATCTTGATCCTGAATCAATTCTCAATGCGCGGCTTGTCACCCTCCCAATAACTCCGAGTGACGAAGATCTTGTTAAACTCTGGGATGCGGCATTGTCTGTTCCTGTCCCGGCAGCTGGCAAAATGATGGCTTTGTCTCAGGCTTCAATCAAGGTACCAACGCGTGATGGCAGCTGGGCGTGGCCTCAACAAGTGTTTGATCTGGACATCACTTTGTCTGACGACGTAGCCGCCAGTCTACTGGACCGTAGCCGGTGTGTGCCTGATGTGGCCCATCAGATCGGCGTTATCCAAAAACCTGTCAAGGATTTTGCTCTTGAAGATGAACCTAAATTCGCAGCCTTCGTGGATGCTACTCTTCGAGACTTGAATGCAAGGATGGGGCCAGGTGATCTCCCAGTTAAGGCCATAGATTTGAGTACAGCGGATGGTCCGGGCCCGTTTTCAGTACTATTCATGCTGCGGGATGCGGACGCGCCATCTCAGGTGCGGGCGAACTGGACATCAACCTTACTGTCTCTTGGCGACCGTGAATTAATAGTCGAGGAAACTGACTCGAGTCGTTCCTTCACTGCGACGTCACCGCTCCGGTGGGCCGTCGACCAAGTGGGGCTGCTTGAAACAACTCGGGGGTACCGTCGTGTATCTGATGTTGTGGCGCCATCACTAGTACGATTTGCTGGCCTCCTGCCTTTGTACAGGGGTCCTCAGCAAGCTTTGAGCTCACTTGACTTGCCGGCCGATTTGGGAGATGTGCCCGGTCGTGTTCTGCGTGAGATGCTCGAGGGGGATACTTTTCCAAGAGTTGACGACGAGACGTTGGCACAATTTATATTGACAGCCTGCGAGTTTGGATTTGACGGGACTCGACCAGCAACAATTCCAGCCCGCATAAAACAGATGGTCGAAGCACACGAACCGTCAGCTGTATATCTCGCCACAACAGATGAGCAGGAGGAATTTCTTCGCTCGCGACAGCGGCCCTATCTGCGGGTGAAGCTTGAAGATGTTAATGCCATGGTGGAAGTCGTTGGTTGCCGACGGTTTGAAGACAGCTTCTCATTTTCTATGGTTATTGAGGGAGTGCAGGAATCCCAACGGATTCTAGATGTTTACACCGGGCTGCGCCAAGTATTTGGTGTCCGGCTGCGGAATTGCGGGGTATCCCGAGCCATTCAGATTGCGAAGCGCGTCACAACCGAAGGCGGTGTTGAGGATCAGCCCTTGGACTGGCACCTTGACGGTTCCGAGCTGGTGGTTCGGAGCGACGCCGACGCAGCACGGATCTTAAATTTCATAAATGAGGCGTTTACACTTCGCCTGGACAATTCTCAGCTAAGTGCAGTCCTTCAGGCCGGGCTCGATCACCGGCTCGAACTTTTGCGTCAAGAGGCGAAAACCATCGAATCGGACGCCGAGCGCCTAGATTTGTACATTGGTCCGGATGACTTAAGAGACGCACTGCCAAGTGGGCTGTGGACGGCGTTGGAAGCCCAAAGCCTTGTTGATGATGAAACCTCCGTAGCGGATCTATTCGTGACTGTTTACGGGTCTGACTCGTTGATTATGTTGGCTGACCGTTTCCGAGAGGAAGGTTTTGGCGACGTTCCTTCAGCTTGGGCAGGAACCCCAGCAGCAATGTCCTGGGTACGAAAGATGGGCTTTGGGCCAGAATTTGCGGGGCAGAGAAGTCAAAAACGACCTCAGGAATTCGTTGTCCCAGGCGCTATTCACCTCAACAGGTTGCATACATATCAGAAGAAGATAAGTGAAGATCTTCGGACAGTACTCACGCAGAAATCTGAGTACGGACCTGCTCAGAAGGGAATGGTTGAGCTACCAACTGGTGCTGGCAAAACGCGAGTTGCGACAGAGACTGTACTCAGGCTGTTTCTTGATGAAGTCTTGTCTGGGACTGTCCTTTGGATTGCGCAGTCCGCTGAGCTTTGTGAACAGGCAGTCCAGACCTTTGAATCAGTTTGGCGTTATCTAGGCGATGAACGGCCACTAACAATCGGCCGCCTCTGGGATACAAATACAGTCCGTGAACCGGAAACGGGCCTCTCGATTATAGTTGCAACGGACGCGAAAATTGAAGCGATTATGGATCGACCTGACTATGAGTGGCTGAGTCAGCCAGCTGCAGTCTTTATCGATGAAGCGCATCGTGCTGGTGGTTCCACCAGATACACCGCGATCCTACGATGGCTTGGGGTCGACGGGCGCAGTTGGGAACGTCCTCTTGTTGGCCTGTCGGCGACACCATTTAAGGGGCGAGCAGGTGATGACCAGGCGACCAAAGACCTTGTGGCGAGGTTTGGATCGAAGCGACTTACTGCTTTCGACTCAGATGCCTACCAGGAGCTCGTAAAACTTGGAGTCCTGGCGAGTGTTCGTCATGAGGTACTGCCTTCAGGCATTGAAGTTGAACTTAGCAATGTGGAACGCGACACGATTCAATCTCGGCGGCTCATTGATCGGAGTGTCTACGAGCAAATCGGTCGCAATGAAGAGCGAATGCGAGTTCTTGTTGAACACATCATGAAACAGGACCCGGAGTGGCCAATCCTCGTTTTCACGCCGAGTGTGCTGTCAGCACAGGTCCTCGCTGCTTCGTTGCGTTACCGAGGAGTGGAGGCGGCATCCGTGAGCGGCCAGACCGGTCGCCAAGAACGCAGAAACGTAATTAGGAAATTCAAGGAAGGTGAGATCAAAGTTCTCGCCAATTGTGATTTGCTGGTTCAGGGTTTTGACGCGCCTGGTGTGAGGGCCCTGTACATTGCCCGCCCCACTTTTAGCCCCGGCGCCTACATCCAGATGGCGGGTCGCGGACTGCGCGGAAAAGAGAACGGTGGTAAGGAAGAATGTCTCATCGTTGATGTTTCCGACAATTGGGGTGCCATGAACGATTTCCTGGGATACCACGAATATGCTGACCTCTGGACGGAACAACGCTGATGATACTTGTCCCCACGCTGGCTGACATCGAGAGCAAATCAGTCAGTCCAGCCGAGCGAGCTTTCGCACGAATATTGAGCGATGTCGACGCGGATCCTGACGCCGTTGCCTTCTTCTCTGTCAACCTTAGATCGCATTCTTATAAACAGCAGGCTGAGGCTGATTTCGTCATTCTGTGGAGGGGAATGGTGATCGTTGTTGAGGTCAAAGGTGGAGGAGTGCGTCGACACGACGGTGTCTGGTACACAATTGATCGGCGAAAGGACTGGCATAAGCTGTCTTCGTCACCCATGGAGCAGGCTCGTTCTGCTGCCTTCGCCTTGAGAGACATTTTCAAAGAGCAAGGGATTGGTTGGTACGCTCACGAAGCCGTAGTGGTAACTCCTGATATTGATTTGCCGCCTGACGCAGTCGGTTGGCTTCCTTCACATTGGTTGGCGCGGGACAGCATTACAGTGTCTGGCATTACAGATGCTCTCGAAACCGTCGCAATCGGGTCTCGCACGGCCCCAAACGGACAAAAAATAGCTCGTCTAAGCGATTTGCGGACTCGCCTGTTCGGTGAGTTTGCGCGGATGCCTGTCGTCGACGCGCAGCGAGGTGCAGTTATTGACGAACAAAATCGGGCAACAGCAGGCCAGGCTCGAGTCTTGGCGGCACTTTCGCGAAATCAGCGTGTACTAATTCATGGCGGTGCCGGCACAGGGAAATCACTAGTTCTAGTTGAGGCTGCGAAGATGGAAGCCGAGCAAGGACACTCCGTCCTAGTGACATTTCGATCTCCCGCGCTAGCGCAGTACTTTGCACCACATCTGGACGCCCTGCCAGTGGACGTAATCCCGTTTAACGACCTAGGAGCAGCTGAACGGTATGACGTCGTACTGGTCGATGAGGCCCAGGATCTGATGACCGTAGAGGCAATGGACCAGATTGACTCAGTAATTCGTGGCGGTCGAGATGGAGGGCGTTGGCGTATGTTCCTAGACCCCAACAATCAAGCTCACGTTGATGGAAACTACGACGAAGACGTGGCTGCGATCGTAGCCGAGGAGGCCGTGACGGTCGATCTAGACCTAAACGTAAGGAACACTCGCGCGATAGTCCACGTTGTCCAAGAGTATCTTGGCGCGGACATTGGTGATCCTGGGATTGTGCATGGCGAGAAAGTACACTGGCACACTGTATCTGGGCGAGTGAGTGTTGCAGACGCAGTGGTCGTTGCTGGGCAGCTTGTTGATGACGGAGTTCCCCGCAGAGATATTTGGATAATTGATCCTACTTACGATGGCCCTCCCGTGAGCGATACAGGCGGGTTCACTGTTATAAGTCCAAGATTCGCGAAGGGCCTTGAAGCCGAGCACGTTGTTGTCTGCGGGTTGCCGGAATCCCTAGACAACGTTGGCACTGCGGCATTTTATGTTGCCGTCACTCGAGCCCGCGTTTCCCTTCAAATCGTGCTGTCCAAGGATGACAGGCGAAGTCTGCAAAAATTGGTACGTCTGAGGATGGTTACGAAATGATGCTCACCCGGGTGCAAAATCGAGTTCTCGAACACCTTAGGTCGGCTTACGTGGGCCCGGATGGCGGTGAGAACGAAGTCTTGGACAACTCACCAAACCGTCAGTATGCCGTCGGAATGCTGTTTCCAGTTGACACCGCAGCTCCCACAGCAGATGAAGGTGCAGCCGTCCCAGACAACGACGAAGTCGACGTAGATGGAGCAACTGCCTCGAACGATGAACTAGAAGAAACCGGTACTGGCGTCCCCATTGCGGAGGACTGGCGCCCGTCGTCGGCGGCGATTTCCTTTGTTACGAATAGCATCGCGGTTCAGTGTGACCTCACAGGTGCAACATATGTTTTGATGGGAGGCGATGGACCTCCCCGATGGAAGCGAGAGCCGTTTTATTTTCGCAACGTTGAACTGTCGCGGGAGCAGCAGCACCATCAAACCATGGCTGGTGGCGTCCCTATCGAGATCGGGTCGAGGTGGAGGAAATTTGGAGAAGCGTCGCTTGTAACGGTCCATGTGAGAGTCTTGGCAACGGCAACCAATGACGTACGTATGGATGCGCTCAACATGCTGTATCAAGTCGCGCTTGCTGTATCGCCTACCGATAACGGCACAATTCTGAACTACAACCTGACAGAGGCATTCGATTTCGACGACGAATCTGCCGAACTGCGTCTGAGATATAGAAATCGGCGTGTCTTTGCTGTGGGACACGGAATGGCCGCAGATTGGGAGCTCGACGAGGGTGAAAACTGCACCCAGGTTCGACTCGATCCTGTCCCTTCTTTTGTTGTGCCAGCTGTTGAAACCGTGGGCTTTAGCGAATCGACGCCTGAAGCAAAAGCGCTGAATCTAACACACCTTTCTCAATTGGACTCAGATCCTGAACAAGTTTTGGCTTCACTTGATGCCTTCGTTGAAGCCTTTGGGACTTGGGTAATTTCTGAATCAAATCGAGTGAGCTCGTTCGGCTCAGATGCCGTAATTGCTAGGCGAATCGTAGATCGTTCAGCAGCAGCCCTTGACAGAATGCGGAAGACGATTGACCTGATGCGTCAGGCTGATCAGAAGGAAATCCGCACTGCTTTCGCCCTAGGTATGGCCGCCATGCGTATTCAGATGCAACGGTCCGCGATAAACGTTGGTGGCAAAGCAAGTGAGCCCCGGTGGAGGCCGTTTCAACTTGGATTCTTGCTGGTGGCACTTAGTTCCACCGTTGACGAGCGACATGCTGAACGTGAACTCGTTGATTTGATTTGGTTTCCAACTGGTGGCGGCAAGACTGAGGCATATTTGGCACTGGCCGCGATTGAGATTTTTCGCCGTCGAATCGTGGATGGACCCGCAGGCGGGGGCACCGCCGTCCTGACTCGATATACATTGCGGCTGCTCACCTCGCAGCAATTTCAACGAGCAGCATCGCTTGTCTGCGCCATGGAGATGCTTCGGCGGCGGGACCGGATTAGCGACGTACGGGCACGAGGGATGGCCGCATTCACGATCGGTCTTTGGGTAGGGAACGAGGTGACTCCTGGAACTCGACTGGAAGCAAAAGCAGCGTTGGAGCGCTTGCATAAGGCAGCCCGCCCTGAAGAAGCTAATCAGTTTCAGATTGAGAGCTGCCCGTGGTGCGCAACTGCGCTACTACCCACGGCTCGCTCTTCGAAAATGAATGAATACGGCATGAAGCTAGTTGGTAAGGACGTAGTAGTTCATTGCACTAATGACACCTGCGAATTTAGCGACGAGCTCCCGGTAGCTGTGGTTGACGAAGTCTTATACGAGAACCCGCCGACGATCTTACTTGCGACAGTAGATAAATTTGCTCGTCTACAATTCCTACCTGAGGCTGGGCGTCTGTTAGGACTTAACACGGCGTATCATCAGCCGTCTTTGATAATCCAGGATGAACTACATTTATTATCCGGACCATTGGGTACAACTGTCGCAGTATTTGATGCAATACTGCAAATGCTTTTGGCGTCAGGTGGCGGAATTCCGAAAATTGTTGCGTCGACTGCGACAATTAGGTCGTCGCATGAGCAAGTTCAGGGACTTTATGGTCGGGAGGTGGCGTTGTATCCGCCTTCCGGGCTTGATGATGACCGCACATTTTTCTCCCGGCCGGTGGCCAGCGGCGAAGGACGTTTATATCTTGGTTTGATGCCCCAAGCGCTTTCGCAAATGTCTGCAACGGTATCCGCGGCCACGCCACTCATCGAGATTCCATTCATGCTTGAGCAGTTTTCGGATAATGAAACCGGCCTAGATTCATATTGGACCGCAGTGATGTACCATAATAGTCTTCGCGAGTTGGGCCGTTCCGGCACTCTCGTTGTGGATGACGTTAATGGCCGGCTGGAGCCTCGGGCAGAGCGTCTAGGGCATAAAGTACGTACCGTCCGAGCCGGCAGAGTGATCGAATTGACTAGCCGTCGCGGTCCAGAAGAACTACCGAATGATTTACGAGAACTCGGACGCAGCGTAGACGAAACTAATGAGGCTATCGATGTCGTATTGTCGTCCAATATGTTGTCTGTGGGCATCGATATTCCGCGACTGGCTTTGATGCTCATGGTCGGGCAGCCTAAAACTACCTCCGAGTATATCCAGGCAACCAGCCGGGTTGGACGCGGAGAGGTTAGAGGGGTTGTCACGACTCTTTTCAGATCAAACCGGGCGCGGGATAGATCACATTTTGAAACATTTCGTGGTTATCATGAGGCGTTATACCGCAGCGTAGAACCCACAAGTGTGACTCCTTGGTCATTGGCTTCACGTGAACGCTCGCTAGCGGGAGCACTGGTAACACTAGTGCGTCATTTAGTGCCGGGTCTGGCTGGAAATGAGGATGCCGGAAGGCTTGATTTGACCAATCTCAGTCAGAGCCAACTGATACGTGACTTGATCGAGCGATTTATACAAATTGTTCACCGTGCTGATCCACTGGAAGCACTTGATACGCGTGCAAGCATTCAGAGACTCCTAAACGACTGGGACCGACGAGCTCAAATCGTTAGAGGATCAGATGGCGTATTGCTATACGACCGACGCAAGAAGAACGATAACGCATTGCTCAAGCGTTTCGGTGAACAAGGTGAAGGTTGGCTCGTAGGTGACTCGATGCGGTCTGTTGAGCCAAACGTCGCCGTTGAAGTGCGTGAACCATTTGAGGAGGGGCCCCGTGGAACGAATCAAACATGACCTTAGACTGTCCGAAACGATAGCCCCCTACGGAGTTGGGGCAATCGTAGACATCCGAGGGGAATCACTCATCGCTCCCGACACCTCGTGGTGGGATAAACGGTTCTCTCCTGAAGTTCATTGCCAGCGACTAGTCGAACGGCTTGGGCCCAGCACCTTGCGGGAGGCGCCTTCGCACTCCGGACGCGCGGGCAAAGAAACGGCTGGCCTACTTTATTGGCGGTTCCCGACCTGGCGGTTCTGTGAGCGGTGTTCGCGTCTTTCTACGCAGACTGGTAAGAACAAGGGCAAATGGACGAATAAATGCTCCTGTGGAGGGTTACTCGTTCCAATGCGATTTGTAGCAGTATGCGAGAAGGGCAGCCATCTTCAAGACATCCCCTGGTTCATGTGGGCCCACCGGGGTTGGGATTCCGGGGCCACGGACGCTGTGCGCTTTTGCCGTTCGTACAAGGAACTTCGGTTCGTTCGCTCAGCTATGCACGGAGAAGGACTATCGTCGTTGCGGGTTGAATGTGGCGGATGCCGTCGGTCGCGACCTTTATCTGAGCTGGTGACAACGGAGGCACTCAGTCGCGATGGCATTCGATGCAGGGGAGTTCAACCCTGGGAGCAACCGGAACCCGACGGTGCATGCGAACATAGCCTCGTCGCCGTGCAGCGAGGTGCAACAGGCAACTATATTGCTGAAAGGATATCTGCACTAGATATTCCGGAAGAACGTCCGCATTCCATCCAGTCGGCTGACGCCATTCGCGGCCATATGTTTTTTGAAAAGCTTGTTGCCGATAATGGTGGACCGCAGGCTGAAGTTGTTGCCGGATGGATTGCTGACGAGCTTGGGGTGACCCGAGACGAAGTGTTCCAAGTTGCACATAATAATGATGAACTCGATGATGACATCTTACTTGATCTCAAAGATGGTGAGTGGGCAGCATTCATCAAGAAATTGAAAACGCCGGGACGAGACCAAAGCGTGGGCGATTTTGTTGTCGACAGCTGGTCGGCGGACCAGCTGGAGAAGCTATCAGGCACAATCTCATCCCGCATTCGGAATGTAGGACAGGTCAGGAGAGTACGCGAGGTTCGCGCGCTGAAGGGATTCAGGCGACACACTGCCGAAGCGAATCTCATCAGCGCTGATCTTTCGGTTGATGGCAAGAGGCGACCGACGTTTCCGGCGATCGAGGTGTACGGGGAAGGAATTTTCATCCAATTTGACGAAGATTTCCTGACGGAGTGGGAGTCTCGTCCCGAAGTCCGGGCCCGGGCTGCCATTCTGATGGATCGACGAAACGGTATGGAGTGGGCAAAACGACTTGACGTTCCTGAACCCCGATTTATTGCCCTCCACACGATCGCACACCTCTTGATTAGGCGTCTGTCGTTTGCCAGTGGCTACTCCTCTGCATCGCTTCAAGAACGAATCTATGCCCACACCGATCGGCCTGATAAAACTGCGGGCATCTTGATCTATACAGCGGCTGGCGATGCCCAGGGAACTCTCGGTGGTCTCGTCAGACTCGGGGATCCTGACAAACTCATGCCACTAGTGATCGCTGCAATCGATGACGCTGACGTGTGCTCTAACGATCCAGTCTGTATCGAAAGTGATCGCCAGGGTGCGACCAGCCTCAACCTTTCAGCCTGTCATGGTTGTTCTCTTGTGAGTGAGACATCGTGTGAAACGGCCAACCGGCTCCTGGATAGGCAACTCGTCTTAGGCGGGAGTGGTGTTCGGGGCCTGCTCGAAGGTGTGCTGGAGGAGGTTCGAGCTACTGCAACGAGCTGGGAGACGTGATCGTTATCCCCCCAGTTTGAAGGGGGTTGTGCGACTGGCCTGCCTTGCTGTGGAGATAGAATTGACCTATGAGACCAAAGAATACTGACCGGGCTCCGATTCAGGTCCTCGACTTGTTCTCGGGATGTGGCGGTCTCTCTGAGGGATTTCGACAATTCCGTGTTGATGGGATAAGCGGCCCTGTTTTTCAGAGTGTAGGTGCAGTTGAGTGGGAGCCTGCTGCGGCTGCGTCGTACGCCATGAATTTTGGCGCGATATCGAGCCGAGAACAACACTTCGAGCCTCCCGAGATCTACCGCAGAGATATCGTTGGATGGGAGCCCAAATGGAAGCCTGGCGAAATAGACGTCGTCGTAGGTGGCCCTCCTTGTCAGGGTTTCTCAAGTCTAAATCGCAACAAGGTCCGAGTGGAACGAAACAAGCTCTGGCTTGAGTTTATTCGAGTAGTCCGGGCGGTGCAGCCAAAAGTTTTCGTAATTGAGAATGTCGACCGCTTCGTACGTTCCGTCGAGTTCAATGATCTCCAATCGCGGATCGGCAGTGGAGATCTCACGAATTATCGACTCGTCGAGGCGCCCGGAAGTAAACAATCTGATACAGAATATGAGAATGCACGACAATACGTGCTCAATGCAGCTGATTATGGGGCGAAACAAGCCAGAAGGCGAGTAATCGTAATTGGCATTCGCACAGACGTTAGTCTCCCCATTGAGCAGATGCGGTATCCAGCCCCGACTCACTCACGCCGGATGCTTAAACAGAGTGCTGGGCAGTCTAATCGCTCGGTTCTATCTGAAATACTCCCATGGCAGGCAGCTGACAGCATCTTCGATAAAAGTGCCACAATGGAATTAGAAAAAACGGAATTTCCGATTGGGCGGACAACGACTATTCCAGGTGTCTCAGACAAGATTGCAGGACCATTTCTGACGGCCGAATTACATATTGCTCGACGACCGGAACCAATTTCCCTAGCGCGATACCGGGCCATCCCGGCCAATGGAAACCGGAAAGATCTTCGTGGTCGCTACAGCTGTCAATTTGACGATGGCGAACAAATTCTCCTAGAGAAAATAGGAAAATTTCGGAATTTCGAAGGACAATTGATCCCCAGTGGAAATCATCGAATAGTGGTTGGCGGAATTGTGGGTTCCGACGAATATTTTATTTCCGAGTGTGAGATTGACAAGAGTGTCGAATTACAATCCGCTCGGAGAGTTAAGGCGGAAATATTTCGTGTCGAAGTTAGTAATGGTTCAACGACTCGTTTTGCCACCGTGGAATATTTGTCGACAAAATCGTGGGATAATCATGATTCAGGTGCGGGTGACGTTATGGGGCGAGTGAGATCTGGAATGCCGTCGGTTACCATTCGAACAGAATTCTTTAAGCCCGAGAAAGGCAGATATCTTCATCCAACTGAAGATAGGCCAATTACGCACTACGAGGCGGCGAAACTTCAAGGTTTTCCAGATGATTTTCAATGGTGTGGTTCAAAAACAGATATCGCCAAGCAAATTGGAAATGCTGTGCCTATCGCTCTCGGGAAAAAGATTGCCGAATCAATTTATGGATATCTGCGTCAATGAGATCATTGATGCCAAATGATTCTTAATAAAAGTAGACCTGAGTGATTTTGAATTCTCTCCTTTGATGGCAGATTGCGTGATATTGTTCAACCAGATATGTATCATGGGCGATATTAAAAATTGCTTCTATCAATTTTAGGCTGCGATCAATGGTAATTTGATCCTGAATAATTATACGGATCCTGTAATCGCATAAAAGGGGCGATATTTTCAGGCCCTGGTAGCCTAGCCGTATGGAAGCAAGCACGGTAGGTAGCGCGTGGACCGACTTGGAGAACGCTCGGACCGTCGACACGTATTTCGAGATGCTGCGTGCTGAGCTGGCCGGAGAAGTGCTGAACAAATCCCAGTTCAATCGCAATCTTCAAGAAGCAATTGGGCGTAGCATGGGCGCCATTGAGTTCAAACATGCCAATATCAGCGCTGTTCTCCACCAGCTGAGATCCTTCTACATTAATGGCTATAAACCGCGTAGCAATGTGCAGAAGTCGCTTCGATTGGAAGTTGAACGCCGCCTTAGAGTCGATTCTGAAGTTGAGGCGCTTATGCTTAAAGCGGTCGATGAACCGGTAAATATGCCTGGAGTAGATTTCTTGCTTCGCCAATCAGTGGCACCAGTCATTGAAATGACGGACCGCATCTATCATCGGCAGGCCGTAAAGCATGACTTTGTCCAGTTAGAGGCCAGCAAGCGAGAGCTCGGATTGGCAGGTGAACTTGCAGTAATAAATTTTGAGAAGGCAAGACTGCGCCGGGCCGGAATGGCCAATCTGGCCAATGAGGTTGAGCATATTTCAGTTACCCAAGGTGATGGTTTGGGTTTCGATATTCTGTCTTTTGATTCAACTGGTGCAGAGCGCCTAATCGAGGTGAAGACGACTCGTAGGGCGGAGTCCTGGCCGTTCGTTGCTACGCGCAACGAGGTGTCGTTATCCACAGAAGTTCCAGAGAAGTTCCATCTGTATCGTGTTTTTGGGTTCGGTAAGTCGACGCCTGGATTGTTTACATTGCCTGGTTCATTGGAAGAGTCCTGTTCACTGGTGCCGCGTGATTTTGACGCATACCCTGCGTAGTTGCCACCCCGCGTCATCTACTGTCCCGTAACTTTGGCGCGTGCCACAGTAGTTCTGTACCCGCTTCTACAGGAGGACCACTGTGGCCATTCGCAACAACACCAACCGTCGACTTAAAGAAGTTCTAGACATCATGGCAGCCGGATCTTGGCTAGATGAGAAGCCCAACGGGGGAGTGGTCCTAGCTGAAGCCGTGGCCCGCATTCCTTTTACCAAGGAAGAGTCAGAGCTCCTCTCAGGCGGCATTCCCCGCGGTCACAAGAACCTAACCAAGGCCACCGCAGACCTAGTCAAGGCAGGCTGGATGACTAAAGGTCGCAGTGGCTGGGAGATTACGGATAACGGACTGCGCGCAACGGTAGCCTTCGACACCGTTGAATCATTGGCTGATGCTCTGAAGAACGGCACGTTGATTCCGGCGGGGACTCCGCTGCCCGAAAAGCCGGCTGATAAGCCAGCGGCCAAGGCTCCTGCAAAGAAGGCAGCTACCAAGAAGCCAGCCGCCAAGGCATCACCCACAAAAGCTGCGCCTGTTGCTGACACGTCGAAGCCCAGTGCAGTGCTGGAAAACCAGCCCGCATCGGTTGCCTTGGCCGGGACCTTCGGCGAAGCGCTCGGTGCGGCGAACTGGGATCCCAGCCACTCCAACGTGCAGATGCAGCTCGATTCCATTGACGGTGTTTGGCAGCTCTCGGCCGATCTCCCCGCCGGGCAGTACAGCTACAAGGCTGTAGTGAACGGTAACTGGGATGAGAACTACGGTGCATTTGGGCTACTGGATGGCGCCAACCACGAGTTCGCACACGCCGGTGGACCGGTGACCTTCCACTACAACCACGCCACGAAGGACGTGCTGCGCGGCTGACAATAAGCGGCAGCTGACACCCTACGAGCAACTTTGTCAGACCCTCAACGTACGTTGTGAATAGGCCCAATCCACCACGGATTTGGTTGCGGAACCGTTCTCAACGGTCCTGTTGGTCTTTCATCATCACTCGTAGGGGAAATCATGAAGAAGTTGTTAGTTGCCTTGCCGCTGGCGGCACTTTTGTTGGCCGGTTGTTCCAGTGCAGCACCCACCGTCGACAGCTTGGCTGGCGCCGACTCGGCAGTCAACCAGGCCGAGAAGCCTGCTGCAGAGACGGCCGAAAAGCCGGCAGACCGCTCCGCTGCCTTGGGCGAGACCGTCACCTACGAAAGCGGAGTGAAGGTCACCGTGACCTCGCTCGGTTTCCAGTCGGTGGGCGAATACGCGCACGGCGCTATTGAAGGCCAGGCTGCCGTTTTTGAACTGACCGTCATGAATGGCAGCGACGAGGACCTCGAAGCTGCCCTCATGTCGCTTCCGAAGGTCACCGTCGGTGAGACGAACGCCCAGACCGAATCTGTGACCGACATGGATAGTGACCTTGGCCTGAATATGTTGAGCACCATCCTGCCCGGTGAGACCCAGACCGTGAAGTTCGGCGCAGGCATTGCCGCTGCCGATGCCGGTGCTGTCCGGGTGGAGATCAGTGGGCCCAACATGTTCACTGACAAAGCCGCCATCTTCAAAGGTGCGCTCTAGCAACTGTTGATTGTTCCTGCCTGCCGCCCCACGGTAGGCAGGAACGAGTCACCGAGCGGCAGCTACGTTGCGGATAGGCTGTTGCGACGTCGCAGGGCAGCGGCTAAATAGGCAGCGGTGCGGCTCTGCGGGACACCCGCTATTTCCTCAGGTGTACCAGCAGCCATGATGCGGCCACCGTCGGCTCCACCGGACGGTCCAAGGTCAATGACCCAATCGGCCGAAGCCACCACATCCATATCGTGTTCAACCACCACCACCGTGTTTCCAGCCTCGACCAAACGGTTGAGCTGATGCAGCAGTAACTGCACATCGGCCGGATGCAGGCCGGTGGTCGGTTCATCCAGCAGATAGAGGCAATGGCCGCGCCGGGGCCGCTGCAGCTCGGTCGCCAGCTTGATCCGCTGTGCCTCACCACCGGAAAGTTCGGTGGCAGGCTGGCCAAGACGCAGATAGCCCAGGCCCACCTCGCGCAGGGCCGCCAAACTTCGTACCGCCGCCGGGATGTCAGCCAACACCTCAGCTGCCGCATCCACCGTCAGCCGGAGAACATCAGCAATGGTTTTCCCGCGGTACTTCACTGTGAGCGTCTCTTCATTGAACCGGGAACCGTGGCACACCGGACACGGTCCGTAGCTGCCGGGCAGAAACAAAAGCTCCACGGCGACCGAGCCCTCGCCCAGGCAAGTTTCACAGCGACCGCCCGCAACATTGAAGGAGAATCTAGCCGCCGTGAACCCCTTGGCCCGGGCTTCTGGCACCGCGGCAAATTCACGACGGACGGCGTCGAACATCCCGGTGTACGTGGCGAGATTTGACCGTGGAGTCCGGCCAATAGGCCGCTGGTCCACCTGAACCACGCGATCAACCCCATCAAAGCCTGCACATGCCACAGTCGCGGCAAGTCCTTGATCGTCGGCATCGGATGGCCCGCCAGCAGCGCTGTTTAGAACCTGCAACAGCGTGGATTTCCCGGAGCCTGAAACCCCCGTGAGAGCCACCAGCACGTGCTGCGGCACCCGGGCCTCAAGCTCCTGCAAATTGTGCTTGGTGATGCCCCGCAACTCCAACCATCCGCCAGGGGCCCGTCTGCCATCAGTGGTCGCAGCAGACTGCGCTGACAGTGGCGCCGCGGGGGATAGTTCGCCCAGCAGAAATGGTCGCGTCAGCGACTCTGCAACATCGGCAAGCCCCTCCACGGGGCCGCTGTACACAACACACCCACCCTGTTCCCCGGCCAGCGGACCTACATCCACCAGCCAGTCCGCTCGACGCACCATGTCCATATTGTGCTCCACAATGAACACCGTGTTCCCTGTTGTTTTGAGCTGTCCCAGCACCTCCAGAAGCGGTTCGGCATCAGCCGGATGTAGGCCCGCGGAGGGTTCATCCAGCACATAAATGACACCGAACAGGCCAGAGCGCAATTGTGTTGCGATCCGCAGTCGTTGCATTTCCCCGGGGGAAAGTGTTGGCGTGCTGCGCCCTAGGCTCAGATATCCCAACCCCAAGTTCAGCAGCACGGCAATGCGGTGATTTAGATCCTGTGCGATCGCCGCTGCGACCGCTTCACGGCTGCCGTCGTCTCCCACTGGGCCCGCGCTGAGGTTTTCTAGCGTCGCGGAGAGTTCCGTTAGTGGCAAGGCGTTCATGGCGGAGATAGTGTGGCCCGCCACAGTGACCGCCAGCGCGTCAGGCTTCAGCCCGCTCCCGCCGCAGACTGGGCAAGGACCCGAATGCATAAACGCTAATGCCTGCTCACGCATGGACGCACTCTTGGAATTAGCCAGTGTGTGCAGCACGTGACTGCGGGCGCTCCAAAATTTGCCTTTGTAGGGTTTCGCCACCCGATCCCGTTGCGGCGTCACTTCCACAACAGGCTGTTCTTCAGTGAACAAGATCCAGTCACGTTCGCTCTTGGGCAGCTTCTTCCAGGGACGGTCGACGTCGTAGCCTAAGTGCGTGAGGATGTCCCGCAGGTTTTTCCCTTGCCATGCGCGTGGCCATGCTGCAATGGCACCGTCCCTGATGGAGAGATTGGGATCGGGTACCAGCAACTCCTCGGTGACCGTATGGGCTGTGCCCAAGCCGTGGCACACGGGGCAGGCTCCGGCCACAGTGTTGGGCGAGAACGAATCCGAGTACAGGATGCCGGCACCTTCGGGATAGTCGCCCGCTCTGGAGAACAGCATGCGCAGCGAGTTCGACAGTGTTGTCACAGTTCCCACGGAAGAGCGCGTGCTGGGACTGCCGCGTCGCTGCGCCATGGCGACTGCCGGGGGAAGCCCTGAGATTGATTCCACATGAGGGGTATTACCTTGTTGGATGAGCCGCCGGGCATACGGTGCCACCGACTCAAAGAAGCGACGTTGGGCTTCAGCGAAGATGGTGCCGAAGGCCAAGGAGGATTTGCCGCTCCCGGAAATACCGGTAAATGCGACGATGGCATCTCGAGGAACATCCACATCTACATTCTTGAGGTTGTTCTCGCGGGCGCCGCGCACCTGTAGAAAGCCTGCGCGGTCCTTGTTCGTTGTCATCAAGTGCATGTCTGATTCGTGCTGAAGAGCCATCCTTCGACCCTAGACCTAATCCCGTAGCTGCGCTGTGGTCTGTGGCGTGTCGTGGCGGCCGTGCATTCAACAACGGGTCACCGAGGGAGGCAACGTTTCGTTGCATTCCTGCCGCACGGCTAGCCTTGATGCATGACAAGCGACGCGAGCGATTCCACCCTGAGCCCTGCCTCGGCGATAAAGCCTGCCGGGGCCTGGCACGAAGACGGTGGAAACCTCGTTGCTGAAGGGGACAATCTCACCTTTCTGCGAACCTTGCCGGATGAGAGCTTCCGGCTCATATACATAGATCCGCCGTTCAATACCGGCAAGGTTCAGGCCCGCCAGAACATGACCAATGTGCGCAGTGAAACCGGATCCCGTGTGGGCTTCCAAGGCCGCAGCTACGAGACCATCAAGGGCCTCACGCTGAGCTACAACGATTCCTTCGGCGACTACTGGGAGTTCCTGGAACCCCGGTTGGAAGAGGCCTGGCGTCTACTCAAAGACGACGGCACGCTTTACCTGCACCTGGACTACCGCGAGGTGCACTACGCCAAGGTTCTCCTGGATGCGCTCTTCGGTCGCGAATGCTTCCTCAATGAGATCATCTGGGCCTACGACTACGGCGCCCGGTCTAAAAAGCGCTGGCCCGCCAAGCACGACAACATCTTGGTCTATGTCAAAAATCCCAAGACTTATTATTTCAACAGCGCCGAAGTGGACCGCGAACCGTATATGGCGCCCGGCCTGGTCACTCCCGAGAAAGTGGCACTGGGCAAACTGCCCACCGACACATGGTGGCACACGATCGTCTCACCCAATGGCCGTGAAAAAACTGGCTACCCCACCCAAAAACCGCTGGGTATTCTGCGCCGCATCATCTCGGCCAGTACCGAACGCGGCGACTGGGTCCTAGACTTCTTCGGCGGCAGCGGCACCACCGGCGCCGCTGCATTGGAGCTGGAACGCCGCTTTGTCATGGTGGACCAGAACCCCGAATCTATTGAGGTCATGCGCAACCGTCTGGACCCGGAGCAGGTCACCTTCATCAAACACGACGCCGCTAAATAACACCCAGGGGAACCAGCCACTCAACCGCAACATAAATACATGCGGCGACGGTCAGCACACCGGTGAGGCATGCGGCGATCCAGAGGGACCGGCGTCGTGCCTTCACGGCGAGGCCCAACAGCAGTGGGAACGCAAGCATTGCCAGAGCCACCAGAAAGCCCAAGACACCTAAGGTGATGCTCGGAGCGGCAGAGGTGGAGTCCGCAGACTCTGTCATGAGGATGAAGGAGAGCAGCGCCAACAGGATCGCGGGGTAGGCCAACAGTGCCCAGCCGGCAACAGTGATGGCAATGGCCAGCCACGGTGGGCGGTGCGGCTTGGCTGTTGTGGCCGAAGTGGCAACGGATCTGGCTAGTCGTTGTGAAGGGATCTCGCGGTGGGGACGGGGCATGGACTAATTCTGACATGCACCTCTGGACGGTTCCTGTGTTGAGTTCAGGAGCCTATGCGGTGGTGATGTGGATGAAGCCAATAATGGCCGGGATGGCTGCAATCGCACCGAAAATCCACAGGCTGTTCTTGCGCAGGTACAGGGCCAGTGCCAACAAGAGCGGTGCGCCCACTGCCGAGGCAACCACAAAAAGGGCTTGGACGTAAAAGCTCGCGGTGCTGGAGCTGGGGGAGTCCATTCCGACAGATAGGAGTGTGAAGACGCCGTAGAACAGTGCTGCTGGGGAAAACAGCAGCCAGCCGCCGAGGGCAATGGCGATGGCACCTCCGACGCTGCCGGTAGGTTTTTGCTCGGTGACGGTGGGTTGCTCGGCCGGCTCTTCCCCGTTACGGCTCAGGTACGCCATCAGCCCAGGTTACTCAACCAGCGGAACACAAAGTACAAAATCACGCAGACCGTGGGGATGCCGGTAATGAGGGCTGCCCGCCACATGGCCTTTTCCTTGAATCGCACGGCCTGGCCCAGCAGGTGCGGGGTAGCGATCATGCAGAACAGCAGCACTGCGCCGGCAAAGATCAGCGCGATCCGGGCTGGGGCCGCCATGCCCTGAGAGGGTTCCATCACGGCAGCAAAAATGAGGACCGACATCAAAATGATCGGCAACACCACAACGACCCAAGCGACGAGTGAGACCACGGCGCCGGCAAGCGGGGAGCGCTCATGGCGCACGTGATTGCCGGGGGTGGAGGGAAGGCTGGGGTTCTCAGTCATGTTCTAGTTCTATCAGCAATGTTCCAAGGTTCTACAGTTCGTGGCACCGCTACAGGAGCAGGCTCGATCGGGCACGCCATTTTTGTACTGCCTGCGGTGACGTCTGTTTTCGGTGACGTCTGTTTGCGGTGACGGGCGCAGACGAGGGCGGTAGGCGCCGTCGTACTTTAAACGCGAAAAAACTATGGACTATCTACCGGGCTACGTGTATCCTGCATCACCGTCTAGAGTGGTCTGGATGACTTTGGACGGATGTTCCGAAGAAATACGTGAAAGAGGGCCCTGTGCACGATCGTATCCGCCACTCCGGATTGTTGGAAAAGCGTATGTCGCCCGAGGCGGCAGCAGCGCTGATCAAGCCCGGAATGACAGTCGCCATGAGCGGCTTTACCGGCGCCGGTTACCCGAAGGCGGTGCCGCAAGCGCTGGCGGCACAGGTGGAGACGGCAACTGCCGCGGGCACTGATTTTAAGATCAGGATCCTCACCGGTGCTTCCACCGCCCCCGAACTCGACGGCGTGCTCGCCAAGGCTGGCGGCATGGAACTGCGCCTGCCGTACATGTCCGATCCGGCGCTGCGTAAGCGGATCAACGACGGCGAGATTGAATACATGGATATTCACCTCAGCCACGTTGCCCAGCACACTTGGTTCGGTTTCTACGGCGACATCAACGTTGCCATTATTGAAGTGGTGGGCATCCGTGAAGACGGCAGCCTGATTCCTTCCTCCTCCGTTGGCAACAACAAGACCTGGCTGGACATGGCCGACGCCGTGATTATTGAGGTCAACTCGCAACAGTCCGCCGGACTTGAAGGCATGCATGATGTCTACTACGGCACCGCACTGCCGCCGTTCCGCCAGCCCATCATGTTGACGGAGCCGGAAGACCGGATTGGCCAACCGTACCTGGACGTTGATATCAACAAGATCATCGCCGTGGTTGAAACTGATGCACCGGACCGACTTTCTGCCTTCGCTGAGCCTGACGCCACCTCGAACCAGATTGCCGACCACCTGCTGGATTTCCTAGACGGGGAGATCAAGTCTGGCCGTATGACCGATAAGTTGCTGCCGCTCCAATCGGGCGTGGGCAACATTGCCAACGCCGTACTGGCAGGGCTTTCTCGTGGCGGATACCGCGGGCTGAAGGCTTACACCGAGGTGATTCAGGACGGCATGCTGGGGCTGATCAAGGACGGCACCATTGAGTTCGCCTCCGCCACGTCCTTCTCCTTGTCCGAGGCCGGAATCGCAGAATTCAACCGGCACGTGGACTTCTACCGCTCACGCATTGTGTTGCGCACCCAGGAGATTTCCAACCACCCTGAACTCATCCGCCGTCTGGGGTGTGTGGCCTTGAATGGAATGATCGAAGCCGATATTTACGGCAACGTGAACTCCACCAACGTCGTGGGATCGCACGTTATGAATGGCATTGGCGGTTCCGGCGACTTTGCCCGCAATGGCTTCCTCTCCGTGTTCATGTCCCCGTCGGTTGCCAAGGAAGGGCGCATCTCCGGCATTGTGCCTTTCGCCAGCCACGTTGACCACACCGAACACGACACCATGCTGCTCATTACCGAGCGCGGTTTTGCGGATCTTCGCGGACTGTCCCCGAAGCAGCGCGCCCGGTTGATCACTGAGAAGCTGGCGCACCCGGACTATAAGCCGATGCTGGAAGACTATTTCACCCGTGCACTGCGCGATTCCTACGGCAAGCACACCCCGCACCTGATGGGCGAGGCACTGTCCTGGCACCAGCGCTACATCGAAACCGGGGACATGCGGCTGTAGCTCCACTTTTGGGGCCCGCTTATTCATCGATCCGTGAGGAAAGGCTGCTTAGAACGTTCTAAGCAGCCTTTCCTCACGGATCGATGTCGGTTCCGGGAAAATGCCCCGTTCCTCGCCCACTGTTGGTGGCTGGAACGCAGGGTGCAGGCGTTCAGTGACGGGCCGGCGTCGTACGGGGTCCAAGATGCGAAGCAGCGGCAGCGCCGGTGAGACAATAGGGGGAAATTGCCGGTCTCGGCACTGCGCCTGCACCCTAAATAGCAGGGTCAATACTAACGGGTGCGGCCTCTGATTCGTGCGCGTCACCGAAGGGGAAAACTATGGGTTCGGCAGTGGGCGTCGTGCCATCGGGGGCCGAGCTGGCCAAGCTGCAGGGTCAGATGAAGGCGTGGCGCGAGGATCTGATGGCCCTGGACCGGCGTCAGAAGCTGCTGTATTTTCAGCATCCCAAGGTCGGCTCGCTGGAATTCTTGCTCCCCAAAATGGGGGAACTGGAAAGCTGGCTCGAAGCCGGCGCCGTGCACCTGATCTCCCACGAGACCGAACTTGAAGACCGTGCTACGGCCGAGACGCTCGGGCTGCCCACGGGCAAGAAAACACGTGTGGCCACCGTGCAGGGCAAGAACGAATCCCAAATTCTGAGCACCTGCAAACGCCTGCATCAGCGCTCCGAGCAGGAATTCGCGGACCGTGGTGTCTGGATCCTGTACATCGGGCTCGGCATGCTCAACTGGGTGGATCCGGCCGACGGGAAACGCGTGAGCAGCCCGTTGAAGCTGATCCCCGTCCGGCTGGAGCGGGCCGGGACCCGGTTCACCCTGCGGCGCACCGGCGATGAGGCCGTGGTGAATTCCTCCCTAGCCCTGAAGATGGCGCGGGACTTTGCCCTTGAGATGCCCACGTTTGAGGACTCCGACTTCACGGTTCAGGACGTGATTGACCAGACCGCCGAGGCGATAGCCGGTGAAACTGATTGGTCGGTGGATACGCGCAGCATCCTGATGCCGTTCACGTTCCACAAGGAGGCCATGTACAAGGACTTGGCTGACAACGAGGAACGGATTATGGCCAGCGGCCTCATCCGCGTCATGGCGCTGGGCCCGGAGGCCGGCAACGCCGACAGCTTTGCGTTCGAGCTCGCGGACGATTCCCAACTCGATGAGCTGGTGGCCCCGGAAACACTGCACAGCATTCTGGACGCCGATGGCAGCCAGCGCAAATGCATCATTGCCGCCCGCGAAGGCCGCAGCTTTGTCATGGACGGCCCGCCCGGCACCGGTAAGAGCCAGACCATTGCCAATATCATCGCCGAACTCATGGCGGTGGGTAAGACCGTGCTGTTTGTCAGCGAGAAGGCCGCCGCGCTGGACGTGGTGCGGGACAGGCTCTCAGCGCGCAAACTCGATCCGTTCCTGCTGGAACTTCACAGCCACAAGGCCACCCGGAAGCAAGTGGTTGAGACCCTGAGCAAGGAACTCACCCAAAAGCCCATGGCCCGCAGCAAGTTTGACGGGACCGATCAGTCGCGGCTGGAGGCGTCGCGACTGGCGTTGAGCGGATATGCCGCGGCCATGAATCAGATCCGGCAGCCGCTGGGCCGGAGCCTGCACAGCGTCCTGGGCCGGATCCTGCAGTTGGCCGATGTTGAGAAATTTCCCACGGGGGAGAAGGCTCACTTTGCCGGGCTCAGTGCCGAAATGCTGGGCGAGGTGCAGCGTCACGGTGAGGATCTCTCCCGTGCGTGGCGCCCGGCTCTGGAGCAAGAGGACTTCCTCTGGCGCGGATTGGCGGGCACCAAGCTCGACGCCGATCGGGCCAAGTCCGCTGCCCTCGCCGCGCTGCAGGTATCGCAGTTCTCACAGGAGGTCTTGGAGCAGGCCTTCGGCTTTGACGGCAAGCTGCCCTTCCTCACGCTGGACGTCAGCCACGCCAGCTTGGAGATCCGGCGACGTACTCTGGAGCTGCTGGAAGCCCGCCCGCCTGTTCCGGATGCTTGGCTCACCGGGCCGTTCTCCCCGGTGGAAAACAGGGCCGCCGAGTGGCGTCAGTGCATCGCCGACCGCACTCAGTGGCAGGCCCAACTTGGCGCCTCTTTCACCCAGTGGCAGCCGGCCGATCACAGCCTTCGGGGCCCGCTGGAAAAGATGCTCTCGGCCAAACCTGAGCTTCCACTGCCGGGCGGGCTGGCCAATCTCACCGTCCAAGGTGCCCTCGCGGCGCAGGGCCGCATCCGTGCCATGAGCGCTGAAATTCAGGCTCTGGCACCGGATGCCATCAAGCTGGCCGGGCTCTTTGAAGCCGACCCGAATGCCATCAGTCTGCGCACCCTTGCCGTGCTCTGTTCACTGGCGGAACTGAGCCTGGCTGGCAACCGGCCGGAAGTCGATTGGCTCAACCCGGCCGTCCATGGGGCCCTGGATGACAGCGCAAGGGTCCTGTCCGGCGCAATACAGAGTGTGCGCCAGAAGCAGCAAGAGCTGCAGGGAATCTTTGCCGAGTCCGCGCTGCAACTGGATCTGAGCGAACTGCATCGGCGCTTTGAACACGAGCACACGGGCTTCAAACGGTGGTCGAAACAATCGCGCGCGGACCGCAAGACACTGCGGTCGGTCACCGTCACTGGCGTGGTCAACAAGAGTGTGATCGCCGCGCTGCCCGGGGCCATCGCATGGCAGCAGGCCCAGCAGCAGCTATACGCCACCGAGCGCGCGTACGGGCCGCGGCTGAAGAGCTACTACCAGGGCATGCAGACCGATTTTGGGCGCGTGCACCAAGCCATCGACCTGGCCAGGCGGGCCACCGAGCTGGCCGGGAACGATGTGAGCCTGCACGGACTCGCCGCCCAGCTGTCCACCAACACCGAGCCCGACCGCCTGCTCATGCCCATCGCTAACGCCATCACCGCGCGCACTACCAAGCTCACTGCGCTCATGGCGGAGACGCTCACCTCCGACTTCCAAGCGTGGGCTGCCGACGCCCCGCTCAGCGAGGTGTTGGACTATACCGAGGTCTTCGCCGCGAATCTTGCCACCGCCGATGTGGCCCTGGCCCGGCTCACCGCCATGGATGCCGGGCCGCTGACGCTCGCCGCTTGCGCCGATGGCTTGGCCCTGATTGGGCGCCTGGTTGACCTCGATGCCAAGAACGACGCCGAAGCTGCCGCCGACTCAGCCCTTCTGGGCCGCCACTTCGCCGGGCTGAACACCTCGTTTAGCGCACTGGACGCGGATCTGGCGTGGTGCAAGGAGGTGCGGCAAAACCTGAATGCTCCGCTCGATGCTGAGGCCATGAAGTATCTGAAGGAGTTCACTAGTTCCGGGCTTGGTCTGGGCAGTTTGCTCTCGCAGTGGGATGCCGCTGTGGAAACTCTTGCCGATTATTTTGATGCAGAGCGGATGCCGGGGATCCGGGCCGAGTTGGGCAAGGATCTAGCCGGGACTGTTGAGCTGGCTGGCTCGATGCAAGCCACGGCAACCACGGACATTGACCTCTGGTTTGAGTACCAGCGGATTCGGGTATGGGCCACGCAACACGGGATGGGCGCGACCGTTGCCGGACTAGAACGTGCTGGAGCTGCGGCCGCGCAACTGCCGGCCGCCTTCGAACGCGCGGCGCTGGAGCCGTGGGTTGAAAACATCATCACCACCGATCCTCGATTGGAGCAGTACCGCTCCGATAATCGCCAAGCCATGGTGGCGGAGTTCCGACGACTCGATGAAAAGCTGATCAAGTTTGCCTACAGCTCGGTGGTTGCGGCCTGCACCGCCCGGCGCCCGCGATCGATCTTTGGCGACGCCCGCATCATTGTGCGCGAGGCCGAGAAAAAGTCCCGGCACAAACCGATCCGCACGCTGCTGGAAGAAGCCGGCACCGTGGCGCAGGCACTCAAGCCCTGCTTCATGATGAGCCCACTCTCGGTCTCGCAATATCTGCCCGGGAATATGCGCTTTGACGTGGTCATCTTCGATGAGGCGTCCCAGGTGATGCCGGCCGACGCCGTGAACTGCATTTATCGCGGCAGTCAGCTCATTGTTGCCGGCGACCAAAAGCAGCTTCCGCCCACCGCGTTCTTCACCACCGTGGCGGATGACAGCGACGAACCGGATGCTCCCGATAACTTCGATTCCGTGCTGGATCTCTGCAAGGCCTCCGGCGCCATCACTTCACTGCCGCTGACCTGGCACTATCGCAGCCTGCACGAAGATCTGATCACGTATTCCAACTACGGTTTCTACAACGGACAGCTCAATACCTTCCCCGGCGCCGTGCAGCATTCACCGGATCTGGGCGTGCATCACGAGTTCGTGAACGGCATCTACCAGCGCGGCACCGGGGCCAAGAACCCCATCGAGGCCGAGCGCGTTGTGGACCGGATCATGGCGCACCGCACCCACAACCCCACCTTGTCCTTGGGGGTCGTGACCTTCTCCACCGCTCAGGCCGACGCCATCTTTGACGCCATTGACCGGCGCGCTGTCCACGAGCCGGTACTCTCTGGGCTGCTCGAGGACCGTGACCGGCTGCGCGGGTTCTTCGTCAAGAACCTTGAATCGGTGCAAGGCGATGAGCGCGACATCATCATCTTCAGCGTGGGCTACGGACCCGACGAATCCGGAAACCTCGCCATGAATTTCGGTCCCCTGACGCGCAAGGGCGGACAGCGCCGACTCAATGTGGCCATCACCCGAGCCCGCCGCCGGGTGGAAATTGTCAGCTCCTTCTATGCTTCCCAAATGCGGGCGGGAAGCTCCGAAGGTAATCAGCACCTGCGCAATTACCTGGACTTCGCCGCGCGCGGGCAAGCGGCCTTGGCGCACAGGATCCCGGCCGGATCCAGTGACGGCGACTTCCTCTTAGAGGATGAGGTCCGCAACGCCATTGAATCACTGGGCTACGAGACCGTGACGCAGGTGGGATCTGCTGGCTACCGCGTGGACATCGGCGTCAAACACCCGAGCAAGCCCGGTACCTTCATGCTCGGTGTGGAGTGCGACGGCGTGGCCTACAGTTCCGCGAAAACGGCACGCGACCGGGACCGGCTGCGTGGGTCCGTCCTAGCCAACTTGGGTTGGCGGATGTTCCGGGTATGGAGCCTGAGCTGGTATCGGGATCCTGCTGGTCAGATCGCCAGGCTGCAGCGTGCCCTCGAGGAAGCTGCGAACGGCGCCCCGATTGCGGCGCTCCACGCTTCTGTTGCCTCTTCGGAGCTAGAGGAACCGGGCCTGGACTATGTGGCTGTGGACCTCAACGCGGCACCCGATTGGACCGTGGAATACACGCAGACGCGCTATTCACGTTCACGGGCCAGCCATCTGGTGGAGCCCGGCTCGCCGGAAGCGATGCCGGAACTCATTGAGTTCTGCACCAAGGTGATCGCCCAGGAAGCACCGCTGCACCTCGACACGCTGCAGGGGCGGCTACGCGATACCTGGGCGATTGGCAGGGTGGGGCCGCGGATCAAGGAAAACTTGGTGGCCGCCGTCGGACGTTCACGCGTTGATGGGGTCGCGGCGCGTCTGGATAACGACGGATTCATTCGGCTCGGCCCGCCAGGAGTAGTCACGGTGCGCCATGGCGGCGATAGTGGGCAGGGGCGCAAGGCCTCGGCTATTCCGCCCGAGGAGTTCGACGAAGCCGTGCGGCTGGTGCTGCGCGATTCCATGGGTGCCACGGAGGAGCAGGTGCTGGCCGCCGTCAAAACCGTGTTCGGCTGGGCGCGCAGCGGGGCCGATGTGCAGGCCGCGGTCAAGAAGTCGCTGTACCGCTGCCAGCGGCTGGGTGTTTGTGAGAAGGGCGAGGACGGGACGTACCGGCTCATATCTGTGTGATGCGCGTGTGATGCACGCGGGAACGGCGTGGCGGGCCTCGACATCGCCGCACGCCATGGGCAGAATGAAAGCTCAGCTAAAAGGGAGGAGCGGTCATGGCGTATCCGCTGTCGCGGGCCATGCCGGAGGCGCATTCAGTGCCCCTGCCAACATCGCCGGTGGTGTGGGCCGGCTATGCGCGCCGAACGTATTGCTCGTGCCTGCTGCTCGCGTTTCTCTGGGCCATGGCCATCACGATGCTGGGCTTCTTCTTTCCCTTAGGTATCACCCACTTGCTCGACGACGTTGTCCACTTTGTCCCGGGACTGCTGTTTGTGGCCGCACTGGTAGGTGCGTTGGCACTGGGCAAGGGGATCGGCAACGACTTCAAATACGTGCAGGGTTACGGAACCATCAAGCGCACCTCCGACTCCAAAGGACGCACGGTGGTTTCGGTGCGCGGGCGGCGGATTGTGTATGCCGCCGTGCTTGCCGGTCTCTTTGCCGGCTGCCTCATCGCGGCCGTGATCCGTGTATCGACCGGGCATTGGTTGGGGTTCTTGGTGTTGGCCGCACTTGCTCTGGTGCTGTTGCTTCCCGCACTCAAGGTGGGGAGACTGGCCAGGACCGTGTGGCAGCAAACAAAGACCGAGCAGCGTATTCATCGCGACATTGTGGCCAGCGGCCATCATTCGGTGGGGACCGTGGTGGCCGTGACGAACGAGGCGTTCACCGTGGATAACCGGGCCATGTTTCACGTGGATCTGGAATACGAGACTGGA
Source organism: Specibacter sp. NPDC078692 (assembly GCF_040686835.1). Taxonomy (NCBI): domain Bacteria; kingdom Bacillati; phylum Actinomycetota; class Actinomycetes; order Micrococcales; family Micrococcaceae; genus Specibacter; species Specibacter sp. NPDC078692. The sequence goes on from NZ_JBFBLV010000009.1 coordinate 61,829, forward strand.
GGACGGTTGGAAACCACGCGGATTCAGTTCTTCGATTACCCAGTGTGGGCGCCAGCTCTGGGCAATGAATTCGATGTCTGGACCGATCCTGAACGGCCTTTTATCGAAGACCGAATCGTGCTGGAACGCCGCTACGTTGGACAGAAGTTCGCCAAGTTCGAAGATGTTCCGGTGTCCGGGGATCACAGCAGCAACGCGGATGACTGGGATGCGGACCACGGTGTCTTGGACGGGGGTTTTTTGGGCGGGGGTGACTCTGCTGGAGAGGATCTGGGTGGCGGAACTTCGCCAAGCGTCCAGCTCCTGCCGCAGTGGATGGTCGACGAGGCCGATCCCCAAGGGCCGTCCACGCCGAAGGGTGCCCGCCGAACGCGCATCCTGATCGGTATCCCGCCGACTCTTATTGCCGTGGCGGCTCTAGCCGGGACCATGCTGGTGCCGGTCATGGTGGAGGATGTTCCGTGGTGGACCATGGCTGCGCTGTGGTTCTACACGCTGTTGACCCTGATCAATGCCGCAGTCTATTGGCAGTTCATGGTGCGCAGCCGCTGGTTCCTCCGCTCGGGAGTAACCTTCGGGGCAACGGAGACGGCCGTTTTTGCGGGCTTCTTCGCTGCCGGTTTTGCCATGCTCACCACCCACAGCCTGGTCATGGCGCCCTTGCACCAAGAAATTCCGTGGACCGCGGCACACATGCTGACGTGGGCCGCGGTCATCGGAGCGCTACTCGTGTTTGAGTGGGCGTTCACCAGCAACGGTTGGGCGCTGAAGCATCTCAACGCCGAGTTCCCGGCGCCACCAGAAGCCATTCAGGAAGCACTCACCGGCCACGACGGTTTGGGGATCGAGAAGCTGGAGAGCGAATACGGTTACCGCGCAGGGGTGTTCCTGTGCACCTAGCTAGATGCTGCTGAGCTGGCCGGTTCGGGCTCGAGTTCCGGGTCGATTTCGAGTTCAGTGTTGCTATCAGCTGCTTCGTGGGCAGCGACTACCTCTGAGAGTTCCTCCGCCATCATGTCCATGTTGATGGTCATCCCGGCAAACGATCCGGCAAGTGCTGCCGCCGGAACCGTGATGCGCATATCTGTGACATTGCCAGCCACCCACACGCCGGGCACCGCGGTGGCGCCGTTTTCATCAGACTCAACCAGCTCACTAAATTCGCTGGGCACAGGGACCAAGCCCAGCATGGTGAGGAACGGAGCCTGCGCAACAACCCGCGATTGCGCCGTCAGGGCCTGGACCGGATGAATGGTGCCGTCTGCCAACTCCACTGATGTGACGGCGTCGTCCTCGCTGTGAATCCGGGCCACGGTGCCCGCAACGAGGCGAATTCCGCGCGCGGCAAGCTGTTGGCGTTCGACGGCGGTGGGTTCAGGTGCGCTGTGCAGGAACAGTGTGATGTTGGGTGACCATTGGCGGAAGAGGAGTGCTTGGTGCACGGCTAGTGTTCCGCTGCCGATGACGCCGATCGCTTGATCCTGGATTTCCCAGCCGTGGCAGTAGGGGCAGTGGGCCAAATCCTTGCCCCAGCGTTCTGCCAGTCCGGGGATCTCTGGGAGTATATCCACTACGCCGGTGGTGACGAGGATTCGTTTGGCGGCCAAGGTGCTGCCGTCTTCGAGTGTGATCTGGAAGCCGTCATCCTCTTTTACGGCGCCGACCACAGTTCCCTCCACAAGACGGACGTCGTAGGGCTCTAGATCCGCGCGGCCCAGCCGGATCAGCTCAAGGGGAGAAACGCCGTCGCGCGTGAGAAATCCGTGCACGCCCGCTGCGGTTTCGTTGCGGGGATGGCCGGCGTCGATCACGGTAACGGTGCGGCGTGAACGGCCCAGTTGCAGAGCGGCGCTGAGTCCGGCTGCGCCGCCGCCAATGATGATTACGTCTTGCATGAGGTCCACCTTTTGTTCAGTTTGTTTGGTCTTTCAAGCGTGCGCCTAGGGGTGTAGTACTGGCAATGTTTGTTGCTGGAATGGCAAACTGGGGCTATGACTAACGAGACCGAAGAAGTGCTATCAGGTGTTGGGCCGCGGTTGAAGGCGCTACGTCTGCAAAGGAGCCTGACCTTGGCGGACCTGGCTGAAACAACTGGGATATCTGTCAGTACGCTGTCGCGTCTGGAGTCCGGTCAGCGTCGACCAAATCTTGAATTGTTGTTGCCGCTGGCGCGGGCGCATGCGGTGCCATTGGATGAGTTAGTCGGCGCGCCAGCAACGGGGGATCCTCGGATTCACCTGCGCCCGTTCAAACGCAACGGGCAGACGTACCTGCCGTTGAGTAGCGGGACCGGCGGAGTCCAAGCGTTCAAGTTGGTGCTGCCGGGCGGTGCCTCCTTGCCCCAGCCCACCCCGCAAGTCCATGAAGGGTATGAGTGGCTGTATGTTCTGCGGGGTAAGTTGCACGTTGTCTTGGGGGAGCGGGACTTTGTGCTGAAACAGGGTGAAGCCGCCGAGTTCGACACCCGCACTCCGCATTGGTTTGGCCGCGCCACTACGGAGAGCGTTGAATTTCTGACGCTCTTTGGCCCGCAGGGTGAACGGATGCATGTCCGGGCTGCGCCGGCGAGGTAGGGGGGCCTGGCGTGGATTAGTAGTCGGCTCTCAATGCTATTTGTTGGAGAATCGTCTTGACCTTGCCCGCAAACTGTGGAGCTCGGGCATCGCTCAGGGCTTTTGGCAGCTCCTTGGCGCCAGCCTTCATTTTCCAGTATTTAAGTTGCCGCTTCGTTGTTGCATATGTCGCGGCAGGACGACGTTCGGCGATAAGACAAAGGAACGAGTCAGGGTCGTAAATTTCGAAATCCAAGATGTCTGCGTGGGTTGCGAAGTCCTTGATGTTGCTGGTGACCATGTAGTCCACTGCGCCCTTTTGAGCGGCGGCAATGACATGGGCATCGCAGGGGTCACCAGCCAAGAACTGTGGATCGATGACGTAGTTGGTGACCATGGCATCCGGAAATCCCTCGAGTAGTCGCCGCCTCCAGCCGCCAACTTGTGCATCGGAATGATGTGGATTCGCTTTCCGCAGGTGATAGATCACCTCTGCCCAGACGTCTTCGCTCCAAAATAGGGCGATACCATCGAGGCCGCTTTCTTGTGATAGGAGGCAAAACCAATCACGAAGAGTTCGCGAATAGAGGATGTTGGCATCGAGAAAAACTCTTGTGGCCCCTGGCTGCATACGTGATGCTATGCAGCCAGAGGCCTGAATTTCCGCAACTCAGTCCACAATGCCGAGCGTGTCCTCAAAGTCGCGGAACTCGTCGAATGAGGCCCTGCGCTGATTCTGGACTTGATCAGCAAACTTGCGGATGTCTTCGTGGGCAAAGCGAGTGTGTGTTCCAACTTTTGTTGAGGCGATTTTTCCCTCATCCGCCAGCTTGAGCAGCGTTGGTCGAGACATACCCAAGGCTTTTGCGGCTTCGACGCTCGTCAACACCGCCGGTGGCTGGCTCAACGATAGAGGTTGACCCGACGACGCCAGATTGAGGACCATGTGGAGCAGCCGAACCAAGCCAGCAGGCAGCCCCACTTCAAGCCCGTCGCTGGTCTCGATCTTGATGCGGAGGTCCTGCGGTCGGACGTCTTTAAATCTCAGGATCACCGTCTTGGCTTCTTGAATTTCGGTGGGCGTGAGGTCGATGGTGTTCAGTTCACGCGCGGCACGTATGGTCGCCATTGCGACTCCTTTCAGATATGTTAATAATTGCACCTAAGTGCAGTAAGTGCAAATCTGGGGGAGGGCTCTTGTGAACCATACTTGGCAACGATTTGTGTGGTCGGCGTGTTGGTCTTGTGGCCTGGTGCAATGCGGACAATATTTGGTACGTTGAGGCAAAACGACGGGGGAGCTCGCATGGCGACGATTGTTTTGGTGCATGGTTTGTGGTCCGAAGGCTCGAGCTGGGCCAAGGCCATCACAGAGCTGCGTGCCCTAGGTCATGAGCCCGTCGCCGCCCAGCTTTCCCTCGAATCATTTGACGACGACGTTGCCTCAGTTCGCCGCACCATCGCGACAGTTTCGGGGCCTGTGCTGTTGGTGGGCTGGTCCTATGGGGGAGCGGTGATCGGTGAGGCTGCCCGAGGAGTTGCGGCCGTGACCGCGCTGGCATACATTGCTGCCTTTGCGCCGGCCGAGGGGGAGTCCGTCAGTGGGCTCTCGCGTAAATACTCGGGGAACGAGATCCCGAACCATGTTGTTGTGGCTGGCGATTACACCTACATCAACCGGTCAACGTTTGGCGAGCTACTTGCGGCCGACGCGCCCGCCGAGGATGTTGCCGTCGCTGCAGCGACTCAACGCATGGTGCGGATTGGGCTCGACCGCGTGAAAGTCGGCCCGCCAGCCTGGTTGGACCTACCCACTGTCTACCTGGTGGCAACCGCCGATCGGTGCGTGCCCCCGGAGTTGCAGCGCGAGATGGCTGCGCGCATGGGAGCAGTCATCACGGAGCTTTCATCTAGCCACGCCCCGTTGTTGTCCCGTCCGCGCGAGGTGGCCGAATTTCTTGACAGGGCCTGCCGTGACATGCTGACCGCCAACCCACAGGAGGAAACTGAATGAGCCATCAGCTCGATCGTTTCGTTGAAGCGCAGGACCCTATCTATGACGACGTCACTAGGGAGCTGGCCTCCGGGCTCAAAGCCAGCCACTGGATGTGGTTTGTATTTCCTCAAGTTAGCGGACTTGGATCCAGCCCCTGGGCAAAGCTGTATGCCATAGAATCGGAGGCAGAAGCTGCGGCCTATGCCGCTCATCCCGTTTTAGGCGCCCGGCTTCGAGAGTGTGCCGGGCTGACACTAGGCACTCACGATCGCAACGCTGAAGAGATCTTTGGTGCAGTTGATGCCAGAAAGTTCCAGTCGTCCATGACGCTCTTCCAAGCAACTGTGCCTGAAGAACCGCTGTTCGGCGAAATACTGGACCAGTTCTACTCAGGCGATCTGGACCCGAAAACCGAAAGCATCTTGGCCCGCTGGCGCTCGCAGTCCTGAATTCCTCAGGCAGTCATGCTGCCGGCTACCCTTGAGGCATGACAGAGCCGAAGTCCCGGGGGAAATTGCTCTTTCCTGCCCGCACCTACATCGTCGATTCTTCGGTTGCCCACCCCGTCCTTCCCTTTGTGCAGGCACTCATCAAGGAAAAGTTCCGGGTTGTTTCAGAGCCTGGCCAAAGTCCCGTCAAACTCCGGTACGGGACGCTGTGGAAGGACATGCTTGCTGACAGTGAGTATTTCCCCGGTTTTTTGCTCCCCAAAAAGCTCCAGCGCTGGGAACTGACGGTCGATGTTCGCGTCACCGCCGGAATCGACCCCTACGGAAACCATGCCGTGACCGCCACTGGGTGGAGCGTGCCACGACGTGGAAGTAACTTCCTGTTTGAAACTCTCGGCGCAGCGGCTGATAGCTACGCCCAAAGTGGTCACCTGCTCCACGTGTCTGACTATTTTGAGGGCGACGCATCAGGGTTCAAGACATCCAAGCCGTCGAAGTAGCTAGTTCTGGTTCACCCCACGTGCAGTCTTGACTCGCGGCGTAGCCTGTACCCATGACCGCCAACGACGCCGGCATCACGGCAGACCCCCACTCAGCTAACTACCCCACGCACTACGTCAGCAATCAGCCGCCACCTCGTGTGGATATTAACGAGTACTTGCTGAACATTCCGCTCCAAGAGCACCTCATGAACTTTGGTGGGGTCAGCGCCGGTGCCACCGCCGCGCTCGAGGCAACGGGCGCCGTCGTAGGTTCAGCGAAGGTCCAAGATGACGCGCGCCTAGCCCACAAGAATCCGCCCATCCTGCACACCCACAGCAAGTATGGGCAGCGGATTGACGAGGTGGAATATCATCCCTCGTATCACCGCGTTCTTGGCCAGGCCATCGCGGCGGGCGCGCACACCTCCGCGTGGGAGCAGCCGGGCAAGGGTGCCAGCGCCCTGCGTGCGGCCCAATTCATGCTCTTTGCGCAAGTGGAGCCCGGACATGCCTGTCCGATTTCCATGAGTCATGCTGCGGTGGAATCCATTGGTCTCGCTCCGGAGCTGGCGGGGGAGTGGCTGCCGCGGCTGTATTCGCGCAACTACTCACCTGGGTTGTCGGCGGATAAACCGGGCGCACTTTTTGGCATGGCCATGACGGAAAAACAGGGCGGCTCAGATGTCCGCGCCAACACCACTCGTGCCGTGCCCGCCGCAGACCACTTTCTCTTGACAGGGCACAAGTGGTTCTGCTCCGCCCCGATGTCGGACGCGTTCTTGGTGCTGGCGCAAGACGATTCCGGACTGGGCTGTTTCCTAGTCCCGCGCGTTTTGTCTGGCGGCGAACGGAACCCGTTCTTGATTCAACGGCTCAAGGACAAGCTCGGCAACCGGTCCAATGCTTCCTCCGAGGTGGAATTTGCCAACACCGTGGGGTGGCGGATCGGTGATCCCGGCCGCGGAGTGCGCGCCATCATGGGCATGGTGGGGCGAACTCGCCTCGACTGCATTTTGGGCAGCGCCGCCGGAATGCGCCAATCTGTCGCTGAAGCCACCTGGCATGCCCGGTATCGGCGCGCGTTCGGCGCCCGGCTCGTTGACCAACCGGCTATGAGCAATGTTCTCGCCGACCTTGCCCTAGAATCCGAGGCCGCCACAGCCGTCAGCATGCGCCTGTCCCGCGCTTTTGATGACGACGCCGGTCCCTCCGAGCGTGCCTTCCGGCGCCTTGCCACTGCGGTCACCAAATACTGGGTCTGCAAGCGTGGCCCCAACCACGCCTATGAGGCCATGGAATGTCTGGGTGGCAATGGATATATAGAGGACTTCCCGCTCGCCATGCGGTATCGGGAGCAACCGGTCATGGCGATCTGGGAAGGAACCGGAAACGTCATCGCCCTGGATGTCCTGCGAGCCATGGCCACGGATCCTGAATCGGTGGAGGCCTTCCTTGCTGAGGTTCGCCTGGCCTCGGGAAACCACCGGATCTTCGACGATTTCATCGCTCGGCTGATGGAACAACTGGCCCCCGTACGGCAGTCCCCGCAGGACTTTGCCGGCCAGGCACGGACTGTGGTGGAGCGTATGGCGCTGGCGCTTCAGGCCTCGCTTCTGCTGCGGGCTGCCCCGCCGGCCGTATCTGATGCGTTTGTTGTATCCCGGCTGGGGCCTGACCGCTCTTTCAACTATGGCAACCTCCCGCCGTCATCCGATCTCACAGGGATTTTGGCGCGGGCATAACGAGCAGGCAAATCTGTGCTGGGCGGCTATCATGTTACCCATGGGTAACAATGTGAGCAATCTTGTGGCATCCACCGATCTGTCCATTGCTTCGCGGGGTGGCGGGCAGCTTCGCGGCACGTTGCGAGAGCCAACCGGCCGGGAACCGCGTGCCCTAGTGGTCATCCACCCGGCGACCGCCGTTCCCGAGCGGCTGTATTCAGGATTCTCGGGCTACCTCGCGGAGCTGGGATACGCCGTGGTGACCTACGATTACCGCGGCACGGGCCGCTCCGGAGCTCCGCAAGCCCATCCGGAAGTGCGCGTACGCGATTGGATGGACCAGGATGTTCCGGACGTTGCCGGGTGGGCCGCCGACAAGTTCCCGGATCTGCCCCGCTTTGCGATCGGGCACAGTGTGGGCGCCCATGCGTTGGCCCTAGGATCAGGTGTTGAGGGGCTCAGCGGTGTTGTGGGGATTGCCTCGCATGCCGGGGTGACGGCGACAGTTCGCGGGCTGGCGGAGCGGGCGAAGGTGTGGCTGATTCTCAGCGCGGCCGGACCGCTGGCCAGCAGGGTGCTCGGCTATATGCCGGGTAGCAAGCTGGGCCTTGGTGAGGATTTTCCGGCGGCGGCCATGCTCGAATGGAGCCGGTGGTCGAAGCTGCCCGGCTATTTCTTTGACGATCCCAGCATGCGTGCAGCCGAGCGGGCGGCAATGATCACCGCCCCGCTGCTGTCCATCGGCTTCAGCGACGATCCATGGGCCACGCCGCAGCAAATCGAAGCCATCACGGACCGCCTTGTGGTGGCCGAGGTTGAGCGGCGCACGTATTCCCCTGCCGATTTCGGGGTCCCGGCCATTGGCCACATGGGATTCTTCCGCCGAGGATTGCGGGACGGCCTGTGGCCGCAGGTTGCGTCGTGGCTTGAAGGGAAGCTGTCAGACGGCCAGCAGAACTAATCTATTTTGCACGCACAACAGCGCCACTCATTGCAGCGCCCATCCCCAATCGGGCTGCACCTGGCCAAGGCGCTTGGCCGAGGTGAACGCCCCGTCCAGCTCAGGAACCTCAATGCTCCAGTGCTCGCCGCTGCGTTCCGCTGAGGCGATGACTCGCACGTCCCTATGTCCAGTCAATCTGCTGGCTGGTCCACTTGGCTGTGATCTCGTCGATTTCGTAGTGATGCGGAGCCACCGTTCACTTGCCTCCGACTTTCATGACAGCGTGGGCGCCACCTTCGCGAACGCCGGTCTGCCCACACATCCGCGCGGGATGGTGGGGCAGGGAAGGGAGGCGGGTGACGCCGTCGTACTTCCCTTATAAAGAGGAAGGAACCGGGCAAGCATTCTCCTGGGAAATCCGGCGCAGCAGGGCCCACACCAGCAGGCCGATGGAGAGCACAGCCAGAATGGGCTGGAACGGCTCGAAGAACTTCATGGCGCCGGTGGTGCCCAGCGCCAGCAGCACCAGCTTGTTGCACACGGGGCAGCCCACGGCGAAGAATGTGAGCAATGAGGCGAAAACGCCCGACTTGTTGGTGGCCCCCGTGCGGGCAATGGGGGAGGCGACGTAAGTCGCCACGAGCAGCCCGGTGATCAGCGAGCTGAGGCCCAATGCCGTGTAGGACCACCACGTTGGCGGGATCTCGCGGCTGAAGAAATTGTTGGGGATCAGCACCGTGGGGATGGCCACCACCACGTAAATGAGCACGGCTGCCGCGGCGCCGGATAGCCAGCGCCGCAATGGCCAGTAGCGCAGATTCTGCACCACGGTGGCGATCATGATGCCTCTACCTGACGTGCTGCAGCAGCCTTTTCAGCCCTCCGCGCCCGCCACATATACAGCCCGCCGGCCACCGCCAGCACGGCCAACGCAGCCACGCCGAACCACACGTTGGGGATCCCTGCGGAAAACGCCACCACCCACGATTCCGCCTCGTACTGGGCATCGATGCTGAGCATGCTGCCCAGCGATGAGGTCCCTTGGGTTGTCAGTAGCAGCACGCCGATCGCCACCGAGAGTGCCCCTGATACCAGCATCCACAGGGAGTTTTCCCACGGTCCGATCCGGATGCGGCGCGGTTTCAGCCAACCGCGCTGACCTAGACGCAGCTTGGTCCAGAACAGCGAGAGGACACTCAGCGGCAGCGCCATGCCCAAAGCAAAAATGGCCAGCATGATCCCGCCGTACACAGGATTTCCGCCAGCAGCAGCCACCGCCAGCACCGACCCGAGGATGGGCCCAGCACAAACGCCGGCCACGCCGTACACGGAACCGAGCACAAAGACAGAGACAGCGGACGTCCCTCCGGCGCGGCGGCTCAGGCCCGGAAACTCCACGCCGATGATCTGCAAGACACCAATTACCATGACAATCCCCGCCGCAACAGTGACCAGCACGCCCCGGTTTTGCATGACGAGCGAACCAAGTAAGCCCGCTAGCAGCCCCAACGGCACCAGCGTTGTAAGCAGTCCAGCATAAAACAAAGCCGTGCGGCCCAGCAGTTGAGTGGGACTAGCGAAGGCGTACGCAAAAAATGCCGGCAGCAACATGACCGAACACGGACTGAGCAGCGTCAGGATCCCGCCCAGCAACGCCCCCGTGTATCCGATATCCACGGCTACGGAACCTGTGCCAGCGCTTCGTCAATCACTTGGGTGAAGATCTCCAGGGGCTGGGCACCCGGAATCGCCTGATTGTTGATGACAAACGTGGGCGTGCTGTTCAATCCCAACGAGGTACCCTCCTGCAAATCTGCCTGCACCAAGGCCATCAACGCCGGGCTCTTCAAATCCGAGGCGAACTTGGCCATGTCCGGCACGCCCACCGTTTTCGCAAACGCCAGCAGCTCCGGCTCAGAAAGCTCAGCCTTGCTGCGTTCAGGTGCCGCGGCATAAACGGCCTCGTTGAATTCCCAAAACAGTCCCTGCTCGCCAGCCGCACGAGCCGCCACAGCCGCCGTCGCCGAGGCCTCACCCAACACGGGCAGATCACGCCACTCAATGCGCAACTTCCCGGTATCCACATACTTCTTGATGATTTCCGGCTGCGTTTTCCGCGCATAAACACCGCAGAACGGGCACCGGTAATCCGAATACTCAATCATCACCACAGGAGCGTCCACGGCACCCAAGGACATCGGATCGCCGTCGACCCTCCGCTCCAGCGTAAATTCTGGGGCCGGCTGCCCCGCGGCGGACGCCGTCGTAGTAGGTGTAAGGGTTGGGGTGGCAGCCTTTAGCCGGTCCTCTTGCGCGGCGGCGCCTACAAAAATAATGCTCAGAACAACGACGGCAGCAATCACCAATGCCAGGATCAAATTCCTGGTGCTTTTCATGGTCATGGGAAACTCTCTTGGAATGTGCGGGCGCACCCGGACCGCGACCGCTCAAGAGTGCGGACGCTCGGCAGCGCTCCATGTATATAAGGACACGTTCGACGCCGGACACTCACCCTTGGCACTAATCGCCAAGTTGGGTGCGGCGCAGCTACGTCTACGTCCGTACGATCCCAAGATCCAGATGCGTCAAAGCTGCAGGGATTCGCCCTGAGAGTTGCGACGCCCGGCTGTCATTGCCAAGGTGGGCTGCGGTTCGCACCGAGATACCCGTGGGGCAGTAGTGCAGCGCAGCAGATGACGGGGAGGCTGCGTTGGTCTCCACCCGGGTCTTGTCGCGGCCCGGTATACAGACCGGAGGCCGATCCACTGCGGTGCTCGCTACAAGAGTGGTCTCTATAAGAACAGTAGACACCGGAGTTGCTGCAGCCAGTTGCTTCGAGGATGCCTGGGCTCCTGTGCAGCCAGCCACCACCAGTACTAAGGCAATAAAAGCTAGAACCAGTGCCTGAGTGACGAGGCGCAGTGACATGCTAGTGCGTTGCATGATCGTCCCCTCGCCCTTGTTCCTAGCTGTTCCTGGTCATAGTGGTGCCCGTTCGCGGATCCAGCACATTGGGCACAACTATACGTCAGCCATACCTCCGCTCTACATCAGGGTTGGGTGGGCACCATCAGGGTTGGGTGGGCACTGAATCGCGGGCACGTTGCAATGTTTCGCCCTCTATTACGCGACATGCCCGGTAAACTTTTGGGAAACACTGAGTGACATATCGCAATTCCCAATTCAAGAACCGCGGAAAATCAACGATCTGGCCGCGACATTTCTACCAGTTGAGCCCTTGGGTGACGCACCTCTCAGTAATAAGTGGCACGACCGCTACAGACATGTATACTTAGAGGCAGTTGTAGTGTTGCGTTTTTTGTAGTTGAAGCGACGCCATCCTTTCGGGGAAGACGTCGCTTTTCTGGAGAAGCGGACTTACACCGTACACGGAGGCCCGAAGGTCGGGCGGAATCTCCAACTTCAGAAGGAAATAGAAATAATGGCAACAGGTACCGTCAAGTGGTTCAACGCTGAAAAGGGCTTCGGCTTCATCTCTCCCGATGACCAGTCACAGGACGTTTTCGCGCACTACTCCGCGATCAACTCCTCGGGCTACCGCTCCCTCGAAGAAAACCAGAAGGTTTCCTTTGATGTTGAGCAGGGTCCCAAGGGTCCTCAGGCAGTCAACATCCAGGCTATCTAATTCTAAAGAAAACTTGCGGGCAACCGCATATTCTTTAGGCCTAGCGGCTTGAACACATAAGGTCCGGGATATCCCGGGCCTTATGTGTTTTAAAGCGACGTTTAAGCTCTCGTGTAATCCCCGTATTAGCCTCTACTTTTAGGCGCCGTTTTAGTCTCTGCTACCGGTTCTGCTTCGAAACAGCAGATGCTGCGCTGGACCTGTTCGAGACTGCAGAAGACGCGACAGATTCACGATTTTCATCGCATCATCTACGTTTTCAAATCCAACCCGTCACCACATGGCGGGGTCTGCAGTCCGGTCCCGGACCCACCCTGAAGCCCTGTGGCCAACTAAACTAGCGCCGTTGACAAGCCCATGGCCTGCCATGTGGCACCATTGAAGACGATGAACAGCAAAGCGGACCTGCCCCAGCGCAACGGAATACCTATGCCGCTGTGGCTGCAAGGGGCCTTTGAAGCCACCCAGATGTTCGTGATCTCGGCGCTCATTGTGGCCATTCCGTTGGCAGCCACCTGGTTTACGGGAGGCTTTGCTCAGCAGGACGTATCGGTAGCAGCCCGCTTGGCGGGCCATATCTGGCTGCTTGGCCACGGTGTTCCACTGGAACTGACTCAGACCAGCGGGCCCAGTTCTGCATCACTGGAAACAGGCTTCTTCAGTCTTTTACCACTGGGACTGGTCCTGATTCCCTTCTTACTCTCGTGGCGCTCCGGTCGCCGCCTGGCTCGCGCCTCCTACACGGACCAGCTGTGGCAGCCTTTGTTCGGTGCCCTGGCCGTATACGCCGGCGCCGGACTCGCCACTGCTTTTGTCTGCAGTTCACCCGAGGTTAGTGCACCACTGATTGCCAGCACGTTGATCCCGCTCATCCCGGCCGGGGCCGGCCTGATCATCGGCTCCCGTCTAGAGGCAGGTTCCTGGGGCAGACTCATTGGCGTCAATGCCGCAGATTGGATCTCTCGAACCAGTCAGGACCAACGCTGGGCTGGATCCTATGCAGTCTCTGCGGTGCGGGCCAGTTTCGTGGCGACCATGGCCGCACTCGCCCTTTCAGCCCTGCTGCTGACCATCACCGTCATGGCACGCTGGAACGACATCGTCGGTGTCTACCAAGCCTTACGTCCCGGAGCCGTGGGGGGTGCCGCGCTGACCTTGGCCCAACTGGGGTTCATGCCCAACCTAGCCATCTGGACCTTGGCATGGACAGGCGGGGATGGCTTCGCTTTAGGCGTTGGCTCCACCGTGTCCCCGCTGGCCACCAGCGTGGCTCCCGTGCCGCCCATTCCACTGTTGGCGGCGCTGCCAGTTGGTGAATTGTCTTGGGGGTTCGCCGCTCTGATCGTTCCCGTAGCCGCCGGTGTCCTCGCCGGATGGTGGTTTATTCGTGCTGGCGAGAACCATTTCGACGAATGGTTCTCCCTCAAGGTGCGCCAGCGTTGGATCTCCCTGCCGGTCTCCACGCTTTTCCTCGGCGCAGTCATTGGTGCTGTGACAGCTTTCCTTAGCGGGATCCTGTTCTGGATATCGCAAGGCTCGGTCGGCATTGGCCGGCTGACCCAGGTGGGCCCGGATCCGCTAAGCGCGGCGATGTGGCTAGGAATTGAAGTCGCTGTCGGTGTCATGATCGGTGCCCTAGCCGGACCATGGCTAGAAGGAGAGCGCCCGTCGATGGCTTTGCCCCGACGCCCTGAAGAGCACCCCGAATAGGGCTTGCCCACCTCTTGCCCCTAAAATTGAGGGCATGCGCATAGTTGTTTTAGTTTCCGGAACTGGTTCAAATCTTCAAGCCGTGATCGACGCCGTCGCCGACGGCAGTCTGCCCCTGGAGATCGTTGCGGTGGGCGCTGACCGGCCCGACACTTTTGGTGTTCAGCGCTCGGCCGACGCCGGCCTGGAAACTTTTGTCGTGAACTTCAAGGACTACTCCACCCGCACCGAATGGGACGCGGCGCTGCTGGAAAAGGTAGCTTCTTACAAGCCGGACTACGTGGTCTCCAGCGGATTCATGCGCATTGTGGCCCCCAGCTTCATCAACGCTTTCGAGGGCCGCTACGTCAACACGCACCCGGCCCTACTCCCGGCCTTCCCGGGCGCTCACGGCGTCCGCGACGCCATGGCCTACGGCGTGAAAGTCACCGGCTGCACCGTGCACTTCGCCGACGCCGGTGTGGACACCGGACCCATCATCGCCCAAACACCCGTGGCCATCCTCCCCGACGACACAGAGGACTCACTCCACGAACGCATCAAAGTGGCCGAACGCGAACTGCTCATCAAGGTTCTGGGCGATCTAGCCCGCGCCTGATCTCTTCTCTCGCTGTGCGGCATGACTTCGCTCTGCGCCATGCTTTGCTCTGCGCCATGCCCTTAAGGAACGACGGCGGGTACTTGCTGTGGGTTTTTTCTGTCCAGGAACCAGGCGGAGACTTTTCCCAAGAGCCAGCCCAGGGCTAGCGACACAGCAATCGCAATGACAACGGCCACTTGGATGGAGATCCCAGGCCAGAACTGGGTCAGAATGCCGATACCCACCGAATACACTGACCAAATCGCTGCCGACACCAGCGAAAACACGGTGAAGGCCTGCAGTGGGTAGCCAGCTATGGTGGCGGCAATGTTGGAAGACAAGCGCCCCAGCGGAATGAACCGCGAGGTCAGCATGAAAATGAACGGGCGCTGACGCAGTCTGCGGGTGGCCGCATCAACGGCTCGCTGACGCCGGGGACCACGGTTCGCGCCCCAACGTGTGTGGCCCAATAACTTGGTTCCCCAATAAGTGAGCAGGTCTCCGGCCATGGCACCAGCCATCATGGCGAGCACCAGCGGGACCGCAGCGGGTCCGCCGTCGAGCCCGGCAATGGCACCCAAGGCCACGAAGACTGTGGTGCTGGGAATGGGCGGGATGATGGCCGAGGCCATGACAAAACCCCCGCCCATCAGGTAAATCCAGAAGCTCGAGAGGAAGCCGGTGGTATCGGCGGCGAGGTCCATGGCTACCTTTCTCTCGCAGCGATGGTGCGTGAATTGCTAAGAGTCATAGTCTACGGCCCCTCTGGTGGACGGGATGCGGGCAGCCGCGCTGGGTGCCCGCATCCCAATCCTTCAGGAGCTACTTTTTGGCACGGCCAAACGCCAACGAAGCAACAGCGGTTGCGGCGGTGACGGTGTAGACGGCTGGCCAGGCGCCCATCTTCTTGGCGAGTGGGTGCGAACCGCCAAAAGCTGCCACGTAGCCGAGGGTCAGGGCAACTGCGGTCCCGGTCCCGGAGTTCTTCTTCCAGCCCATAAACGCTGCGGCACCCGCGGCAGCCAGCACGGCGCCGCCCAACTGACGGTTCTTGGTGGCACGTGCGGTCTGATATCCGCCGAGGAGTCCGGCGGTGGCGAAGGCAGTGGGAAGCAGGGCACTCATTGATAGTCCTTACACAGGGGATTTATGGTCGGCAATAGACTACCTGCTCAAGATGGATGAATGCGAGGTGTTGCTGCGATCCACACTGGCACTTA
Source organism: Specibacter sp. NPDC078692 (assembly GCF_040686835.1). NCBI lineage: Bacteria > Bacillati > Actinomycetota > Actinomycetes > Micrococcales > Micrococcaceae > Specibacter > Specibacter sp. NPDC078692. The sequence goes on from NZ_JBFBLV010000009.1 coordinate 77,131, forward strand.
GTCCAGTGCTGCGCCCTTGGTTTCGGGGGCCGAGAACGCCATCCAGATCACGGCCAGCAGCACTAGGCCGCCGGTCAGCGCAAATGTCAGCGGCAGGCCCAGTACCGGCCACAGGATGGAGCCGAAGATCAGCGGCACCAAGCCGGCGCCCACCCGCGAGATGGTGGAGGCCCAGCCAAAGCCGGTGGCCCGCAGATGCGTGGGGTACAGCTCAGACACATAGGTGTAGAGGACCGGGATGGCCACCTGGATGACGAAGCCAAACACCAGCAGCCAGATTTGTGAGGCTAGGGGAGCATCCAGCACCAGCGCGAAGATCACCAAGGAGAGGGCTGCCAACGGACCCGTGATGGCTAGAATCCATTTCCGGCCGACTCTCTCCACCAGCAGGGCAGCGGCAATCACGCCGAGCAGCCCGATCCCGGTCATGGCCGCCGTGGCCATAAAAGCCTTATTTTCGGCGTAGCCAGTGGACACCAGAATGGACGGCATCCAGGTCAGTGCGCCGTAGTAGACCAACAAGATGGTTAGGAACAGCGACCAGGCAACGCCGGTGATACGCCAGTTGAAGCGCCACAGTCCCGCCAACTGGTCGGTGACCTTGCCCAGCGAGAGCTTCGGAGCAGTGGCGGGATCCGGCAGCACCCATTCCCCAACATCCGCGCCGGTCCGTTGGATCAAAGAGTCAATCACGGCCTTGGCCTCGGCCGGACGCCCCGCCCGCACCAGGTATAGCGGCGATTCCGGAACACCCACGCGGACCCAAAACACCAGCAGCGCTGGCAAAACCATGACCAGCATCAGGAAACGCCAGTCACCAAACCAAGCCATCAGCAGCGCCGAGACCACACCGCACAGCGACGCCCCGATGGGCCACCAAGCATCCATGGCAGTCAGCACGCGGCCGCGGTGCTTGCGCGGGGTGAACTCGCCCACCAGCGCATAATCCACCGGAATGCAGCCGCCCAGCCCAAAACCGGCCATGAAGCGGAACACGCAAAACAGCACAATCTCGTTTGAGAAAGCACCGAGCACAGTGAACAGCGAGAAGATCAGCAGCGTCAGCGTGAACGCCTTTTTACGCCCAATAATGTCCGCAATAGACCCCCACGCAAAGGCGCCAACGGCCATGCCGATCAGGTTCGCGGTGCCTATCCACGCCGCCTGCCCGGGTGAGAGCCCCCATTCCTTGGACAGCAGCGGAATCAGGAAACCATTGAGCGTCACATCCCAGGCGTCGAACATGAAACCGAGCCCGCCAATGAGGAAAATGCTGCCCTGCACACGCCACTTCCAGGGCAGCTCTTGGACAACACGGTCACCGGTCAGGGCGATTTGTGGGGCACTCATGGCGCCTTCCTTCTCATTGGCCTTCTGATTGGCCGCAGCTTCTCATCAGGCACAGCTTCACATCTAGCACAGCTTCACTAGGCAAAAGAATAGACGACGTCGGAGACAGACTTGCGCAGGCCCGTCGCGTCATCCCCGTCCCGGCTGGGGTTCACCCGGTTAGTCAGTAAGGCAATCACTACGCCCTTGCTCTTGTCCACCAAGAGTGAGGTGCCCGTAAAGCCGCCGTGCCCGCGGGCCCGGGCGCCGCCGTCGCCCATCCACGGCTGCTGATTGATGCGCAGCCCAAGCCCCTGGCCAAAGCCCGGTTCGTCGGCGGTGAAGTGCGCCCCCAACATCTCAGGCAACTGCCGTCGCCACATGTCTGCGGCCAAGGTGGGGGAGAGAATGCCCGGCAAACCCTCGAGTAAGGACGTACCGAAAACACGCAGCCCATCGGCCGTGGCGAACATTCCGGCATTTCCACTCAGACCGCCCAACGACCACGCCGCCTCGTCGTGGACAATCCCACGCACCATCCCACGGCCCAGTCCCGGTTGATATTCGGTGGGAGCGCAGTGCTCAAGGCGCGGAGTCCCCGTGATGTCGTGGGTGGCCAGCCGTTCCAACACCCAGTACTCCACCAATTCCGCCCAGGGTGTGCCCGTGACCTGCTCGGCCAGCGCCATGATCGTGTTGAAGCCCGCGCAAGAATACTCAAAGCGAGTCCCCGGCGCGGCGGCCAAATCCAGAGTCAGCAGATCGGCGATCAATTCTGTACGGTGGAAGCCGCGGCCTTCGGACAAGCTGGTATGCCAGCCTTTCCACTCCGATGGCAGCCCAGAGGTGTGCGTGAGTAAGTGCCGCAGCGTCACCGTGGATTTCTTCCCGCGGGAGTAGGCACGCAAGTGCCGCCCAATCGGTGCATCCAGTTCCAATACCCCGCGGTCTACTAACGCCAACGTCGTGATAGTGGTGAACAGCTTGGTGATCGAGGCCAAGTCAAAGAAGGTATCCGGCCCGGCCTTGCCAGCTGTGAGGACGGGCAGTTCACTACCGCCAAGCACCACGGCGCAGCTCACGGCAGGTGCAATGCCATCAGCTACGGCCTCATTGAGCAGCCGCTGAAGAGCACCGCGTAACTGCGTCCGCGAGGAGAAAGCAGGAGCCTGCATGGGTGAGAGGTGAGGAGCGCTCATGAGGTGATCTCCGTCGTAGTACTATTCGGTGCCGGCGTCAATGGCCGCCGGGAGGAAGCCTGCGTTCTCGGCCAGCAGGGTGGCGGCCTGCCCGGCGGGAAGGCCTGTCATAATGGCCAGAATAGCGGCCTTGACGTGTCCGCCGGCCGCGCTGAGAGCTACGGTGGCGGTGGCGGCGTCGCAGCCGGTGACGCGCATGAGGGTACGTTCGCTGCGCGCGTGGAGTTTGGCGTTGGTGGCACGGAGATCGACCATGACGTTTTTGTAGGTCTTGCCGAGGCGGACCATGGTGATGGTGCTGATCATGTTCAGGACCAGCTTTTGGCAGGTGCCGGACTTCAGACGGGTGGAGCCGGAGAGGAATTCGGGGCCCACCTCGATCTCCAGCGCAGTGTCAGCCGCGGCGCCCAGGAGCGAGTTCGTATTGCAGGAGAAGCCCACGGTGTAGGCGCCCTGTGCGCGGGCGGCCTTGACGGCGGCGATTACGTAGGGGGTGCGGCCGGAGGCGGCCATGCCCACCACGGAATCGTTCGCGGTCAGGGTGAGAGCGGCCATGTCTGCGGCGCCTGCTTCCTCGGAGTCCTCGGCGTTTTCCACGGCCTGCTTGACGGCAGCTTGGCCGCCAGCGATCACGCCGACCACCAAGGACGGGTCAGTGCCGAACGTGGGAGGGCATTCGCTGGCGTCCAAGATGCCCATTCGGCCGGGGGTTCCTGCACCCACGTAGATGAGGCGGCCACCGCGGGACATGCGGGCTGCGATCTCGTCGATGATGGCGGCGATAGTTTCCTGCTGTTTTTCGATCGCGGCGGGGACCAGGGCGTCCTCGCTGTTCATCCCGGCGACAAGTTCCTGTGTGGATAGGGCCCCGAGGTCGGGGTACTTCGGGTTGGCGGCCTCGGTGACGAGGGTGCCGATCTCAGCGCGGACGGAGTCGACGGTGTTTTCGGTTGTTTCGGTGTTTTCGGTGGGTTCGGTGGTTTCAGGGGAGCTCATGGTTACTTTCTGGAAGAACGTGGGCTTGGTGGGAGGACCTAAGCAGATTCCAGCACGCGGACCACAGCCTGGGCGGTGACGCGGCTGAAACCGTGAGCGTGGATGGCGGCAAATCCTGTGGGGGATTCCGGCGCTAGACCAGCATTGATGCACACTGCCTGCGGCGCCGTGGCGAAAGCCAATTCCAAGATTTCCAGCTGATCGGCCGAAGCCAAGGAATCGATCAGCACCAACACCGTGCTGCTGCCAGCGGGGTCGGCCTGGGCCTGCATGAGGGCCACCTCCACCTCGGCGCCGGAGAGTTCGGCTGCTTCCAAGGTGGTGACGCCGTAGCCGTTCAATGCGGTGGCCAGGAAGTTCTCGGTGGGTCCGGCTGCCATGTTGTGCCCGGTGCGGGCATCCACCAAGGTGACGGAGCCAGCTCCGGCGAGAGAGGGCTTTGCACTTGGTGAGTCGAAGCGGCAGGCGCGGGCAGCTACCGAAACCCAATCGACGTCGTCGTCCGCTTCCTTGACGGCCAAGGAAGTGGTGACCTCCCCAGCGGACCACTGCGCCAAGGCCTGCACCCGGGCGGCGGCGCGGCGCAACACCTCGACAGGCAGGCGCCCGGAGATGGCGGCGGCGAAGAGTGCGTCGTAAACCTCGGTGTAGCAGGACTCGTCATCGCGGCCTGTGGTGTACGCGTTCAGGGGGTTGCCCACGCAGAGCAGATCGTTGCCGGCCAGCAGCGCCAGCACGCCGCCCTCACCCGGGCCAACAGTGGCGCGCACGGCAGCCATGTCCAGCGCATCGGTGATGAGCACGCCGTCGTACCCCATGTCTCGCAGTAGCGCGCTCGCAGCCGGGTTGAGGGTTGCGGGGGCTTCGCCGAGCTCGGGGATGATGATGTGCGCGCTCATCATGGCGGCCACCCCGGCGTCCACCGCGGCCTGGAACGGCGGGAGATGCAACGCGCTCATTTGGGCCATGGAAAGCTCCACGCGGGCGGTGTCCATATGCGAATCGGCCACCGTGTCGCCGTGCCCGGGGAAGTGCTTGGCACAGGCGGCCACACCCAGGGTTTGGATGCCTGTGACTGCTGCGGCGGTGTGCACGCTCACCAGCGCGGTGTCGGCGCCAAACGCACGCACGCCGATCACCGGGTTCAGCGGATTGGTGTTGACGTCGGCCACCGGGGCGATGGTCAAGTTGATGCCCGCCTCGCGGCACAGCCGGCCAATGGCGCGGCCGGCGGCCTCGGTGGTGGCCAGCTCGTTCAGCGCTCCCAGAGCTGCGGCGCCGGGGATGGTGGAGCCGTCGCGGGCCTGCAAACGGGTGACGTTCCCGCCCTCTTCATCGACCCCAATCACGGCGCTGGGGTTGGCGGCGCGGATGGCTGCCGAGAGTGCTGACACCTGCTCCGGCGCGTCAGGGTCAATGTTGTGGCTGAAATACACGACGCCGGCCAGCCCGTTCCCGAGGGCCGTTTCCAGCCACTGTGGCACAGTCGCGCCAACAAATCCTGGAAGGATAACCGAGTTGATCAGACGGGGGAGATCTGCCGGGAGCTCACTTTCAAAGGCGGGGGAGCTGCCATTTACTGGCAACGGCGCGTGGTGTAGATCACTGGAAGTCATAAGGGAGATCTTACCGGCGCGGATGTGGCCTAAACTTTATGTGTCGCCACCATCAAGCCACCCTTGGAGATTTTCTGTGACCAGTGTTCCTCTTAACCGTGTTCCCCTACGCCGAGCTTTGATCTCGGTCTACGACAAGACCGGTTTGGAGGAGTTGGCCGCTGGCCTGCACGCCGCCGGTGTTGCCATTGTTTCCACCGGTTCCACCGCCGCGCGAATCGCCGCCGCTGGCGTTCCCGTGACCGAAGTTTCCCAGGTCACTGGTTTTCAGGAGTGCCTCGACGGCCGCGTGAAGACACTGCACCCGCTGATCCACGCAGGCATCTTGGCCGACCGCCGCCTGCCGGACCACGTGCACCAGCTCGAAGAGATGCACATTGAGCCCTTCGACCTCGTCGTGGTCAACCTGTACCCGTTCGTTGACACTGTTAACTCTGGTGCTGGCCAGGACGCTGTTGTTGAGCAGATCGACATTGGCGGACCCTCCATGGTCCGCGCCGCAGCCAAGAACCACCCCTCCGTTGCCGTGGTTGTTGACCCGGCCAAGTACGGCTCCGTCATTGCCGCAGCTAATGAAGGCGGCTTCACGCTCGGCGCCCGCCAGCGTCTGGCGGCGGCAGCCTTCGCTCACACGGCCGCCTACGACAACGCCGTGGCAGCCTGGACATCCGCTCAGTTCCTCGATGAAGACGGCGACGGTGTCATCGACTGGCCCGCCTACGCCGGCTACTCGCTGGAACGCTCCGAGGTGCTCCGTTACGGAGAAAACCCCCACCAGCAGGCAGCGCTGTACGTGGACAAGGGTGCGCCGTCGGGCATTGCTCAGGCAGATCAGCTCCACGGCAAGGCCATGAGCTACAACAACTTTGTTGACGCCGATGCCGCACTCCGCGCAGCCTTCGACTTCGATGAGCCGGCCGTTGCCGTCATCAAGCACGCCAACCCGTGCGGCGTGGCCGTGGCCTCCCCGGATGCCGCAGACCCCATCGCCGACGCACACGCCAAGGCTCACGCTTGCGATCCGCTCTCCGCATTCGGCGGCGTCATCGCAGCTAACCGCACCGTCACGGCCGCCATGGCCCGCACGGTTGCCGGCATCTTCACTGAGGTTGTCATCGCACCGGACTTCGAGCCCGAAGCCGTGGAGATCCTCTCGGCGAAGAAGAACATTCGCCTGCTCGCCCTGCCTGAGGGCTACGGCCGTTACCCGGCCGAGGTTCGTCAGGTTTCCGGCGGCATGCTGGTCCAGATGTCCGACAAGGTTGACGCCGACGGCGACGACACCGCCAACTGGACCCTCGCAGCCGGCGCCCCCGCCGATGAGGCGACCCTCGCGGACCTGAAGTTCGCCTGGACCGCTGTCCGTGCAGCCAAGTCCAACGCCATTCTGCTCGCCAATAACGGCGCCGCAGTGGGCATCGGCATGGGCCAGGTCAACCGCGTGGACTCCTGCAAGCTGGCCGTTGAGCGGGCCAACACGCTCGGGGTCACGGTGGAATCCGATGTTGACGCAGCCGGCGGTGCCTCAGGTACAACCGGTGTCTCGGCGCAGCGCTCTAAGGGCGCCGTGGCCTCCTCGGACGCGTTCTTCCCGTTCGCCGACGGCCTGCAGATCCTGCTCGACGCCGGTGTCCGCGCCGTGGTCCAGCCGGGCGGTTCCGTGCGCGATGAGGAAGTCATCGCCGCGGCCAACGCAGCAGGCATCACCATGTACTTCACCGGTGCGCGCCACTTCTTCCACTAACATGCTGGATTGGCTGCTGTGGCAACCCGGCGTGCTCGCCACGCTGATCATCGGTGTGGCCACGCTGGCGTTCCTCGCCCTGCTGGTGGGCATCGTGGTAGCGATGCGTCGCCGCTAGTTTTCCTCTGAAGGACGACGGCGGGAGGTCACCTTTTGTGAAAAGGTGACCTCCCGCCGTCGTCCTTAAAAACGAACGTCGGGGGCGTCGGGAAACACCCCGAAAGGTGGGGGAGCGGGGCGGGCTAGGCTACGGGCGGGGCCTGGCGGGAGCCGAGCTCGGCATCCAAACGCAACAGGCCGTTGCCGTCCTCGCTGATCAGCTTTACGCGGCCAATGATTTCACCCACGGATGCTTCCTCTTCCAACTGCTCCTGAACGAACCAGTTCAACAGCGGGATCGAGTCAATATCGCCCTCCGCCATGGCCAGACGGTACAGGTTACGAATAGATTCGGAGACCTTCTGCTCGTGCGCCAAGGAGGCCTCGAATGCTTCGAGTACCGAGTCAATGGTGACGTTCGGGGCCGTGATGGTGCCGATCTTGGGAGTGGCGTTCCGGTCCGTCATATGGCTGGTGAATTTCTGAGCATGTACCAGTTCCTCGGCCGACTGGGCCAAGAACCAGCCGGAGATCCCGGGCAAGTCCAGGACTTCCATTTCGATAGCCAGCTGGCGGTAAACCACCGAAGCCTGGATTTCGAGAGTGATTTGGTCGTTGATGGCGTCTGCGAGTTTTCCTTTAAGTTCCATAACTTCTAAGCTACGGCGAAATCCTCTACTTCGCACAGTAAGCAAGGCTAAGTTCACTTCTAGCGAGTGTCGCTCTGTGCGTCACCAAACTCTCCGATAGCGGCCAAAACCGCTCTCTCGGGTAAGTTAGGAGGGAAAGAAGATCACCAGATTCTTAAGTAATCCATTGAATTTTCGCAGGAAAGAGGCTTCACCCATGGCCAAAATTATTTACACCCTGACAGACGAAGCGCCCATGTTGGCCACGTACTCACTTCTGCCGATTGTTGAGGCCTTCGCCTCCACCGCTGGCGTAGACGTAGAGACCCGTGACATCTCCTTGTCCGGTCGTATCATTTCCGTTTTCGGCGAATACCTCAACGATGAGCAGCGCGTTGGCGACGCACTGGCCGAATTGGGCGCCCTGGCCAAGAGCCCGGATGCCAACATCATCAAGTTGCCGAACATCAGCGCCTCCATCCCGCAGCTGAAGGCAGCCATTGCCGAACTGCAGGGCCAGGGCTTCGCGCTTCCGGACTACCCGGACGATCCCTCCACCGATGAGGAAAAAGACGTTCGCGCCCGCTACGACAAGATCAAGGGCAGCGCCGTGAACCCGGTCCTGCGCGAAGGTAACTCGGATCGCCGCGCACCGTTGTCTGTGAAGAACTACGCCAAGGCCAACCCGCACAGCATGGGTGCCTGGTCCGCTGATTCCAAGACCAACGTCGCAACCATGGATTCCGGCGATTTCCGCCACAACGAGAAGTCCGTTGTCATCGAAGCCGATGACAAGATCAAGATTCAGTTCGTTGCCGCCGATGGCACCACCACCGTGTTGAAGGATTCTTTCCCGGTTTTGGCCAACGAAATTGTTGACGGCACCGTCATGCGCGCCGCAGCGCTGGATGAGTTCCTGGCAGCACAGGTGGCCCGCGCCAAGGAAGAGGGCATCTTGCTCTCGGCGCACCTGAAGGCCACCATGATGAAGGTTTCTGACCCCATCATCTTCGGCCACGTGGTCAAGGCTTACTTCCCGGAACTGTTTGCCAACTACGGCGAAGCGTTGGCAGCTGCCGGCCTGAGCCCGGCCAACGGCTTGGCTTCCATCCTCAACGGATTGGGCGAACTGCCCGAGGACGTGCGTGCCGGTGTTGAAGCCGCCATCAAGAGCGGTTACGAGAACGGCCCGGCTCTGGCCATGGTCGATTCCGATAAGGGCATCACCAACCTCCATGTCCCTTCTGACGTGATTGTTGACGCCTCCATGCCCGCCATGATCCGCACCTCCGGTCACATGTGGGGTGCTGACGGTCAAGAACATGACACCTTGGCAGTTCTGCCCGACAGCAGCTACGCCGGTGTCTACCAGGCCACGATCGATGATTGCCGTGCACACGGCGCCTTCGACCCCACCACCATGGGCACCGTTCCCAACGTTGGTCTCATGGCTCAGGCCGCCGAGGAATACGGCAGCCACGACAAGACCTTCGAGCTCAGCGAAGCCGGCGCCGTGCAGATCGTCAACGCTGCTGGCACCGTGTTGATCCAGCACGACGTCGAAGCTGGAGACATCTGGCGCGCCTGCCAGGTCAAGGACATCCCGGTTCAGGACTGGGTCAAGCTGGCCGTCACCCGCGCCCGTGCCTCAGCCACCCCGGCCGTATTCTGGCTCGATGAGACTCGCGCCCACGATGCCAACCTCATCGTCAAGGTCAACGAATACCTCAAGGACCACGACACCGACGGACTGGACATCCAGATCTTGTCACCGGAGAAGGCAACTACCTTCACCCTTGAGCGCATCCGCCGCGGCGAAGACACCATCTCCGTCACCGGTAACGTACTCCGTGACTACCTGACGGACCTGTTCCCGATTCTGGAACTGGGTACCAGCGCAAAGATGCTCTCCGTAGTTCCGCTGATTGCAGGCGGTGGCCTCTTCGAGACCGGTGCCGGTGGATCCGCTCCCAAGCACGTCCAGCAGCTTCTGAAGGAAAACCACTTGCGTTGGGATTCACTCGGTGAATTCCTGGCACTGGCCGTCAGCTTCGAGCACCTCGCCGTGACCGAAGGTAACGCCCGCGCGCAGATTCTGGCTGATACCTTGGACCGCGCAACCGGAACCTTCTTGCTCGAGAACAAGTCCCCGAAGCGCAAGGTTGGCGAGATCGACAACCGCGGCAGCCACTTCCACCTGGCCAAGTTCTGGGCCCAGGAACTGGCAGCCCAGACCGTGGACGCTGAACTTGCCGCAGCTTTCGCAGCAGTAGCAGCCGAGCTGACCAGCAACGAGGATGCGATCATCGCTGAACTCGCCGAGGTTCAGGGTTCGCCCGTCGATCTGGGTGGCTACTACCACCCCGACGCAGCCAAGGTCGCAGCCATCATGCGCCCGTCGGCTCTGCTGAACAAGACCATTGCGGCACTGACTGCCTAGTCTTGCTGGACTGCTTAGTCCTAGCAGCGTCTGGATAGCGTCTGCCTAAGCCGCTGAGCCGTACAGTACGCAGCGAAAAAACCCGTTTCCTTAGTGGAGGCGGGTTTTTTGCTGCCCGGAATCGCTGCCCGGAATCGCTTGCGGAATCCAAACAGCGGATGACGCGAACGGCGGATTCCAGACAGCAGATGATGCGACGCCGTGGATTCCAGACAGCAGCTAACGCAAAGAATTGGGCGGAATCGTCGCATTATCTGCGATTTGGAATCCGGAGGCGGGTTTTTGCTGCCCGGAAGGCGACATGGTGGAATCCAGACAGCAGATGATGCGACGCCGTGGATTCCAGACAGCAGCTAACGCGAACGGCGGATTCCAGACAGCAGCTAACGCGAAGAATTGGGCGGAATCGTCGCATTATCTGCGATTTGGAATCCAAGGATCGAGCGCCGGGAGGTTATGTCAATAACGGCAGCAGAAACGCCGTAAACGGGCCCGCACGAGGTGAGTGCCGATAAGTGGTGAGGCTAAGAATCTTGCGCGGGACACGCCGTCGTACGTCTTGGAGCGCAAGATAAATACGCGGTAGGGCATCTGTTACCAGATCTTTACGCAAATAGTGTGCTGAGTATCACATACCGGGGGGTAGGGTCGAGAGCATGTGAAGCCAGTGTTACCCGGGACGACGGCGTTCCGAGGGCAGTGGCGATTACTTTGAAAGGCTAATTAATGATGCGCAAGAGAGTTATGACCACACTGGCGGCCGCCGCCACTTTTGGGATGCTACTCGGTGGCTGTGCAAACACGGCGGCCCCGGAGGGTGGAAGCAGTTCGGAAGCGGGCGGCAGCGGTAGCGCTATCAACATTCCGGCACTGACCTCCATTGATACGCCCAAGGACGCGGTCCTGCCCGCCGGCGATGGGAAAGCCAAGTGTGCGGACACCACCACGCTGGCGTACGTCGGCGCTCAGACGGGTGCTAACGCGCAGCTCGGTATCAATATTTTCAACGGTGTGCAGTTGGCCATCAACGAGCACAACGCAGCGAACCCGGACTGCCAGGTGCAGTTCAAGAAGTTTGATACCGAAGGTGACCCGAACAAGGCCACCGGCCCGGTCACCCAGGCCACCAAAGAAGAAGGCATCATCGGTGTGGTCGGTTTGCCGTTCTCCGGTGAGTCCAAGGCCACCGGCAACATCTTCGAGCAGGTTAAGCTGGTCCACGTGACCCCGGCCGCCACCAACCCGGGTCTGACCGAAAACGGCTGGACCACGTTCTTCCGCGGACTAGGCAACGACGCAGTTCAGGGCCCGGCAGCTGCCAAGTTCATGACCGAGCAGCTGAAGGCCAAGAAGGTCTACATTGTTCAGGATGACTCCGAATACGGCATCGGCCTAGGCAAGACCACTGAGGAGGGTCTCGGCGACGCACTGGCCGGCATCGACAAGGTCACACAGGGACAGAAGGACTTCTCGGCCACGATCTCCAAGATCATGAACTCCAAGGCTGACGCCGTCTTCTACTCCGGCTACTACGCAGAAGGTGCACCGTTTGATCAGCAGCTGGTCAACAAGGGCTACACCGGAACCTTCATTGGCCCGGATGGTCTCAAGGATGATCAGTTCATCAAGCAGGCAGGCGATGCTTCCAAGAACGCCTACTTCACCTGCCCCTGCATCCCGGGCGAGTTGATCCCGACCTTCGCCAAGGACTACAAGGCACTGGCCGGCATCGATCCCGGAACGTACTCCATTGAAGGTTACGACGCCGCAACCGTGCTGCTCTCTGGCATTGACGCCGGCAACCAGGACCGCGCTTCACTCCTGGAATGGGTCAAGACCTACGACAAGGATGGGCTGAGCAAGCACTACAAGTGGAATGACAAGGGCGAGCTGCAGGCCCCGACCGTCTACGGCTACAAGGTGGAGAACGGCAAGATTGTTCCCATTGGTGCCATCGGGGAGTAATTCCCACCTGACGGCCAATGCTGTGGGGTGGATTATCCGCCCCACAGCATTGCCGTGCAAGCACCTTTAGCCACCCCTCTACTTTGCGGGGCCGCTGGCATAATCTGCCGGACGCCCCGGAAGGAAACGGACACTTCCCATGATCCCATCCATACTTGTGGCGGCACCGACCAGCGACTGGATTACGCTGGACTTTGTAGCGCTGGCACAAAACTTTTGGTCGGCAACCTTTGACGGCCTGACCTTCGGCTCCATCTACGCACTTGTGGCCCTCGGCTACACCCTTGTTTACGGTGTTTTGAACCTCATTAACTTTGCCCACTCCGAAGTGTTCATCATTGGCTGTTTCGGCGTCTGGTTCACCCTGTCTTTCCTCGGATTTGGCCCCTCCGCCCCGAACCTCGACGTCGGCGCGATCGTTTTGAACTTACTGCTGGCACTGATCGTGGGTATCATAGCCGCGGCGTTGGCAGCCTTTTTGCTGGAACGGCTGGCCTATAAACCGCTGCGCAAACGCAACGCCCCGCGCCTGGTCTTCTTGATCACCGCTATCGGCGCCTCCTTCACCATCCAGTACCTGATCTTCTTGTGGCGTGGCCCCGTTCCAGAACAGGCCCTGACCATGTTCCAAACCAAACCAGTATTTGAACTGTTCGGCACCTACATCTACAACGACCAGCTGCTGATCGTCACGGCCGCCGTCATCATGATGGTGATCACCGAACGCTTCATCAGCAAGTCCCGCACCGGCCGCGGCATTCGCGCCGTGGCGCAGGATCCTGACACCGCCACCTTGATGGGTGTGAACAAGGAAAAGATCATCATCACCACCTTCGTGATCGGCGGCATCCTCGCCGGTGCGGCGGCCCTGTTCTACACCATGAAAATCCCCTCCGGAGTGGTTTACAACGGCGGCTTCATCCTCGGCATCAAGGCCTTTGCGGCCGCCGTCCTGGGCGGCATCGGTAACGTCCGCGGCGCCCTCCTCGGTGGCCTGCTGCTTGGCTTGATTGGTAACTATGGACAGATTCTGCTGGGCAACTCCCAGTGGACCGACGTAGTGGCCTTCATGGTGCTGGTGCTGGTACTGCTGTTCCGCCCCGAAGGAATCCTCGGCACCTCGCTGGGAAGGAGCAAGGCATGAGCATGTCAGACGGACCCAAACCCCTGCAGACCGCCAAATCCGATCAGGTCACAGCCAAAACCGACGCCACCGGGACACCGCTCGGAGCCAGTGCAGCCGTTGCGCGTCCGCACAGTGTGTTTGCCGGCTGGAGCGACCGCTGGCGGGAAATGACTCGCCAAAAACAGTGGCTGTTCCTTTTCCCCATCGTGGTGCTCGCATTCTTCCTGCCGGTCCTGAACATCCCGTTCCTCACCACCGAACCCGGCAACGACTGGCCACTCGCCTGCCAGCTCATGGCGATTTACGCACTCGTCGCCGTCGGCCTGAACATCGTAATTGGTTACGCTGGCCTCCTCGACCTGGGCTACATTGCCTTCTTCGCGGTGGGCTCCTACACGGCGGCCATGCTGACCAGCCCGGACTCCGCATTCATCAAGATCCCGTACCTGTGGACCCTGCCTGTCGCCATCGCCGTCTCAATGTTTGTGGGCGTGCTCCTGGGCCTGCCCACGCTGCGCCTGCGCGGTGACTACCTGGCCATCGTGACCCTGGGCTTCGGCGAAATTGTCCGCATTCTCGCCACCATCATCCCGGCCATGAAGGGCCAGCCCGGCTTCCAGAACGTGGGTCACCCGCCGGGCGTGGGCGCCGACGGAATCCCCATCTTCGCCAACTCCAACGGCACCCCATGGTATTGGCTGACACTGTCCATCCTGATCGTCATGCTCTTCCTGGTGGGCAATATGGAGCGCAGCCGCGTTGGCCGCGCCTGGATTGCCATCCGCGAGGACGAGGACGCCGCCGAGACCATGGGCGTGCCAACGTTCAAGTACAAGGTCTGGGCGTTCGCGCTCGGCGCCGGTGTTGGCGGTCTGGCCGGAGCTCTCATGGGCGGTCAGGTTGGCTTCGTCAACAACCAGAAGTTCGACGTCGTGACTTCCATTTTGTTTGTCGCGGCAGTTGTTCTGGGCGGCTCAGGCAACAAGGTGGGTGCCATCCTAGGTGGTGCTTTGGTGGCTTACATTCCGCTGCGCTTCACGGCCATCGCGGAGTACAAGTTCTTGATCTTCGGCATCGCCCTGGTGTTGATCATGATTTACCGCGCCCAGGGCCTGGTTCCGGCCAAGCAGAGGTTGCTGGCCTACGGCACTAAGGCTTACGCCGATGTCCGGCGCAGGATTGCCAAGTCTGCAAAGGAGCCCGGCGGTCCATCCGACCCCGGCTCACCAGCGGCAACGGCAACAGCAACACTGCCAACGCCCAAGCACAGCGCTGAGGGGGCATGATGAGTGAATCACTTGACCCCCAAGCCTCAGTGAATACTGAGGCGCTGGCAGCTGGCGGCCTTGACCTTGGAGTTGCCGAAACTGTGGCCCCTGAACGTTCATTCTCTGTTGAGGTTGGTGACAACCTCGTGGAAGTGAAGAATCTGACCATGAAGTTCGGTGGACTCGTGGCCATGGATGACGTCAGCTTCAACATCAAGCGCGGTGAAATTCTGGGATTGATCGGTCCCAACGGTGCAGGGAAGACCACGTGTTTCAATGCCATGACTGGCGTGTATAAACCCACCAGTGGCCAAGTGCTGCTGGAGGGGCGACTGCTCAACGGCATGAAGCAACACAAGATCACCCGTGCCGGACTTGCCCGAACGTTCCAGAACATCCGCCTCTTCGGGGAAATGACAGCCCTAGAGAACGTTGTTGTTGGCTTGGACGCCAGACATAAGACAAGTGTTGTGGGAGCGTTGTTGCGTCTGCCCCGGCACATCCGTGAGGAGAAAAGCGCCATTGAGCGAGGCATGGCGTTGTTGGAATTCGTGGGCATTGCCGACGATGCTGCGACCCTTTCCAGGCACCTCTCCTATGGCAGCCAGCGCCGTCTTGAAATTGCGCGGGCACTGGCCACCGATCCAAAGGTGCTGTGTCTGGATGAGCCGGCGGCCGGCTTCAACCCGGCGGAGAAGGAGGAGCTCATGCAGCTCATCCGGACGATCCGGGACGACGGCTACACGGTGCTGCTGATTGAGCACGACATGAAACTCGTCATGGGCGTCACGGACAGAATTGTGGTGTTGGAATTCGGCAAGAAGATCGCCGATGGCAAGCCGCACGACATTCGTGAAGATCCGCGCGTGATTTCCGCCTACCTAGGGGAGCCTGAAGATGACTTTGCTTGAGCTGGACGATATCTCTGTCCATTACGGGAGGATCCAGGCGATCCACGGCATGACCTTCAAAGTGGAGGAGGGGGAGATCGTCTCCCTTATCGGTGCCAATGGTGCCGGCAAAACTACCACCATGAAGACCATCTCCGGTCTGCTCAACCCGTCTAGTGGCTCCATTAAGTTCATGGGTGAAGACATCACCAAGATGAAGGCGCACATCCGGGTGGTTCAAGGCATCTCGCAGGCACCGGAAGGTCGCGGAATTTTCCCGGCCATGACGGTGCTGGAAAACCTGGACATGGGCACTTTTGGTCGCAAGGACCGCACCGGTGTATCCGAAGACCTGGACCGCGTATTCACGCTGTTTCCGCGGTTGAAGGAGCGCGAGAAGCAGTTTGGGGGCACCATGAGTGGTGGCGAACAGCAGATGCTGGCGATTGGCCGGGCACTGATGTCACGGCCCAAGCTGCTGCTGTTGGACGAGCCATCCATGGGCTTGGCGCCGCAGTTCATCCGGCAGATCTTCAAGATCATCACGGAGATCAACGGCCAGGGCACCACGGTGCTGCTCGTAGAGCAGAACGCCAACCAGGCCCTGGCGCGTGCACACCGGGCCTTTGTGTTGGAAACCGGCGCCATCACCCACAGCGGCACGGGCAAGGAGCTGCTGGCTAATCCGGCCATCAAGGAGGCCTACCTAGGCGTGGGCTAGCCCAGACAGCAAAATGACACTGGTCGGGCTTGTCAGGTTTCTGACAAGCCCGACCAGTGTCATTTAATCCACCACAGCTCCCGTTGCTCGTCTCTCCAAGCGGGGGCCGCAGCAACATTTATCCACACGTCCCCGGTTTTCGGTTCAAAGGCTGTTAAATAGTAGGCGAAAAGTATGTGTGGGCCGTCGATGATGGAGCTCAGATCGTCTGGCGAACACCCACCACCAAAACCTGCATGGAAGGACGTTGGCGATGGATAACCCCGTGCTGCGTTATATTCTCATTTTCGGCGTGGTCGCTGTCATCGCATTCTTGGTATCCCTGCTCGCGGTGTGGTTCAAGAAGCATCCCAACCGTTCAAAAGGGAACAAGCGGCGGATCCGCATGCCGAAAGTAATTCCGTTTCTCGCCTGGCCTGTCCTCGTCGTGGGGCTGCTGGGACTCCTAGCCTCATTCGCGGCCTCATCCGAAGACGCCGTTGCGATGCCGATCGCCTTTGGTGTTGTGACGCTGGCGGGCGCATACCTCTTGTTCATCTACCGCAATTGGTATGTTGACGTGGGCGATAACGAGATGGAATTCAGGACAACCCTCGGTAAGGAACACCAGCTCGCCTATCACGAGATCGTGAGCTACTCCTTCCGTGACCAAGGCCTTCAGAAGTTCTTGACTTTCCGTGGACCCAAGGGAGAAAAGCTCGACCTGAGTATTTCCCAGTACAACCTGCCACCCCTCATGGCAGCCATCGAGTTCCACCACCAGCACGGCCGTTGGCCGTTGCCCGGTGAGCCTCGCTGACTCCTACCCCTTAAACCCCAACGAGGACGCAGGTGTTGGACGGAAAGCACCCGTTTCAGGTGTTCGCCGTCCAATAAACTGCGTCCTCGATGTATATACGGGGAGCGCCGCTAGATGTCCGTGCGAGTGTCGTTGGCGTAGCTCAGGCCCAGCTGGCTGCGGACCTCGTCGAACAGCTCCATGATGGCTAAGGAATCATCCAACGGCATGGTGGAGCTCTCGGTGAGCCCGGCCTGAATGCAACGGGTGACCTCGCGCAGCTGGTAGGTGTAGCCGCTGCCGGGCTCCTCGAAGGTTTCGGTGCGGGTCGCGCCGCCGGGCCCGGAGATGAAGAGTTCCTTCGGGTTGTTCAAGGAATTCACGGTCTCGATGTAACCCAGCGTGCCGGAGATCGTGGCACGGCCGGGGCCCTGTGAGACGAGCCCGCTGATGAGCTGGGCCTGGCTGCCGTTGGCGTAGCTGAGCGTAATGGTGTTCAGCCCATCCACGCCAAAGGACGTCAAGGAGCCGGTCGCGGCAACCTTCTCCGGCTGACCCAGTGTTCCCCACGCCCACAGCAAGGGGTACACCGTGAGGTCCAGGAGCGCTCCGCCGCCGTCGTTAGGTGCCCAGATGCGCAGGGACGGGTCGTTGGGGGCCACAAAGCCCAGATCTCCGCGGACCCACTTGATCTCACCGATCTCACCGGATGTGATGATCTCCAAAGCGCGTTGGAAGCCCGGCACAAAGCGGGCCCAGACGGCTTCCATGAGGAACAGACCCTTGGCGCGGGCCAGCTCGATCAAGGCACGGGTCTCGGCCGAGGTGATGGTCAGGGCCTTTTCGCACAGGACATGCTTGCCGTTCTCCAGGGCGGCTCGCACAATATCAAAGTGCTGGCCGTGCGGGGTGGCGACATACACCACGTCCACCTCGGGATCGGCGAGGAGCTGGAGGTGTCCGGCGGCAGCGGCACCGGAGGGTCCGCCGTCGAAATAGTGGGTGGTAAAACCAAACTTGTCAGCGAACGCGGCGGCGCTCGTCTCGCTTCGTGAGCTCACAGCCTGCAAGACGGCGTCTTCCAGCAGGGCCAGGTCGGTGGTGACCGTGGTAGCAATATTTCCTGTGGCGATGACACCCCAGCGCAGGGGAGTGCCGGTGGCGGCGAGAGTTTCGGGATTGAAGGTGGTATACCAGTCGGGTCGGCCGACAAAACGGGGAATGGTCATTGGGATATTGTGCCAGCATCACAGCATCCGCGGGGGAACATGACAAGCGCTTCGACACATGTCATCGAATGCGGTGTCTCACCTGCCCAGTAAGATGAAGAGCACCTGCTCGGGAATTGGAGAATGACATGACGACGCCGACTCAAACAACCACTTCGGTGGCCGAGGTTTTAGCGGAATTGGCCGCCCTCGAGGATCCAAAGGCCCGCGCCATCAATGAACGTCACGGCGATGATCACGGCGTGAATCTGGGCAAGTTGCGGGCCCTCGCCAAGCGCCTCAAGCCCCAACAAGAGCTGGTTCCGGGGCTGTGGAGCAGCGGCAATACGGCTGCCCGACTCCTGGCGCTTCTCATGTGCCGTCCCAAGGACTTTAGCCTCGAGGAGCTGGACGCCATGCTGCGCGAGTCCCGCGTCCCGAAGGTGCAGGACTGGCTCGTGAACTATGTGGTGAAGAAGAGCCGGCACGTAGAACAGCTGCGCCAGGGATGGTTCACGGATCCCGATCCCGTGGTGGCCAGCGCAGGGTGGGCGTTGACGAGTGAACGCGTCGTGAAATCGCCCGACGGCCTTCTGCTCCCGGCCTTGCTGGACACGATCGAGGCCCAGATGAAGGACGCCCCGGAACGCCTCCAGTGGGCCATGAACCACACCCTGGCCCAGATCGGGATCGAGAATGCTCAGCTGCGCGCTCGAGCCATCGACATCGGCGAGCGGCTCGAGGTCCTGAAGGATTACCCCACGCCGCCCAATTGCACCTCGCCCTTCGCGCCCCTCTGGATCGCCGAGCTGGTCCGCCGGAAGGAAACCTCCTAGCCAACCACCCGCCATGGTACCGGGCATGCGAAAGGCCCTGGTCCGCCGTCGTCAATCAAGAACGACGGCGAACCAGGGCCTTACGCGATTAACTCGCCTTGGCTGGTGACTACTTGGTCAGCGGGCCAAGGATCTTGTCGTTGGCGAACTGCTCTGCAGCGTTAGCCTTCGTCACGATCTGGGGCGTCAGCAAGAAGGCCGGAACAACCTTGACACCGTTGTCGTAGGACTTGGGGTCGTTGATCTCGGGAGTCTTGCCGCCCTGCAGATCCTTGACCATCTGGATGGAGTGCTCAACGAGGGCGGTGGTGTCCTTGTTGATGGTGGAGTACTGCTCGCCAGCCATGATGGACTTGACGGACTCAACTTCAGCATCCTGTCCGGTCACCGTGGGGTTGGCCTTGCCGGCAGCCTTGACGGAGGTCAAGATGGCGCGGGCCAGGGTGTCGTTGGGGGAGAGTACGCCGTCAACCGTTGCGGAGCTGTAGCTTCCAACGAGGAGGGAGTCCATACGCTTCTGAGCGTTTTCTGCCTTCCAGCCCTGGGTAACTGCCTGCTCGAAGGACTTCTGACCGGAAACAACCTTGACGGTTCCGTCATCGATCTTCGGCTGGAGGACATCCATGGCGCCGTCGAAGAAGACCTTCGCGTTGGCGTCATCCGGGGATCCGGCGAAGAGTTCGATGTTATACGGGCCTTCGGGCTTCTTAGCCTTCATACCGTCCAGCAGGGCCTGACCCTGAAGCTGGCCAACCTTGAAGTTATCGTAGGCAACGTAGTAGTCAACGTCAGAGGTATTGAGCAGCAAACGGTCGTAAGCAATGACGGTCGCGCCGGCATCCTTAGCCTGCTTGAGCTGTGTGCCGAGCTGGCCGCCGTCAATAGCACCGACGATGATGACCTTGGCACCCTTGGTGACCATGGCGCTGATCTGGTTCTGCTGTTCGGATACGCCACCGTTGGCGAACTGAACATCAGCCTTGTAACCGGCACCGGTCAGGCCGTCATTGAACAGGCTTTCTGCGAGAACCCAGTTTTCACTGGTCTTCTGGGGCAGAGCTACACCGATCAAGGAGTCAGCAGCAAAGCCAGCAGCGGCGGCGCTGTCGGAAGCTGCGGGGGTTTCTGCCCGGCCACAGCCGGTCAGTGCCAGCGATGATGCGGCCAGGAGGACGGCCAGAGTTTTGACCGTCTTGTTGAGTTTCAACATGGTGCTTCGCTTTCTATTGGTTTTCGTAATTTGAAGGAGAGGAAGAATTTAGGCGTCGGTCTTGATGGTGCCCTTGAGCGGCTCAGCAACTTCAAGATCCGGGTTGCTGTTGTTACCGCCAAGCTTTTTCATCATGAAGCCGATGAAGGAGGGCTTGCCTTGGGACTTGTTGTAAACATCGAAGACGACGGCGGCCAACAGGACCAGGCCCTTGATGATCTGGGTCCAGTCGGAACCCACGCCGAGCAACTGCAGACCATTATTGAGCACGGCCATGACCAAACCACCGATCATGGAGCCCATCACGGTTCCCACACCACCGGTGACGGCGGCGCCACCGATGAAGACGGCGGCGATGGCGTCCAGTTCCCAGCCAACGCCGTCGGACGGGCCGGAAGCGTTGGCGCGGGCAACGAAGATCATGCCGGCCAGACCGGCGAGCATGGACATGTTCAGCATGACCAGGAAGTCGGTGCGCTTGCTCTTGACGCCGGAGAGTGCGGCGGCGTGGCGGTTGCCACCCACTGCGTACACATGGCGGCCAATAGTGGTGCGGGAGGAGATGAAGCCGTAGACCAGAACCAGGACACCGAGGATGATGCCCGGGATGGGGAAGGACGTGCCGGGGCGGCCGGTGGCGAAGAGGTAGGTGACGTACAGGATGACGGCGGCGAAGACAACGACCTTCACAACAGTGACCCAGAACGGCTTGACGTCCGAACCGAGGGCTACGGCGCGCTTGCGGCTACGCAGTTCGCCCCAAACGAGAGCGGCGACACCGATGAAGCCGATGAGCAGGGTGAGGTTGTTGTAGCCGGTGTTCGGGCCGATCTCGGGAAGGTAACCGGCGCCGATGGACTGGAATTCCTTGGGGACCGGGATGGTCAGGGACTTACCGAAGAGCTGGTTGGCGCCACGGAACAGCAACATGCCTGCCAAGGTCACGATGAAGGCGGGAATGCCCACATAGGCCACGAAGAAGCCTTGCCACGCTCCGATCGCGGCTCCCAGGAGAAGGCCGACGACGATGCCTAGGTACCAGGGTAGGCCCCAGTCACGCATGGACAGGGCGACGACGATGCCCACAAACGCGGCAACGGAACCGACCGAGAGGTCAATGTGGCCCGCGATGATGACCAGCACCATGCCGATGGCCAGGATCAAGATGTAGGAGTAACCGTTCATCAAGTTGATGACGTTATCCGGGGTGAGGATCAGACCGTCTGTCTTGACCTGGAAGAAAGCGATCAGGGCGACGAGGGCAAAAATCATGCCGAACTGGCGTGAGTTACCGCCAAAGAGTTGTTTGATGATGTTCATGGGGTGTCCTTTTTCTTCCCTAGAGCTAGGCAGACTTAGTGGCAGCGGTCATGCGTTTCATCAACGATTCCTGGCTGGCCTGATTCTTATCGAGTACGCCGGTGATGGCGCCCTCAAAAATGGTGTAAATGCGGTCAGAGATGCCGAGGAGCTCCGGCAGTTCCGAGGAAATGACGATGACGCCCTTGCCCTGGTTCGCCAGCTCCTGAATGATTCCGTAAATCTCGTACTTGGCGCCCACATCGATGCCTCGCGTGGGTTCATCGAGAATGAGGAGATCGGGGTCGGTGAACATCCACTTGGCGAGCACCACCTTCTGCTGGTTTCCGCCGGAGAGTTTTCCAACACCCTCATCCACCGTGGGGGCCTTGGTGCGAAGTTGCTTGCGGTAGCCTTCTGCCACCGAGTACTCCTTGTCGCGGTCAACGACGGTGTTATTGGAGATGGCACCGAGATTTGCCGAGACCGTGGTGGTCTTGATGTCATCGAGCAGATTCAGACCCAGCGTCTTACGGTCTTCGGTCACGTATCCCAGTCCATGCTTGATGGCCGCAGGGACGTTGCGCATGGTGATCTCCTTGCCGTCCTTGAAGATCTGCCCGGAAATGTAGTTACCGTAAGAGCGGCCGAAGATGGAGCGAGCCAATTCGGTACGACCGGCGCCCATGAGCCCGGCAATACCGACGATCTCGCCGCGGCGGACGTTGAAGTTAGACCCCTTGCAGACAAGGCGGTCCGAGATCTGCGGGTGGCCCACAGTCCAGTCCTTAACCTCGAAGAAGATCTCGCCGATCTTGGGTGTGTGATCCGGGAAGCGTGATTCCAAGGTGCGTCCCACCATGCCGCGGATGATCCGATCCTCATCGACGCCGTCGGCCTTCACATCGAGGGTCTCGATGGACTTGCCGTCACGGATAATCGTGATGGAGTCGGAAACCTGCTCGATCTCGTTGAGCTTGTGCGAGATCATGATGCAGCTGATGCCCTTGGACTTGAGTCCGCGGATCAAATCCAAGAGGTGCTGGGAATCGGACTCGTTCAGGGCGGCCGTGGGCTCATCGAGGATGAGAAGCTTGACCGACTTGTTCAAGGCCTTCGCGATTTCCACGAGCTGCTGCTTGCCAACACCGATTTCCTTGACAGGAGTGTCGGGATCCTCGTTGAGGCCAACACGGGCCATCAGCTCCATGGTCCGCATCCGGGCCTCGGCCCAGTTGATGACACCAAAGCGGGTGGGTTCATTACCGAGGAAGATGTTCTCGGTGATGGAGAGTTCGGGGATCAGGGCTAATTCCTGATGGATGATAACAATTCCGGCGTTTTCACTGGCCCGGATGTCTTTGAACT
Organism: Specibacter sp. NPDC078692; assembly: GCF_040686835.1. Lineage (NCBI taxonomy): Bacteria > Bacillati > Actinomycetota > Actinomycetes > Micrococcales > Micrococcaceae > Specibacter > Specibacter sp. NPDC078692. Next base: position 99,852 of record NZ_JBFBLV010000009.1, read on the forward strand.
CGCAGACGGAGTTCTGGAAGACAATGTCTCCCTGGTAGCTACCGAAGGGGTAGACACCGGAGAGAACCTTCATGAGGGTTGATTTGCCTGCACCATTTTCGCCACAGATGGAGTGGATCTCGCTGGCATGGACGGTGATAGATACTTCCGAAAGTGCCTTCACACCAGGGAATTCCTTGGTGATGGATCGCATCTCGAGAATGACGGGGTTCGCGGACACCATAATGCTTACGCCTTCCACAACTGACTTCTTTGTCTGTGCCCTACCAGATTCGCACTGGCGATTTGGGCTTCTTTGCCCGCGGAATTCAATTGTTACGCGGAGTACCAGTTCTAACCGGTACTCGAAAAGTAAACTAGATCACACGCTTGCGGTCAAGTCTTTAACGCTACGGGATGGTAACGGTTTAAGAAATGATGGAACTGGGCTCGTTTTGGAACACCAGTGCGGCCGCTCCGAGAGCCTCCGCACGGGAGGTGAGCTGCGACATTTTCAGCCCGATGCTTTCCCCAATAATCGGGACGGCATGGCGCAGAAGTCCACGTCGGATGGGGGCTAAGAAGAGCTCGCCGAGTTCCGTCAGCGGGCCACCAATGACAATGACATCGGGGCTGATCAGGTTGGCGACATTGGCCAATGCACGCCCAATGGCCATGCCAGCGTCGTCGAGTACGCGCAGGGTAGCGGGGTCTCCAGCGTCAGCTTGGCGCAGGATATCTGCCGTGGAAATGGGGTGCTCGCTACCCCTGCTGAGCAGTTCCACCATGGTGGCCGTCGAGGCAACAGTTTCCAGACAGCCGCGGTTTCCGCAGCGGCAAATCATGCCGTGCTCATCGATGGTCACGTGGCCAATTTCGCCGGTGACGCCAAAGCTGCCGTGGAAGAGATGACCACCGAGAATCAGGCCCGATCCAATGCCAGTTCCAATCTTGATAAACATCAGATTCGAGGCATTGCCCATATCTCCCCAGGTGAGCTGTGCGAGGGCACCAAGATTGGCGTCATTGTCGACAATGACAGGGATTTTCAGGGCCTTCTGAAGCTCACTGTGCAGGTTGATACCGACCCATTCGGGCAGGATGGCGCCCCGGATGACCTTGCCGCTGCGGCTATCGATAGGCCCGGGGATGCCGGCTCCGGCGCCGATGAGTTGGGAGCGGGAAATGCCTGCTTTTCTCAGGAGTTTATCCAGCAGGCGGGAGGCGGTCTGGATGCCTTCTGCCGCTTCGTGGCCGCGGGGGAGCGGAGCCTCTTCCTCCGCGAGAACGTGGTAGCCGGTGTTGGCGAGAACCACGCGCACATGGGTCCGGCCAAAGTCGATGCCGGCGGCAATGGCGCTGTCTCCGTTGTAGCGAACGGACATGGCCCGGCGCCCGGAGCTCGTGACGGGAGTGAGTGTAACCAGCTCAGCGGCGGCCATGCTCTTGACGATATTGGAGATGGTGGCGGTCGACAGGCCCGTACTGCGGGCGAGCTCGGCTTGAGTTGACGGTCCACCCTTGAGTAGCTGCTGCGTGATGCGCTGTTGATTGCGGCTGCGCAGAGCAGATTGTGAGCCCGGATTGCGGGCAGGCCTGTGGGCCGGCGTGGTGGTGGGCTGTTCGTCATCGAGCATACAAAAGACAATGCCTTATAGATCACATTGACGTCAAGAAGTGAACGCAAGATGAATTGCTAAATACACTCTATGAACTGCAGATGACGCCCGCCGGCCCGGGAACTGCTAGTGCTGAACCTGCTTGTGCTTGCGGGCCAAATCTACGTAGTGGCTGGCGTTATCGCGGACGTGCTCGAGCTCTTCGGCGCTAAGCTCCCGACGCACCTTGGCGGGCACCCCGGCGACGAGGGAACCAGGCGGAATGATGGCTCCTTCCAGGACGACGGCGCCTCCGGCCACGAGGGATCCGTCGCCGATGACGGCACCATTCATGATGGTGGCGCTCATGCCGATCAAACAGTCATCCTCCACCGTGCAGCCGTGGACAATGGCGCCGTGGCCCACGCTGACCCCGTTGCCCACCGTGGTGGGGAATCCGGGATCCGCGTGCAGCACCACATTGTCCTGCAGATTAGTGCCGTTACCGACCGTGATGGAGCTGGTGTCGCCGCGCATGACGACACCGTAGAAGGCGCTGGAATCGGCGCCGAGGCTGGCTTGACCAATGAGGACGGCCGTGTGCGCCACGAAGGCACTTTCATGAACGGTCGGCGTGTGGCCGTCCAAGGTGATCAACTGCTGCATGGCGGTTCCGTTTCTCATAGGGCGAATTCTCATGGGGTCAAGCGGGGATAAAGCAAGGTGCGGTTACCAGCGGGGGTGGATATCCGCCCGCAGTAAGGACTCGTAAATTTCCTGCACACCGGCGTTGAAGGCATCGCCCAAGGCTGGCAGTGAGCCTGCTGCGGTGTTGGCCCGGGCCTGGTCCGCGGACCGGGCGCCCGGGATGACGGAGGAGACGCCGTCGAGCTGGGCGAGCCAAGCCAGGGCGAACTGAGCCGTCGTGGTTTCCGGGCTCACGCCGTCGACCGTTTGAGCCAGAGCCGCAAAACGGGCGGCGGCCTCGAGCCCCACCGAATAATCGACCCCAGAGAACGTCTCGCCCACGTCAAAGTGGCTGCCGTCGCGGTTGTACGTGCGGTGATCATTCGCCGCGAAGGTGGTCTCGGCGGTGTACTTGCCGGTCAACAAGCCACTCGCGAGCGGGACGCGGGCGATGATGCCCACGTTGGCGGCGCGGGCGGCGGGCAGAACGGCGTCGAGCGGCTTGAGGCGGAAGGCGTTGAGAATGATCTGGATGGTGGCCACATTGGGGCGGGCAATCGCGGCGAGGGCCTGCTCGCTCGTCTCAACGCTCAGGCCGTAATGGGCGATGGCGCCCTCCTCCACGAGGGTATCCAGCGCGTCATAAACCACATCGGAATTCACGACGGCGGTGGGCGGACAATGCAGCTGCACCAGATCCAGAGTGTCCACGCCGAGGTTCTTGCGGGAGCGATCGGTCCACGCCCGGAAATTCTCTAGTGAGTAATTTTCAGGCAACTGATCCATGCGGCGACCCATTTTCGTGGCCACTGTGATTCCATGATCGGCGCCGCGCTCCTTGAGGAAACGCCCAATCACCTGCTCGCTACGCCCATCACCGTAAACGTCGGCGGTGTCGAAGAAGGTCACGCCGGAATCCGCGGCAGCGGCCAGGACCTGATGCGCGTCGGCCTCACTGACCTCACCCCAGTCGGCGCCCAGCTGCCAGGTACCAAGCCCGACGGCGGATACGGTGCGGTGTGTTTTTCCCAAGAGACGTGTTTGCATGACCCCAGCCTAGCCAATGGTCCTAGCGCGAGGTGCTGCGGGCGTGTCGTCTGACGCGGCCGTGACACAATCCACTGTCTCTACCCCCAATACGACCGGTGGTTGGCCGGGGTAGCAGGATAAACTTGGATGTCGCTTGCCGCAGGCGATTCACCGCCGGACGCCGAGCCTATACTGCCCGACTGGCCCCATGACCTGATCGCCCACGGCGAGGAAAACGCTGCGGCACAGAACCGGAAAATGCAGGGCTGGCAGTCATATCTGCCCGCCACGCCACACAGAATGGAAACTTTGGGATGTCACCTATTGATGAGCCGAACACCGGAAAGGTGAGCTCACGCGGCGGCTCCGGCGCTGCTTTGGGACTGGGTCGCCAGCTGCTCCGGCGCAAACCCCTGGCGCAGATGGTCCACGAGGCTGGCAGCGGCACCGAAGGTCGCAAGCTTGTGCGAAGCTTCGGCGTTCTGCAGTTGACCATGATCAGCGTCGGCGCAACCTTGGGAACGGGCATCTTTGTGATCCTGGGTGACTCCGTGCCGATGGCTGGCCCTGCCATTTTCATCTCCTTCCTGATCGCCGGTGTTGCGGCGCTGCTCTCGGCTATTTCCTACGCGGAAATGGCCGGCATGGTGCCGGTCTCCGGTTCCAGTTATTCCTACACCTACGCCACGTTGGGTGAAGGTATGGCCTGGATCTGTGGTTGGTGTCTGGTGCTGGAATATGCGGTGTCCGTGGCTGCTGTGGCCGTGGGCGCCGGGCAATATGTCAACGAAGCTGTTGCCGGCGTGGGGTGGGCGTTGCCCGATTTCATGTCGCAGCCTCCAGGAGCCAGCGGTGTTCTGAACATTCCGGCCATGGTCATCGTGCTGTTGTCCATGGTGCTGCTGATGCGCGGCGCCAAGGAAAGTGCATGGGTCAACACCACCATCGTGTTCATCAAGATCGTGATCTTTCTGTTCTTCTGCGCTGTTGCCTTCACCGCATTCGATGCCGGCAACTTTGAGCCGCTGCTGCCCATGGGTACCGCCGGTGTTTCGGCCGCTGCCTCTCGCGTGTTCTTTTCCTACATCGGCTTCGATGCGGCCTCCACCGCGGGTGAAGAAGCCAAGAACCCTCAGCGTGACCTGCCCCGGGCCATCTTGTTGTCCATGGCGATTGTGACCTCAGTTTATGTCCTGGTGGCCGTTGCTGCCGTGGGCGCCCGCGACTGGACGTGGTTCGACGGCACGCAAGCCGCCCTGGTCCAGATCCTCCAGGAAATCACCAACCAGCCGTGGATCGCCGCGGTGTTCGCCATCGGTGCCGTGCTCGCTATTACTAGTGTTGTGCTGGCTGTGCTCTACGGGCAGACGCGAATTCTCGTCTCCATGTCACGCGATGGGCTGGTGCCCAAGGTCTTTGGCCGGATTTCCGCCAAGCGCGGCACCCCGGTGGCAGGTACCTTGATCGTGGGTATCGCCGTTGCGCTGACGGCCGGGCTGGTCCCGCTGGGCGCCCTGGCCGATGCAACGAGCATTGGCACCTTGTTCGCCTTCGCGCTGGTCAATGTCTCCGTCATCTACCTGCGCCGCAAGCGCCCGGAACTCAAGCGCAGCTACCGTGCAGCGTTCTACCCCGTGACGCCGATCCTCGGTGCGCTGATGTGCGTGTACCTCATGGTCAACCTCGGCGGCGTGACCTGGGTGGTGTTCCTGCTCTGGATGATCGTGGGTCTGTGCGCCTACTTCGGCTACGGTCGCAAGCACTCGCGGGTGGCTGCCCTGTCTCAGCATGACTACGAGACCCTGTCCGCCGCGCCCATCGAGCATGAGGTCTTTGTCCCCGAACAGCGCGCCTAGGCGGCTCATAAGGCTCGCTCAAGGGCGAAAGCGCGTCCGGTCTCGATCGAGGTAGCCGGTGACCGCCGAGAACACGATTCTCGGCGGTCACCGGCTACCTCGGCGTTTAAGGACGGATAGCGGGGGAGCGTCCCGCTTTAGGCAAAGACGACCGTGCGGTGTCCGTCGAGCAGCACGCGGTGTTCGGCGTGCCACTGCACGGCCTGGGCGAGCGTGCGAGCCTCAACGGCGCGGCCCATCGAGACGAACTTCTCCGCCGAGTGCCCGTGATCAACGCGAATGACTTCCTGCTCGATGATCGGACCCTCATCCAGCACGGCGGTGACGTAGTGCGCCGTGGCGCCAATGATCTTCACGCCACGCGCATGTGCCTGGTGATACGGCCGGGCACCCTTGAACGAGGGCAAGAACGAGTGGTGGATGTTGATGGCACGCCCCGCCAAGGCGGTGCAGAGATCGTCGGAGAGCACCTGCATGTAGCGGGCCAGAACAACAAGTTCGACGTCGAGCTCGGCGACCAGCGCCAGTAACGCAGCCTCGGCGTCGGCTTTGGTGTCGGCAGTGACCGGGATGTAATGGAAGGGGATGCCGTAGAAATCGGCGAGCGGCTTCAGATCCATGTGGTTGGAGACGATGGCCGGGATTTCCACCGGCAAGGTGCCCGAACGCTGCAGGAACAACAGATCGTTGAGGCAGTGGGCGGCCTTGGAGGCCATGATCAAGGTGCGAACCGGGGCGCCGGTCGCGTTCAGGGTCCAGGTGAGCGAGAACTGCTCGGCAATCACGGCGAGCTGGTCACGCAACTGGGCATACGCCGTCGTGGTTTCCACGGCAACGCGCATGAAGAAGGTGCCCGTGACGGGATTGCCGTACTGCTGCGAGTCGGTGATGTTGCAGTTGGCTTCGAGGAGGGCGCCGGATACGGCATGGACAATGCCTGGCTGGTCAGCGCAGGAAAGCGTCAGCACATATCCGTGCGAGGCGGCCGGGGTGGTCACGGCGGAGGAATTCAAGTCAGTCACCTGTTTAACGTTACCGTTCAAAAGCCTCCCTGTACTACACTTGAGATCGTTGCGACTGGCGATGAGGTGGGACACCACCGGGGAGCAGCACGAGCTAAGACCTCACGATCGTACGCCTGGGACGCGAGGACACGTTTGCCAATGCAGTTACTTGGCCGTGTTAGTCAAGGAATCCGGTAGCTAAGAATGTGTCACAGGAATAATGCTGTGCAACATTCCTCCATATGGATCCGTAACTACGGCCAATAACTCATTAGCGATAATCTTTCCTAGAAGAGTTTTTTCGTGCTGTCCACTCAGGAGTCTGTAGTGTCTTTTTCCCCCACCCAGTCCGTGACCAATGCCCCGCTCTCCGAGCTCGATCCGGAAATTGCAGCCGTCCTCAAGGACGAGCTTGCCCGCCAGCGCGACACGCTGGAAATGATCGCTTCTGAAAACTTTGCTCCCCGCGCGGTGCTTGAAGCTCAGGGCTCCGTCCTGACCAACAAGTACGCCGAGGGCTACCCGGGTCGTCGTTACTACGGCGGTTGCGAAGCCGTTGACGTAGCCGAGAACCTCGCCATCGAGCGCGTCAAGGCCCTGTTCGGCGCCGAGTACGCCAACGTTCAGCCGCACTCCGGTGCCCAGGCTAACGCTGCAGCACTCGCCGCCATGATCAAGCCCGGCGATAAGATCATGGGCCTGTCCCTGGCTCATGGTGGACACCTGACCCACGGTATGAAGCTGAACTTCTCCGGCAAGCTGTATGAGGTTGCCGCGTACGAAGTTGAACCCGATACCTTCCGCATCGACATGGACAAGCTGCGTTTGCAGGCCATCGCCGAGAAGCCTCAGGTCATCATCGCCGGCTGGTCCGCCTACCCGCGCCAGCTGGACTTTGCCGCGTTCCGCGCCATCGCCGACGAGGTTGGCGCACTACTGTGGACCGATATGGCTCACTTTGCCGGTCTCGTTGCCGCAGGGCTGCACCCGAACCCGGTGCCGTACTCCGACATCGTCACCTCCACGGTCCACAAGACCCTCTCCGGCCCGCGTTCGGGTGTCATCTTGGCCAAGAAGGAATGGGCCAAGAAGATCAACTCCTCCGTGTTCCCGGGACAGCAGGGCGGCCCGCTCATGCACGTTGTCGCCGCGAAGGCAGTGGCCTTCAAGGTTGCCGCCGGTGAAGAATTCAAGGAACGCCAGGCCCGCGTGCTCGAAGGTGCCAAGATCATCGCCGAGCGCCTGACCGCTCCCGACGTGACCGAGGCCGGCGTGTCCGTGCTGACCGGTGGGACCGACGTTCACCTGGTCCTCGTTGACCTGCGTAACTCTGTTCTGGACGGCCAGCAGGCCGAGGACCTCCTGCACAGCGTTGGCATCACCGTGAACCGCAACGCCGTTCCCTTCGATCCTCGCCCGCCGATGGTCACCTCCGGTCTGCGCATCGGTACCCCGGCGCTGGCCACGCGTGGCTTCGGTGCTCCGGAGTTCACCGAGGTTGCCGAGATCATCGCCGAAGCCCTCAAGGGTGGTGCCGATGTTGACGCTCTGAGTGCCCGAGTCAAGGCCCTCGCGGCCGACTTCCCGCTGTACCCCGGTCAGGAAGAATGGTAAAAAGCATGACTGCTCAAATCCTTGACGGCAAGGCTACCGCCGCTGCCATCAAAACCGAGTTGACCGTGCGTGTGGCTGCCCTCGCAGCCCGCGGCGTCACCCCGGGCCTGGGTACTATTCTGGTTGGCTCGGATCCGGGCTCCCAGTGGTACGTGGCAGGAAAGCACAAGGACTGCGCCGAAGTTGGCATCAAGTCCATCCGCATCGACCTGCCGGACACCGCAACCCAGGATGAAGTCCTGGCCGCCGTCCGTCAGCTCAACGAGGATCCCAGCTGCACCGGCTACATTGTGCAGCTGCCCCTGCCCAAGCACATTGACCAGGACGTGGTGCTTGAAGCCATTGACCCGGCCAAGGACGCCGACGGCCTGCACCCCATGAACTTGGGGCGCTTGGTAGCCAACGTGAACCGTCCCATGACCTCCCCGCTGCCGTGCACGCCCAAGGGCTGCATCGTGCTGTTGGAACGCCACGGGATTTCATTGAACGGCAAGCGTGTTGTGGTGGTTGGCCGCGGCGTCACGATCGGCCGGCCCATGGGCCTGCTGCTGACCCGCCGCGACATCAACGCCACCGTGGTTCTGGCACACACCGGAACTCTCGATTTGGCTGCCGAGCTGCGCAAAGCCGACGTGGTGGTTGCTGCCGCTGGTGTGCCGCACATGATCAAGGCCGCTGACCTGAAGCCCGGCGCCATTGTCCTGGACGTTGGCGTCAGCCGCGTGGACGACGGCAACGGCAAGGCAGTTGTCACCGGCGATGTGGAGCCCGCAGCCGCATCTGTGACGAGCTGGATTTCACCGAACCCGGGCGGAGTGGGTCCCATGACTCGCGCCATGTTGCTCGCCAACGTGGTTGAGGCCGCCGAGCGCCCCTAGCATTTCGATGGGCCCGGGTGGGCCCACGCGCCTGAGGGCCCCGACGCGAGCTGGCGAGCGTTGGGAGCGGGTGGGGAGGACGACGGCGGAACTCAAGTTCCGCCGTCGTCCTCCTTTTTGCTGTGGGCAGGTATCACCGTTCTATCGACTCAACACGTTCGGGGCGCCCATCCACCCAGGCCACCAGCAATCGAACATCTTCCGGGAGGCTTTCTTCGCTATAGCGGACGCTGAGAGCGGGCCCGGACTCCTCCAAGCAGAGTTCGTAGAGCTGCGCGTCTGGCCATGATTTTTCCGGCGGGGGAGGGGGCTGCTCGCGCAAATTAGCGCGAGCAATCTCGCTGGCGAAGGTTTTAGCGTCGTCGCGTGGCAGGGAATTAGCATCGAGTTCGGTGCGGGCCACCAAGCCCGCGAAGCCGCCACCGCGAAAGATGATGAGCCTCATGAAAGTACTCCAACGTCTTTCCATGCGCCGTGGACCGCTTCCTGTTCGGCTGCGCCGAAGAGCGTCCCGGCAACGTCAACTGTCGCATGTGCGGCTTCGTCAAATTGTGTGGTGGGGCGCAGCCGAGTTGTGAGTGCCTGGTACCAGATTCGTCCGGCTTTCTCCCAAGCGTTGCCGCCCAGGGCAAGCGCGGCAAGGGCGAAGGCGCGGTTGGGGATACCGGAGTTAATGTGCACGCCACCGTTGTCGTTCCGGGGATCGTTGTTGTCAGGCAGATCCTTGTACTGATCCATGTGGCCGGGTTGCTGATCGCCGGAGTAGGCGGTGCCGGGATTGAGCATGGAACGAAGTGCCGTGCCGAGCCCTGGCACCAGAATCCCCTCGCCGATGAGCCAGTTGGCGTCCGCCGCAGATTGTTTCAGGCTGTACTGCTTGACTAAGGAACCGAAAACGTCGGAAAAAGATTCGTTGAGCGCTCCTGATTGTTTGCTGTAGGCCAGCCCAGCGGTGTACTCGGTGATGCCGTGGGTCAACTCGTGTGCGATCACATCCAGAGATTGAGTCAGGCCGCCAACTCGGAATATCCGACCGCTGCCATCCCCATAGACCATTTGGGATCCGTCCCAGAAGGCGTTGTCGAAGGCCACCCCGTAGTGGACTGTGGAGACCAGTTCCAGCCCCGCGCCGTCGAGTGAGTTCCGGCCGAAGAGGTCGCGGTAAAACTCATACGTGGTGTTGCTGCCGTCGTAGGCCTCATTGACAGCTTTATCCTCCACTGGCGGTTTGCCCCAACCCCGGACCAAGACGCCGGGAAGGAAGGGGCGGCCTTGTTTCTGGTTGTCGTACACACTAAGGCGTTCGCCCGTTTCACGTCCACCATCCAATAGCGCGCCCGTATCCACATTGAGCCGACGGCCCAGCTGACCCATGACAGCACGTTGGGAACGAATTGCCGCGGACGTGGCCAGAGCTCTGACTGCGGCCTCGCGTTGCTTCGGTGTTCCCTCAACAGCTAATCTGGCCAGCAAATCTGGTGGCGCGATGCTGCACAGCGTTGGCGTGTGGGTTCCTTCGTGGATTCTTGACATGTTCCTGCCTCTTTCCCTGATTGGAGCAGCTTCTGGGTGAAAAGATGGGGTCAGGTTCGCAGCGACGGTCGCACTAGCGTTCTGGGCGGCCACGTGCTGGTGCTTCTTAGCCCGTTCCACCATGATGCGCCTGATATACATGGGGAACAAGGAGGTGCTGCGCAGGGCCCATGTCGTCGAGTCAGACGGAGGCCCGTCGAGTCAGACGCAGCGCTCCGTCTGATTCGGCGGCGCTCCGTCTGACTCGACGGGCAGGTGGGGCGTGTTTTAGCTACGTCGCAGTAGTGCCGCCTGAACCCGCGATTGCAGACCCAACTTCGCCAACACCCGCGAAACGTGGGTCTTCACGGTGGCTTCTGAGATGCCCAGGCGCCGCCCGATCGTGTAGTTACTCAGGCCCTCGCCCAAGCACTCGAAAACCTCGCGTTCGCGCCCGGTGAGCACCTCCAGCCCGGCCGGTTCGGCAAGTGCCGTTTCAGCACCATCGGCCCCGCCAGCCGAAAGGGCCGCCGCCACAATCCGCGCCGTTACCTCCGGAGCAATGACTTGATCCCCGCTGTGGACACGTCGAATCGCATCTGTAATGGCACCCGGCTCGGCCGTTTTGAGCAAAAAACCAGCGGCCCCAGCCTGCAGTGCACCAAATAGATACGAATCATGATCAAAAGTGGTCAGCACCAGCACCTTGGCAAACCCACCAGCGCAAATCTGCCGAGTTGCCTCAACCCCGTCCATGACCGGCATGCGTAAGTCCATGAGTACGACGTCGGGCCGCAACGTCCCTGCCATGCTCACCGCGAGTGCGCCGTCACCAGCCTCGCCTACCACTTCCATATCGGCGGCTGTGTCCACCACCATGCGCATACCCAGCCGAATGGCGGCGTGGTCGTCAGCTACTAACACGTTGATAGGACGGGACAAAGGAACGGTGCTCATGCAGGTGATCCTATTCATTTTTCGTTTTCATTAACGTGAGTAGTTCCTTGGCGTGGACTGACTATGTCTGTGTCCGTGGTCAACGGCAGAGTCAGTTCCACGCGCCAGACGCCATCCGCCGGGCCCGCCGTGACGGTTCCACCAGCATGGGCGGCGCGAAAATGCATACTCGGAACGCCGGTTCCCGTCCCGGCCGGAGCCGGTGCGGTGTTGCTCTCAGTCAAGGCGGGCAGGGGAGTGGTGACGGTCAATACGAGCACAGGCGCTGGCTGATCTCCCGTGCCAACTTCTCCCGTGCCAACTTGTTGGGACAGGGTCATCTGAACGGGCGACGAGGCAGCATGCTTGGCCGCATTGACCAGTGCTTCTGAAGCCACTCGGTACACCGCGGTTTGAACAGACAGCGGCAGGAGGGTCCCGGCGTCGTGCAGGTCATTGGAGTATGAAAGTTCCATCCCGGCATTCCGGTGTCGGTCCGTCAACGCCACCAAGTCGGAGAGCTGGCCGGTGGTCTCGGCGACTGCGCCGGTGTGCAGGAGCCGAATCATGTCGTTGAGCTCGCCCAAGCCCGCCACACTCTCAGAGCGGATCTGGGTCAACACGTCTCTGAGTATGGATGGGGAGTGCGCCGACGGTCCGGACGGAGCATGCAGCGCCGCACCCGATTGCAGTGCGATGGCGGAGAGTCTGGCCGAGAGGACATCGTGGAGTTCGCGGGCCATGTGCTGGCGCTCGCGCTCAAGGGTGAGATCGTGGGCGCTACGTTCGGCCAATAGTCGCTGTTGACTTGCCTCCTCGACAGCGTTGGCGCGTGTGTGCTCGCTGTTTACCAGCTCTTGGGCCTTGCGCAGATTGCCGGCCCACTCGACAGGGGTCAGCAGCGTGACAACGGCAATAATGCCGACCGTGACGGTCAAGGCGCCGTTGTAGGTTGTTGCGAAGGTAGCAAGCACGGCCAGGACAGTCAGCACCCAGGCGACCTTTGAGGCAATCTGAGAAGTCCGGGGTGAGCCGAACAGCACCAAGGAGAAGAAGAGTTCAAAAGCTAAAACAAATGCCCCGCTATGGCCGGCCAGCACCAACCCCACCACCGCAGCCCCGGACATCCACGCCATGGCTGCGGGAGAGGAACGGCGGAACAACACGCCCATGCAGCCCAGTACCGCAATAGCCGGCCACGCCGATTTGAAGGGGTCCAGATGGAAGCTGCCGACTCCATTGAGATTGACGGAATCGATGAGTCCAAACAGCAGGAAGTAGCCGCCAGCCAAGGCCATGTCCTCGACTTTGATCTTCGCAAGATCGCGCACATTCAGTTGCATGAAGCGTTGACCCAGACGCCGAAACAGGGAGGCAGGGTCGCCCTGAGGTACCGGTGCCGATTGGCTGGGGGCTGGGGAGAGTTCCATCTGCCCATCATTGCTGGGCGGAACCGGCGCAGGCAAGGCAAATCGACACAAGTGCGACGAAGGTATGACACATAGCTGCCACTCATAGCCGATGCTGCGCCGGGCCTTCGTTGACAGTCTGGAGCCATGACGATCGCAATTTATGCCCAACTAGCCGTTCTGGCACTCATCGACAGCACCAGCATCGGCACCCTGCTCATCCCGCTGTGGCTGCTGCTGCGCGCCGATGCCCGCCGGATGGTGCCGCGGATTCTGCTGTACCTGGGCGTGCTGGAGTTCTTTTACCTGCTGGTCGGGATCGCCATGCTCAGCGGTGTTGATTGGGTCGTCGGCGGCCTGGGCCAAGATTCCCTGACGCAGCTCCCGGTGATCCAGTGGGTCATGGTGCTCGGCGGTGGAGGCATGTTGGCCTTTGCTTTGGCGCCGAACCCGGCAAAAAAGGCCGAGAAGGAGACACAGGCTGCGGCCCAGAAGCGGGCAATGGTGGCAAGCACCGCCGCTGGGCTGCCTGCGTCCGAGGCGCCTGCCGGGCTGCCGCCAACGGACAGCCCGGCCGTGGAGGTCAAATGGCAGCAGCGGTTGTCCAAAGCCCTGCGCAGCCCCGGCGGCATTGTCGGCTTGGCCCTGTTGGCGGGGCTGCTGGAGCTGCCCACCATGTTTCCGTACCTCGTGGCGATCGGGTTCCTTTCCAACTCAACGCTTCCGCTGCCCGGCGAAATCGCGGTGCTGGCCGTGTACTGCCTGGTCATGCTGATTCCGGCACTACTGCTGGTGCTGCTCCGGCTGGCGCTCGGGCGCCGGCTGGATCCGCTGCTGCAGCGGGTCAGCGGCAAGCTCGGAAAATTCGCGGGGGAGACGCTGCTGTGGGTCGTGGGGATCGTCGGGTTCCTGCTGCTCCGCGGCGGGCTCTCCGTCCTGGCACCCGACGCGCCCTGGAATCCCTTCAAGTGACAGGCCCCAGCCAGCGGCAAAACTGGGGACAGACACAGGGACAAACGTAGGAGCAAACAGGGGGGACACGGCGTTGGTGACGTGGGCGCAGGGGTGCGTGCCGGCGTCGTACTTCATGAGAGGCAAAGCCCACGTTCGCCGCTGGTGGAAGGCGGTCCCGGAGCGGCCGGGGATTTGAGAGAATGGAACCATGACTTCTCCTGTATCCGGCAAAATGTCCAAACCCAGCAAATTCACGGGTGTTGGCACCATTGTGCTGGCGATCGTATTCCTCGTGGCCGTGGTGATGGCCGCCAACAACATGACCGTGCTGGGCTGGGTTATCGCCGTCATCGCGTTCGGCTGGCTGGTGCTCTCCACCGCCGTCTACATGGGCGTGCACAAGGCCGCGGCATTTGGCGCCCGGCAAGTGGCGCTCGCGCAGGCCCAGATGGCGCAGCAGAACAGTGCCAATGCCCCGTCCGACGGCGGCACTCACCTGGTGTCTCAGGACTCCGGCTCCCGCTCGGCCCAAAAAGCGCGCGATCTGAAGCTGGACCACTCCTTCAAAATCATCAACGTCCAGGTGGGCGTCATCAACGAGTACCTGGGCAAGGACCCCGAGATGGTGGCCCGCGCACTGGACACCATCGACATCACCGCCGCCAACGGCCGCGGCATGATCAACCCGGATTGGGAAGAGCAGGAAGCCAAGATGGATGCTGCCATGCTCAAGAAGAACGCCGCCCGTAAGGCTGAGGCTGCCGGAGGCCCGTCTGCCACGCCGTCCGCTGCTGGTGACGGCGACGAGCCCGTCAGCGGCATCATCATCGACTAATAGCACTGAGGTAGCACTCGGGTAGCACTGGGGGCATTGCTCGGGGTGGCATAACAGGAATCCGAGGGTCCCTGCGGGTAAGGTGGAACAAGTGAGCAACGGTATTGAAAACGGTCATTTGAGGATCGCAAGCGTCAACGTCAACGGCATCAGAGCTGCGTACAAGAACGGTATGGGCCCCTGGCTCGCAGACCGCGATGTGCACATTTTGTGCCTTCAGGAGGTCCGAGCACCGGACGCGATCGTGCAGGGATTCTTGGGCGAAGACTGGCATGTGCTGCACGCCGAAGCCGAAGCCAAGGGCCGTGCTGGCGTGTTGATTGCAACTCGCAAGGACGCGCTGGAACCTGTTGCCACCCGCATCGGCATTGGTGATGACTACTTCGCCACCACCGGCCGCTGGGTCGAAGCCGACTACGTGATTGCCGGCTCTGACGGCACACCGCAAACCCTTACCGTGGTCAGTGCCTACGTCCACTCCGGTGAGGTGGGCACCCCCAAGCAGGAAGACAAGTTCCGTTTCCTGGACACCATGATCGGCCGTCTGCCGCAGCTTGCTGCAGCTAGCGATCACGCCTTGGTCGTAGGTGACCTCAACGTGGGCCACAAAACCTTGGACATTAAGAACTGGAAGGGCAACGTTAAGCGCGCCGGATTCTTGCCGGAAGAGCGAGCCTACTTTGATCGCTTCTTTGGCGAGGAAATTGGCTTCAAGGATGTTGCCCGTGAACTCGCTGGCGAAGTGGACGGACCCTACACGTGGTGGTCCAACCGCGGACAAGCGTTCACAAACGACACCGGCTGGCGGATCGACTACCACGCCGCCACCCCCGGACTGGCGGCAAAAGCCCAGAGTTGCGTGGTGGATCGGGCGGCGTCCTACGAGGAACGCTTCTCAGATCACGCTCCGCTTGTTGTCGACTACAAGTTCTAAAGGACTTTTCAACCATCATGAGTGAAATCAAAGCACGTCCCCGCGTCCTCTCCGGAATGCAGCCCTCCGGAGACAGCCTGCACCTGGGCAACTATCTCGGGGCCTTGGTCAACTGGGTCAAAACCCAGGATGACTACCAGACACTATTTTTTATCCCCGACATGCACGCCATCACGGTGGAGCAGAACCCGGCAGAACTGCGCGACCGCACCCGCAAGACGGCAGCGCAATACATTGCCGGTGGCATCGACATTGAAAAGTCAACACTCTTTGTCCAGTCCCATGTGCCCGAGCATGCCCAGCTGGCCTGGGTGCTGAACTGCATCACCGGGTTTGGTGAAGCCTCCCGCATGACCCAGTTCAAGGACAAGTCCGCCAAGGGTGGGGCCGATGCTGCCAGCGTTGGCCTGTTCACCTATCCGGTCCTGATGGCAGCTGACATCCTGCTCTACCGCCCCCAAGGCGTGCCGGTGGGCGATGACCAGCGTCAGCACGTTGAGTTGGCCCGTGACTTGGCCAAACGCTTCAACTTCCGTTTTGGCGACACCTTCGTTGTGCCAGAGGCCTTCATTCAGAAGGAGGGCGCACGTATTTATGACCTGCAGAATCCGACGTCGAAGATGTCCAAGTCTGCATCGGGCCCCAACGGTTTGATCAACATTCTTGATGACCCCAAGGTCACCGCCAAGCGCATCAAGTCAGCAGTCACTGACGCCGACACGGTCATTGCCCACGATCGTGAAACGAAGCCTGGCGTCACCAACTTGCTGGAAATTCTCTCCACGTTGACCGATAAGTCCACTGACACCTTGGTGAGCGAGTACGAGGGGAAGATGTACGGCCACCTGAAGGTGGATCTGGCTGAGGCGGTGGTGGCACGGCTGGAGCCCATCCGGGCCCGCACCCTTGAACTGCTCGATGATCCGGCCGAGCTGGACTCCTTGCTGGCCCATGGCGCTGCAAAGGCACGGGAGATTGCTTCGGTCACCCTCAAAGATGTTTACGCCAAAGTGGGGTTCCTCCCTCCGCTCGGGGCGGTCGGCTAACAGTGCCAGGTATAGGCCAGAGCGGAGCCACGGCAGCCCCGCACACCGACAGCCTTGGCGTGGTGATCTCACTGCCGCCGTCCTTGGCTGAGGTCCTGGGCGAGAAGAGGGCGATGTACGCGGGGCCCGGAACCGCCGTCGTAGCTCCCCACATCACATTGGTCTCGGGACGGGCGTGGGAGTCTTGGACGGCAGCCGAGGAACACGTGCGTAAGGTGGCGGCAGAGTTCGTACCGTTCAAGCTTTCACTGCGGGGGACAGGGACGTTTGAGCCGGTCTCGCCCGTGGTGTTTCTCAACGTTGATGATGGTGCTGCGGACTGTGCCGCACTGCATGCCAAGCTTCTGGAAGGGCCCTTGGAGCACCTGCTCGAGTTCTCCTTTCATCCGCACCTGACCATTGCCCACGCCCTCGACGCCGACACCATGGCGCGCGCAAAAGCAGAGATGGTCGATTTCGAGGCCGAGTTTGAGGTGACCAGCATTGGACTCTTCGACTACATTGAAGGCACATGGGCGCTGCGGGAGGAGCTGAGCCTTGGGGGAACAACCAGAACATAGGCCCCGCCACGAGGCTGGCCATTTTCCGGGATTCGTAGCTCCCGGCGTCGCTGCCAAACGCCCCATGGCTGCGCCTGAAAAGCCGCCGCCCAGCCCGCTGGACCGTGGGGCCCTTGCGGAGTGGACCGCAACCAAGCGTGAAGACTTTAGTACTGCGCGTGCTAGCGGTGGCCCTTGGCGTCAGCTCACCACACTGTTTCCATGGCTCAACGCCTGGGCCGCACAGCTGTTTCCCCTGCGCGTCTGGAATCTCTACACGCGCCGCCGCGGACCGCTTTTGGCCGCAGGTAACGCCTACCTGATGTTCTTCTCCGTCGGTGCCATGCTGGTTGCTGGCTTCGCCATCTTTGGCATGTTCGCCGCCGGCAACGATGTGTTGCGGGATGCCGTGATTGAACTTGTCGCCGAGAGTACGCCCGGCCTGATCGACACCGGCGACGGCGGGCTCGCCACTCCTGAACAACTCCTGGGCACCGGTGGCTTCGGCACTACGCTGCTGATCTCTTTGGCCGCGTTGATTGTGACCGCTATGGGTTGGATTAACGGTTTACGCGAAGGGATCCGCTCCATACTGGGGCTGGCCCGGGACCGGACCAATCCAATGCTTTCCAAGGTGCGCGACGGCGTGACCCTCCTGGTGCTGGCCGTGGCACTGATCCTGACCACCGTGCTCGGGCTACTCAGCACCGCCGCGATGGCCTCTGTGGGCGAATTTCTGGGCTGGGGCACGTTCCTGACAGGTGCGGCCGCACAGATCGGCTCGATCGCCCTGATGCTGATCCTGGACATCGCCGTCGCCATGGTCATGTTCAGCATCGCCGCGCGCGTGCGCATGCGGCGACGGGTCCTGGTGTTGGCGGCCCTATTTTCCGGCGTCGGTGCCACCGTGCTGCGACTCTTCAGCGCCATGCTGCTCAATGGCATCACGAGCAACGACCTGCTGGCACCCTTCGCCGTGATCCTGGGCTTGTTTGTCTGGTTCTTTCTGCTCAGCCAGGTGTACTTGATCTCAGCCGCAATCGCCGCCGTGCTGGCCGCCGATCTGCGACCCCGCCGGACAAAGCGGTAGGTGGCGCTGACCCGGACCGCGCCTAACTGCGCCGGCCCAACCCCGGCTAGGTCGCGTTATCTTTCACACCCTTTTGCGGTTCTGAACTAGACTAAATCCGTACGGCTGAATGCGTGTGGCAAGGCCCTCTAAAGGGGCCAGACATATGATGCACCTGGGGGTGCTGTGCGTGCCTGCCGGTGCTGTCCCCAGCCGTGGAAGCTGTTGTCTCGCACGTTTCCTGTTGCGCCTCCGGATGGAACTAAAGCACATGTCAAGAATGATCTCGCGGCACACAGTGTTGCGACAGCGAAAGTTTCTGGGACGCCACCAGTTGGTGGAACAAGTTGTTTCCGGTCTTGAACAGCAGGGCTCAAATCTTTTGCTTGTGGGCCCTGGCGGTGTGGGGAAGACGCAATTGGCTGTCCATTGCATCGAACAGCTGTGCGGCCGGAACCCCGGGCTGCAGGTGGTGCATTTTGCCGCAACCGAGGCCACCCAACGTTCGCCCCTCGCCGTATTCGATGCAGTTCTCGAGGAAGATGACCAGCCTGGCGATCAGAGGCCCGATCGTATTGGTCAATTCATTATCGCCGCGTGCCTGAGACACCTGGCCAGCACGCCGGGCACCCCCGGCATTCCGAGCAAGGCGGGTAGGGCCACCAGTAAAGCGGCACGGCTGATTATCCACATTGACGATGTTCCCCTGCTCGACCAAATGAGCGAGGCCGTGATTGAGTACCTTATTTCACGCACGGATGTCCGGCTGGTGCTCACTTGCCGCAGCGCCCCCGGGCCCTCCGGCACACTTGTACGGGCGTGGCGGGACAGTGCCCTCCAACGCATTGACGTCCCTGAGCTGTCACTCGCCGAAATTGCTGAATTTGCGTCGGCCATTCTGCCGGGGCGTCCGCTGGCTGCCGAAACGGTTTCACGGCTGTTTCTGATGACAGGCGGCAACGCCCTATTCCTGCAGGAACTCCTGCGGGTGCTGGAAAATTCTGTGCAACTTGAATCAAGGCAGGGCCTGTGGGTGTGGGCGGGCCATTTGCCCGGAGGGACATCTCTGACGGACATCCTCAGAGTGGAAATTGAGCAGCTCCCGGCGGAGCAACGGGCAGCCTTTGAAATCGTGGCTCTGTGCGCTCCTGTGTCCTTGGAAATGCTTGGCCGCGAGGTCAAGCGTGATGCGGTTGACTTGCTGGCCGAGGCCGGGCTCATTAGGGTCAGGGCCACGGCACCGAACTATGGCACCGTGGTATCTCTTGCACACCCCATCTTTGGCGAAGTGATGCAGGGGCTGTTGACTCCGGCCCAGTCAAGAAGGCACTTCCGGGCGCTTCATGCCTCGGCTATGGACCGGCACACCCACGCGCCGGCAGGCCTGGCGGATTCCTCGCAGCTTGTCTGGACGGGGGAAACTTCGGAGCTGCTCACTGTAGTGTCGTGGGCCCTGGCAGCGGGTGAGGAGGTTTCGTTGCCTCTGCTCACGGACGCTTTCGGGTATGGGCGGACACTTACCGATTATGACTTCCGCATCCGCATGGCCACCATGCTCCTGCACCACGCTGACACCCCTGCCACGCTCCGGGCCGAAGCTCTCATCAACCGCATGGAAGCCCACCGGTTTAGTAACAATCCGGCGGGCGTGTCCGCTGATGCTGGCCGCGCCAAAGAATCCGTGGAGCGCCTTCCCAACGGGCAACAGCGCAATGCTCTGGCGGCCAATCTGGCAACGGTCCTGGCCGATGCGTATGTACTGCAGCAGGGACTGTGGGAAGAAGCGTTGGCGGTGCTGGACTGGGGCGAAAAGCTCATCACAGAATCACAGCTGCCCTCACAGGCTGCCATCCTTGAGCTCCGGGCCTCCCGCGGTATCTATCTGAGCTACGGTGGCAGAATGTCGGACTCCGCTGACGTGCAGAGGGACGTTTTTGCGGCCACCCGTTCCACACCCCATTTTCTGCCGCTCGCATCTACCCGCATCATCTCCCTTGGTCAGCGCGGTGAAGCCAAGAAATCACGGGCACTGGCTAGAGCGCAGATGACCCACGCCGTGAGGGCCACGGCCAAGTACCCCCTCGCGGCAGGCGAGATCGTCGGAGCCTGGTGCCTCTCCGACATGCTCACGGGCAACGTTCGTGAAGCCTCATTCATCTATGGGCTCATGAACACGGCCATAGCCCGCAACCCTGGCCATGTGCGGATGCGCAAGACCCTGGTGGCGTTTGGCCGTGGCCTGCTCGCCTCCATGAACGGGGAATGGCCGGCCGCAGCCGAAAACCTGACATTGGCCTGCGCCGAGCTTGAGGACTTCTCCGGAACAGGGTCCGAAGGGTTGCTGCTGGCAACGTTGGCACTGGCCCATGCAGCGAACGGCAACCATGGCGCCTCCGCCCAGGTAGGCCGCCAACTGCTCAACCGAACCACCGGTGAGAGTCGGCTGCTGGAAGTGCCCTCGCGCTATTCGCTGCTATTGGCCTCCATGTATGCACCCACTGGTGGGGAGGAAGCCGAGGCGCTGGCGCTCGTGGAGCTGGCTCGAAGCTTCGATTTTTCCCTCATGGAATTGCGGGCACTGCAGCTCCTCGCCTGCTGCACCACCGGCGGGCTTAGCCGTGGGGAGCTTGACCGGGCCCGCACCTTGGCAGCCAGCATCGACGCTCCCATCGCCGCTCCGCTACTGGCCAGCTGTGAGCACATTGGCGCCGGGGGAGTGCCCAGCCGTGGCGATGCGGCCAGACTGCTTGCCCGGCGGGGGCTGTTCGTGCCAGCAACCGCCATCCACGGACTCACCCCGCGTGAGCAACAGCTGGCCGGCCTGCTCGCCCTCGGCTACACCAATAACCAGATAACCAAGAAGCTCGTCATTTCCAAACGAACGGCCGAGACTCACTCAGCCAGGATTTACCAGAAGCTGAACATCAATTCCCGCGACGATATTGCCGAGGCGCTGGACAGGCTGGAAAATAGATCCCGCTAACAGCCACGCACCTTGCGCAGTTGCCTGCTGGACGACGGCGGAAGGCTGGCTCCCAGCGTAACGGCGCCTCCCGCCGTCGTTCCCCACCCGCTCCCACTGCTCGCCAGCTCGCGTCGGGGAACACAAAAGCGCCGCCCCCACAAAGGGAGCGGCGCTTTGGCGAATAGCAGGAAATGCTAGATCTGGCGGGCCAGGATGGCCTGCTTGACCTCGGCAATTGCCTGGGTGACCTGGATGCCGCGGGGGCATGCTTCGGTGCAGTTGAAGGTGGTGCGGCAACGCCACACGCCTTCCTTGTCGTTGAGGATCTCCAGACGCATATCGCCAGCGTCGTCACGGGAGTCAAAGATGAAGCGGTGTGCGTTCACAATGGCTGCCGGGCCGAAGTACTGGCCGTCGGTCCAGAAGACGGGGCAGGATGAGGTGCACGCCGCGCACAGGATGCACTTGGTGGTGTCATCGAAACGCTCGCGGTCCTCGGCGGACTGCAGGCGCTCCTTGGTGGGTTCGTGATCGCGGTTGATCAGGAACGGCATGACCTCGCGGAAGGACTGGAAGAACGGCTCCATGTCAACAATGAGGTCCTTCTCAACGGGCAGGCCCTTGATGGGCTCGACCGTGATGGGCTTGGACGTGTCCAGGTCCTTCAGCAGGGTCTTGCAGGCCAGACGGTTGCGGCCGTTGATGCGCATGGCATCGGAACCGCACACGCCGTGCGCACAAGAACGGCGGAAGGACAGCGAGCCGTCCTGCTCCCACTTGACCTTGTGCAGAGCATCCAACACGCGGTCGGTGCCGTACATGGTCATGGTGAAGTCTTCCCACTTTGACTCTTCCGAGAACTCCGGGTCATAGCGGCGAACACGCAAGGTGACGTCGAATGTGGGGATCTCTCCGCCGCCACCGAGGTGTGCGGGCAGTTCAATCTTTGATGCCGGCTCCGGCAATTCAGTTTCCACGGTGCTCATTAGTACTTCCTCACCATCGGCTGGTAACGGGTAACAACTACAGGCTTGGTTTCCAGACGGATCCCGGCGATGGACTCTTCCGAGCTCTCCACCGTGACATTCGAATCGAGGTAAGCCATGGAGTGCTTCATGAACTTCTCATCGTCACGGTCCGGGAAGTCCTCGCGGTAGTGTCCGCCACGGGATTCCTGACGGTGCAGGGCAGCAACCGTCATGACCTTGGCCAATTCCAGCAAGAAGCCCAGTTCAACAGCCTCGAGCAGGTCAAGGTTGAATCGCTTGCCCTTGTCCTGGACGGTGATGCGGGAGTAGCGCTCCTCGAAGGATGCAATATCTGCCAGCACCTTGTCGATCGACTCGGCCGTGCGGAACACCTGCATGTTGGCGTCCATGGTGTCCTGCAGATCCTTGCGGATCAGCGCAACCTTTTCGCCGCCGTCGGACGTGCGGACATGGTCCAGCAGCGCCTTCGTATCGGCTTCCGGGTTCTCCGGCAGCTCAACCCAGTCCGCGGTCTTGGCATACTCAGCAGCAGCCACACCGGCACGCTTACCGAACACGTTGATGTCCAGCAGCGAGTTGGTGCCCAAACGGTTTGAACCGTGAACGGAAACACAAGCAACTTCACCGGCTGCGTACAGGCCGGGGATGATGGTGTCGTTGTCTTGGAGAACTTCGGTGGTGATGTTCGTGGGAACACCGCCCATGGCGTAGTGAGCCGTGGGGAAAACCGGGACCGGCTCCGTGTACGGCTCAACGCCGAGGTAGGTGCGGGCGAACTCGGTGATGTCCGGGAGCTTGGCGTCAATGTGCGCCGGCTCCAAGTGGGTCAGGTCAAGGAGAACGTAGTCCTTGTTCGGGCCACAGCCACGACCTTCACGAACCTCGTTAGCCATGGAACGGGCCACGATGTCTCGGGGCGCCAAGTCCTTGATGGTGGGGGCATAACGCTCCATGAAGCGCTCACCCTCAGAGTTACGCAGGATGGCACCTTCGCCACGTGCAGCCTCGGAGAGCAGAATGCCCAGACCGGCAAGACCTGTCGGATGGAACTGGAAGAACTCCATGTCCTCCAGCGGGATGCCCTTGCGGAACGCGATGCCCATGCCGTCGCCGGTCAGGGTGTGTGCGTTGGAGGTGGTCTTGAAGACCTTGCCTGCACCACCGGTAGCCAAGATAACGGATTTGGCCTGGAAAACGTGCAGTTCGCCGGTTGCCAGATCGTAGGAAACCACGCCGGCAATCTTCTTCTGCAGGTAGATGGTGCCGTCCTCGCGGGTGGCTTCCTCTTCAACCGTGAGCAGATCCAAAACGTAGTACTCGTTGTAGAACTCAACGTTGTGCTTGACGCAGTTTTGGTACAGGGTCTGCAGGATCATGTGACCGGTGCGGTCGGCGGCGTAGCATGCACGGCGAACCGGAGCCTTACCGTGATCGCGGGTGTGGCCACCGAAGCGGCGCTGGTCAATGCGGCCCTCGGGCGTGCGGTTGAACGGCAGGCCCATCTTCTCAAGGTCGATCACGGCGTCAATGGCTTCCTTCGCCATGACCTCCGCAGCGTCCTGGTCAACGAGGTAGTCGCCACCCTTGACGGTGTCAAAGGTGTGCCACTCCCAGTTGTCCTCTTCCACGTTGGCAAGGGCTGCACACATGCCGCCCTGTGCTGCGCCGGTGTGGGAGCGGGTGGGGTAGAGCTTGGTCAGAACGGCGGTGCGGGCACGCTGTCCGGATTCAATGGCGGCACGCATTCCTGCGCCACCGGCCCCGACGATTACGACGTCGTATTTGTGGACCTGCATACTGGATGCTCTTTCTCTCATTTACTGCATTAAAAGCTGGTGTTCACTTCATGCCGCCCGGGCCGCAATGGGCCCGGTGCCCGCAACTAAAAGTTACGGAACGGGGCAGAAGGACGGGAGGTCAATGACCGCACCGGGAGGGCAAGGGTCAAAGGTGAAGATGACCAAGGTGCCCAAAACGATGATGACGGCGGTTGCAATGTACAGAACCGTCTTCAGGACCATGCGGGTGCGGTCGCGCTCAGCGTAATCGTTGATGATGGTGCGGACACCGTTGGTGCCGTGCAACATGGCCAGCCAGAGCATGGCCAGGTCCCAGATCTGCCAGAACGGATCCGCCCACTTGCCGGCAACGAAACCGAAGTCGATGGCGTGGATGCCTTCGCCGACCATCAAGTTGACGAACAAGTGACCGAAGATCAAGACGATCAAGACCACGCCGGAGAGGCGCATGAACAACCAAGCGAACATTTCAAAGCTTGAATGCGAAGCCTTGTTGCGCTTGTACTTAGGCGACTGCGCGCTGTTAGAGCGCGGTGCTGCGATGGAGTCGGTACTCATTTAGTGCCCCCCGAAGAAATTGGAGAAGACAATGGTGAGGTGACGAATCAAGAACGGAATCATCGTCACAGCCCACAGGGCCAAGACACCCCAGAGCAGCTGACGCTGGTACTTGGGGCCCTTCTTCCAGAAGTCGATGGCAATAATGCGCAGGCCGTTGAAGGCGTGGAACACGATTGCGGCGACCAGACCTGCTTCACCCAAACCCATGATGGGGTTTTTATACGCCCCAATGACTGCTGTGTACGCCTCAGGAGAAACCCTCACCAATGAGGTATCGAGGACGTGCACCAACAAGAAAATAAAAATCACTACACCGGTAATACGGTGTCCCACCCAGGACCACATGCCTTCTCGGCCGCGATACAGAGTGCCAGCTGGTTTTGTCGGCACTGATTAAACCTTCCCTGCGTCACCGTTGCGCTGGCGTGGTTCCACGCGGGGAAACGCACACGGCGTGAGCACTCATACTTGAGCCTAAATTTAGGCTTAGCTAACAGCATATTCAACTTAGGCACTCCTTGCTCTATGCATCAAATCACAGCCGGGCCGAAAAATGGCCGAATGCAGGCCTTTTGCTGTAGCCCCCATGCCGTCATCTTGGTGGTTCCTACCGCTGTTAGTGTCCTTCTCAAGTACGACGCCGGTGTGCCCGGCTACCAGCCCGGCGTACGCCCCTGGGTGGATCTTTGAACATCACACAGTGTCTAAAGGGCTTATGAGCCCGTCCCTGCAGGGGCATCGCCTAAGGTGGACTTGATGAATACGCAAAATTTGAATGATCCCGGGCAGTCCGTTGCGGATCCCCTGGACAGGTTCTACGCAGTCATTCCAGCCGGTGGGGTTGGCACCCGGCTGTGGCCGCTGTCTCGCGCAGCAGCCCCTAAATTCCTGCATGATCTGACCGGCAGCGGCAGTACCTTGATCCGCGCCACCTACGACCGTTTGGTACCGCTCAGCGGCGAAAAGGTGTTGCTGGTGACTGGGGACGCGCACCGCGAAGCCGTCTGCCGCCAGCTTCCAGAAATCGCTGACAGAAACCTGGTGCTGGAAACCGAGCCTAAGGACTCCGGGGCCGCCATCGGGCTGGCCGCCGCCATCCTCTTTACCCGTGATCCCGCCACGATCATGGGCTCCTTCGCTGCCGATCAGGTCATCAGCCCGGTGGAGAAGTTCCAGGACGCCGTGCGCGAGGCCATTTATACAGCCGCCACGGGCAAGATTGTCACCATCGGCATTAAGCCCACCCACGCGTCCACCGGATTCGGCTATATCCGCACAGGAGAACCGCTGGATATTGCTGGTGCCCCCAGCGCCCACACCGTGGTTAAGTTCGTGGAGAAGCCCAGCGAAGAAATCGCCGAACAGTACCTTGCCAGCGGTGAGTACAACTGGAACGCCGGAATGTTCGTGGCTCCAGTGGAATTGATGCTGCGCCATCTCAAAGCCAATGAGCCTGTGCTGTATGCCGGGCTGATGGAAATTGCTGCAGCTTGGGATACCCCTGACCGTATTGCCGTGAAGAACCGTGTCTGGCCCACGCTGCCCAAGATCGCCATTGACTACGCTGTGGCTGAGCCTGCGGCCGACGCGGGCGATGTTGCTGTCATTCCCGCCGACTTCAGCTGGGATGACGTCGGAGACTTTGCTGCTATTGCCCGTCTCAGCAGCGCCAAGGAGAACAAGAACGTCAAGGTTATTGGTGAAGGTGGCCGCGTCTTCACTGAGGACAGCACCGGAATCGTGGTGACTGACACCAAGCGTGTTATCGCCCTGATCGGGATCCAGGACGTGGTGGTTGTGGACACCCCAGATGCACTCCTGGTCACCACCCGGGCACATTCGCAACTGGTCAAAAAAGCAGTGGACGGACTCAAAGCCCGCGGCGACACCGACGTTCTGTAGCGCCTGTGGCGCCAAAGGTCGCGAGAGGTCGCGAGCTCCTTTGGCGCCACAGACCGCGGCAGAAGCAAGTAGCTGTGCTGCGCCTGCGTAACGCTACGCCGCTAATGCCACCGCCGGGTACTGACACCATTAGAGTTTGAAGGTGCGCAATTACTCGATGGAAACAGATGCAACTGAGCTGGTAGGCCCCTGGCTGGAGCCCCTCCTGGCACAAGTCATAGAGTTCCGACGGGACATTCATGCCCACCCGGAACTGTCCTTCCAGGAATTCCGTACTTCAGAGAAAATCTACGAACACCTGTTGGCAGCAGGCCTGGCGCCCCGCCGGCTGGAAGGCACTGGGGTGATTGTCGACGTCGGCGAAGGCCCCATTGCGACGGCGTTGCGCGGCGACATTGACGCCCTGCCCATCGTTGAGGAAACAGCTCTCCCTTTCGCCTCCCGCAACCACGGCGTCACTCACGGCTGCGGCCATGATTTCCACACCGCCACCATGCTCGGCATAGCGTTGGTGCTCGCCCGGATGCATGCGCACGAACCGCTGGGCGGCCGGGTGCGCATCATTTTCCAGCCCGCAGAAGAGACCATGCCCGGCGGCGCCTTGTCCTGCATCGACCAAGGCGCACTCGACGGCGTTCCCCGCATCATGGCGCTGCACTGTGATCCGCGCATCGAGGTGGGTAAGATCGGCACCCGCATCGGCCCCATCACGAGCGCCTCGGACACCATCAAAATTGAACTCTCCGGACGCGGCGGTCACACCTCGCGCCCGCACCTGACCGAAGACCTTGTTTTTGCCTTGGCGCAGATTGCCGTCAGTGTTCCCGCCGTGCTGTCCCGCCGGGTGGATGTCCGCAGCGGCGTCTCTGTGGTGTGGGGACAAATCCATGCCGGTTCTGCCCCGAACGCTATTCCGGGACAGGGCGTCATGAGCGGCACCATGCGCTGCTTGGACCGTGAAGCTTGGCATGCTGCTGGGGAACTACTCGATGATGTGGTGCAGCAAGTTGCCGCGCCCTTCGGCGTGGACGTCTTTCTTGAGCACACCCGCGGTGTCCCTCCCGTGGTCAACTCCGAGCACGAAACCGCCGTCATCGAGGCCGCTGCCCGGGCCGAGCTGGGGGATGATTCAGTGGTGCTGGCTCCCCAGTCAATGGGGGCCGAGGACTTTGCCTGGTTCCTGCAGGGCATTCCCGGTTCCCTCATGCGACTCGGTACGCACGTCCCCGGCGGTGAGGAATATGATCTCCACCGCGGCGATTACATTGTCGACGAACGGGCACTGTCGGTGGGTATCCGGGTGCTGTGTGCTGCCGCCCTGCGCACACTACGCGAACTCGATGACGCCTAGTCGCCCAGATCAGTAGCTGTACCTCGGGAGGAGAGTGCCTCTAGCCCGACCCCCTTCAACCTCGCGGGCGAATAGCAGTTCTTCGCACGCAACGCCATCTGGGTCCGTCATGGTTTGTAACGGTTGGCCAACGAAGAACTATGGCACGGCGCCCTGGGGTGGCCGCTGGTGAGCTATGACACTAGGGTATTGTTAGCGCCGCATCACTGGGGTGTGCCAAGGTCTTCTCGTTTGTTTCATCTGCCTGATCAGCGTTGATCAGGTTGTTGGGGCTGTGCGGAGTCTGTGTAGCTCACCAGCCATCCAGTGCGGACACCAACCGATGGAGGAACCTTGAAAAACATGCTTGTCAGTACCGCGAAGACTTTTAAGCGCGGGGCCCTTGTGGGCACCATTGCACTTAGCGCAACAGCCCTACTTCTCACCGGCTGCGGGGAGGCCCCGCCGGCTGCCGGAAGTAGCGAATCTAGCTCGCAGAACCCTGCTGCTGCCGATTTCCTAGGCTGCATCGTCTCCGACTCCGGCGGCTTTGACGATCAGTCCTTTAACCAGTCCTCCTACGAGGGCATGCAGAATGCCGTCAAGGACCTGGGCATTGAGATGAAGGAAGCCCAGTCGTCCACCACGGCAGACTTCGCCCCGAACCTGGCCCAGATGGCCAGTGCTGGCTGTAACTTGACCGTCACTGTCGGCTTCCTGTTGGCCGAGGCCACCGGAGAAGCCGCCAAGGCCAACCCCGATCTGAACTACGCCATTGTTGATGACAACACCATCACCGCTGACAACGTCAAGCCCATTGTCTACGACACAGCCCAGGCCGCTTTCATGGCCGGCTATGTTGCCGCATCCGTATCCAAGACCGGCAAGGTCGGCACCTTCGGCGGCGTCAACATCCCCACGGTCACGATCTTCATGGACGGCTTCGCCCAGGGCGTTGACTACTACAACGAAAAGCAGGGCAAGGATGTCCAGCTCATTGGCTGGGACGTCAAGACCCAGCAGGGTGTCTTCGCCAACACCTTCGAGATCGTTCAGGAAGGTACTAAGCACACCAACAACCTGATCGCCGATGGGGCAGACGTGATCATGCCCGTGGCCGGTCCGCTGGGTAAGGGTGCCGGAGATGCGATTCTGGCAGCCAACGCAAGTGGCAAGGATGCCAAGCTGATCTGGGTTGACTCCGATGGTTTCTTGACCGCCCCCACCTTCAAGGATGTTTTGCTGACCTCGGTTATCAAGACCATGGGTGAGGCTGTAGAAACAGTGATCAAGGAAGACCTGGACGGCAAGTTTGATCCGACGCCGTACGTTGGCACCTTGGAAAATGGTGGCGTGGCTCTGGCACCCTTCCATGATCTGGACTCGGCCGTGAGCGCTGACACCAAGGCGCAGCTGGAAGAGATCAAGAAGGGCATCATCGACGGGTCCATCAAGGTGACTTCTGAGGCCAGCCCCAAGTAGCATCTGGACACGGGCGTTGGGGACCGCTGTAGAAGCGGCCCCCAACGCCCGTGTCTTTCGGCCGTGATCAATACCTTCGCAGACGGGCTAAACGTTGAAATTAGAACTTCGGGGCATCACCAAGAGCTTTGGTTCCCTGGTGGCGAACGACCACATCGACCTGGTGGTGGAATCAGGACAGATTCACAGCCTGCTGGGCGAAAATGGGGCGGGAAAATCCACTCTCATGAACGTCTTGTACGGGCTGTATTCACCCAGTTCGGGACAGATCCTTGTTGATGACGTGCCCGTGACCTTCTCCGGCCCGGCAGATGCCATGGCCGCAGGAATCGGCATGGTGCACCAGCACTTCATGCTGGTCCCGGTCTTTACCGTGGCCGAAAACGTGGCACTGGGTGCCGAATCAACATCCTTTGGCGGCGTCCTGAATTTGGCTGAAACTCGCCGCAAGATCCGCGAGATTTCCACCCAGTTCGGTTTTGACGTTGACCCGGATGCGCTCGTCGAGGACCTGCCCGTTGGTATCCAGCAGCGGGTGGAGATCATCAAGGCGCTGGTGCGTAACTCCAAGATTCTGATTCTTGACGAGCCCACCGCCGTCCTCACACCGCAGGAAACCGACGAACTCATGGACATCATGAGGCAGCTCAAAGCCGGCGGTACCTCCATCGTGTTCATCTCCCACAAACTGCGCGAGGTGAAAGCGATATCTGACACCATCACAGTCATTCGCCGCGGCAAAGTGGTTGGCTCGGCAAGCCCGGACGCCTCCACAACGGAACTGGCCGAGCTGATGGTGGGCCGCGCCGTCAACCTGACCTTGAACAAGGCCGACGCCACTCCCGGAGCGGAAACGTTCAAGATCAAAAACCTCACCGTCATGAACGACGCCGGCCAGAGACTTTTGGACGACGTCACCTTGAGCGTGTCTCAGGGTGAGATCTTGGCGGTCGCAGGAGTGCAGGGCAATGGCCAGAGTGAACTCACCGAAGCGGTGCTGGGCCTGCACAAGCATGTGCTCGGTTCCATCACCTTGGACGGAAGAGAACTGGTAGGCAAGAGCGTCCGTCAGGTCCTGGATTCGGGGGTAGGTTTTGTGCCCGAGGACCGGCAGGACGACGGCCTGGTGGGGGAGCTGTCCATCGCCGAGAACCTCATCCTTGATCTCTACAAGAGGGCCCCGTACTCACGAGCCGGAACCCTCAATCGCGCGGTCATTGCCGAGAACGCGGTTAAAAAGGTGGCGGAATTTGATGTTCGGGCTCAGTCCTCACAGGACGCCGCTGATACTCTCTCCGGCGGTAACCAGCAAAAGGTAGTGCTGGCCAGGGAACTTTCCCGGCCCTTGAAGCTCTTTATTGCCTCCCAACCTACCCGTGGCGTCGATGTTGGTTCTATCGAGTTCCTGCACAAGAGAATCGTGGCAGAACGCGACTCCGGCACACCGGTACTGATCGTCTCCACCGAACTGGACGAAGTCCTTGAACTGGCCGACCGGATTGCGGTCTTGTTTGCTGGCCGGCTCATGGGAATCGTGCCAGGAAAATCCAGCCGCGCATTGCTTGGCCTCATGATGGCCGGGCTGCCCGCGGCAGAAGCACAGGAACACATGCAATCCCAACGTGAACCCGGCACTACCGAGGAAGAGGAAGGGGGACAGTCATGAGTGACGCTAAGGACAACATCCCCGCTGAAGGAACCGCGGGAATACCGGGCGCTCCGGGTAGTCCCGGCACCCCCAACATTCCCGGCGCCACCGGAAGCCCAAGCGCCACCGGACACCCGGGAGCAAAGGGTGCAACGGCCACTGACCCTAAACCCGGGACTGACCCTAAACCGGACAAACCGGAGCAGGAGAGCGGCACCAGCCAAGTGGTACGCGAGATCATGAGCGGCAACGCCATGATTTCCGTTCTGGCTGTGGTGGTGGCACTGATTATCGGTGGAATTCTCATCGCGGCCACAGACCCTCGCGTGACCACCGCTTTCGGCTATTTCTTTGGCGACCCCATGGCCACCATCAAAGCTATTTGGGCCTCGGTTTCCCAAGCGTATGGGGCGCTATGGCGGGGAGCCACCTTCGACCCGGGGGCACGCACCCTGCAAGGACGCCTAGGAATTTTTGAAACTCTGACCTTCGCCACGCCGCTGATCCTCTCGGGATTGGCCGTGACCCTGGCATTCAGGGTTGGTTTGTTCAACATTGGTGCCAAGGGCCAGATCATTCTCGGTGCCACCTTTGCCGGCGTCGTAGGTTTCTTGATTGAGCTTCCCCCGGGCATCCACCTGTTGGCCGTTATTCTCGCTGGCGCTGTGGGCGGTGCGCTGTGGGGCGGTATCGCTGGATTCTTGAAGGCCCGGACCGGAGCACATGAGGTGATCGTGACGATCATGCTCAACTACATTGCTGTGTCCTTGGTGCTGTTCTTGCTCAAGAATCAGTTGCGGGACCCCAACAGCAGCAACCCGATCAGCCCCCGCATGCACGAAACTGCCATGTTTCCGTTGCTGTTGGGTCCCAGCTTCCGGGTTCATGCCGGACTGATTGTGGCCATTCTGGCCGTCGTGGTGGTCTCATGGCTGCTGAACCGTTCCACGTTAGGCTTTGAATACCGAGCCATTGGCGCCAACCCCCGTGCCGCACGCACCGCAGGCATGAAGGTGTCCCGCGGGTACATCACCGTCATGCTCATCTCAGGTGCCTTGGCAGGTTTGGCCGGTGTCACCCAGTTGGCTGGCACCGAGAAACTACTCGATGCCGACGTTGCTGGCAGCATCGGCTTTGACGCCATCACCGTGGCCCTGCTGGGACGGTCCAAACCGTGGGGGACCTTCTATGCGGCACTACTCTTTGGCGCCTTCAAAGCAGGCGGCACCTCCATGGCCATCAACGCCAACGTCTCCATTGACATCGTGGCCGTGGTGCAATCCTTGATTGTGCTCTTCATCGCCGCCCCGCCACTGATCCGGTCCATGTTCCGGATCAAGGAAGTTCGCCGCGAAGGAGTGTCAGCATGAGCATCACCACTAAGAGTGAGACGCCCAAGGTTGCCGATGCGCTAGCTATCCGAAGCTGGAAAGTGCCGATTCTGCTCGGCGTGCTGGCCCTGTTCGCCGTCGTTGTGTTCGTTGTTCTCGGGCCCAGTGGCACCGCAACATTCCGTATTTCCCAAAATACCGATGCCTGGCAGGTGCCTAACCTGGTGGTGCCTGCCAAGGGCGTAGGCGTCTTGGTCGCAATCATCACGGTGGCGCTGGCCTACCTGGCCTGGCGTCAGACGCGAGCTACCGGAAAGATCGCCAAATGGGTGGTTATGACCTTCGCGGTGGTCTTCGTGGTGGGCATGATGGTGTGGATCATTGGCGGGACCACCACCCAGAACATCACGCTGGTGGGCTTGTTCACCGGCGCCATGCTCATCACCACACCCATCTTGTTCGGCTCCATGTCCGGTGTACTGTCCGAGCGTGCCGGCGTGGTCAACATTGCCATTGAAGGACAGTTGCTGGCCGGTGCCTTCACAGCGGCACTGGTTTCCTCCATCACGGGCAACGCCTATGCCGGACTCATTGCCGCAGCCGTTGCCGGTGTGCTGGTCTCCGTGCTCCTGGCCTTGTTCAGCATCAAGTACGTGGTCAACCAGATCATCGTGGGCGTGGTCCTGAACGTGCTGGTCTCCGGTCTGACCGGCTTCCTGTTCGAGAAGATCATGAAGACCAAGGTGGACGGCCTCACTATTTACAACCAGCCGGCACACCTGCCCAACATCTCCATCCCGCTGCTCTCGGAAATTCCGATCATTGGACCCACCCTGTTCCGGCAGTCGATCATTGGCTACTTCATGCTGATTCTGGTGGTGGCTCTCTGGTTCGGTTTGTTCCGTACCCGCTGGGGTTTGCGTGTGCGCGCCGTGGGTGAACACCCCAAGGCCGCCGACACCGTCGGCATCAACGTCAACCGCACCCGCGTGCTGAACGTTCTGGCCGGCGGGGCCGTGGCTGGCATTGGTGGCGCCTACTTCACGCTGGTTGCCGTGAGTAGTTTCAGCAAGGACATGACCGGCGGGCTGGGCTTCATTGCCCTGGCCGCGCTGATCTTTGGCCGCTGGAATCCGATCGGCGCAGCCCTGGCGGCGCTGCTGTTCGGTGTGGCCGGAAACCTGCAAAGCATTCTCTCACTCGCAGGCACACCGATCGACGGCCAATTCTTGGCCATGTTGCCGTACGCATTGACCATCCTGGCCGTATCCGGATTCGTGGGGCGGGCTTTGGCCCCGGCCGCGGACGGCGAGCCCTACATCAAGGAGTAGTCCATGTTGGATGACAAGCTCGACGGCGGCTGGGAGCCTTTGCGCATAGCCGCCACCGCGGCCTTGGCTCACGCGTATGCCCCGTACTCTCACTATCCGGTGGGGGCTGCGGCCCGGCTGACCGACGGCAGCATTGTCTCTGGATGCAATGTGGAGAATGCCAGCTTTGGGCTCACCTTGTGCGCGGAATGCACCATGGTGGGTGCTGCCCGCATGAACGGCGGAGGACTCATCACCGAGTTCTACTGTGTGGATGGCAAGGGCGAGATCCTGATGCCCTGCGGGCGCTGCCGGCAGCTACTGTTTGAATTCAGCACGGCGAGCACACAGATCATGACCTCCTCTGGAGTGAAAACCATGGATGAGATCCTGCCCGACGCCTTTGGCCCCGACAACTTGAAGGACTAGCTGTGACTTCGCTTGGAACATTCGCCGCCGTTGACATCATTGCCACCAAGCGTGACCGGGGCAAACTCACTCCGGAACAAATCGCGTGGACCATTGCGGCCTACACTCGCGGTGACATAGCCGAGGAGCAGATGGCCGCACTGAACATGGCCATCCTGCTCAACGGGATGGATCGGGAAGAAATCTCCCAGTGGACGGCGGCCATGATCGCCTCGGGGGAGACCTTGGACTTCAGCGGGCTGCGCAACAGCGCTGGCGCCCCCATGCCCACCACCGACAAGCACTCCACAGGCGGGGTGGGGGATAAGATCACCTTGCCGCTGGCACCTCTCGTGGCCGTATTTGGCGCAGCTGTGCCACAACTCTCCGGTAGGGGCTTGGGCCACACCGGCGGCACCTTGGACAAGCTTGAGGCCATCCCCGGCTGGCGTGCAGATGTCAGCCATGATCAGCTGCTGCGCCAGCTCTCTGACGTTGGTGCAGTGATCTGTGCTGCGGGTGGAAACCTGGCCCCAGCCGATAAGAAGCTCTACGCCCTGCGTGATGTGACCGGAACGGTTGAGTGCATCCCGCTGATCGCCTCCTCCATCATGAGCAAGAAGATTGCCGAGGGCACCGCTGCGCTGGTCTTGGATGTGAAGGTGGGCTCCGGGGCCTTCATGAAGACTGTGGAACAGGCCCGTGAGCTGGCTCAGACCATGGTGGCACTGGGCAAGGACGCCGGGGTTAACACGGTGGCGCTCTTGACGGATATGTCCACACCGTTGGGTTTGACCGCCGGTAACGCGATTGAAGTTGAAGAGTCAGTGGAGGTGCTGGCCGGCGGTGGTCCAGCCGATGTGGTGGAACTGACCGTGAAGCTGGCGCAGGAAATGCTTGACGCTGCTGGCATTCGTGGTGCCGATCCGGCGGCTGCGCTCAAGGACGGACGGGCCATGGACGTATGGCGCCGCATGATCCGCGCCCAAGGCGGGGACCCCGACGCCGCACTGCCGCAAGCACGGGAGTCCGAGGTTATTCTGGCCCCGGCCGACGGCGTACTGGTGGGTCTGGATGCCTTGGCTGTGGGTGTTGCAGCCTGGCGATTGGGTGCTGGGCGTGCTCGCAAGGAAGACGCCGTTCAAGCCGGGGCGGGGGTACGCATGCACGCCAAGCCCGGCGATCTGGTTCGTGCCGGTGACCCGCTCATGACGCTATTGACCGACACGCCCGAGAAGTTCGCCGGAGCCAGAGAAGCACTCGAAGACGCGGTGACCATTACCCCCGACGGCGACCGTGGGGCGCGAAAGCTCATCATCGACCGCATCGCCTAAGCAACGCCCCACCGCACTACCAACGCTATCGCAGCAACCCTTCGTGTCAGCCTTGGGTGTTTTCCGCGCGCCTTAACGCCCACACGCCGCTTCCTGCCTAGGATTTTTGACTGTCTAAGGAACAAAAATCAAGGTAGGAAAACGGCGT
>NZ_JBFBLV010000010.1:0-133579 GCF_040686835.1 Specibacter sp. NPDC078692
TAACACCCCAAATCGACGACTACGTCGCCATCAACGACCCCAAACACCACACCCAAACCACCAACCTCTCTCAAGCAGGTTGACAAATACCGTTGGTGCGATAGCGTCCCTAGAGGCGCGCGGGAGGGGTGGGGCTACTTGGTGAGGCCGTCCACGTAATCCTGGTTTTCGCCGATCCACTTCTCCAAGATGGGAGCGTAGTCGTCGCTGCCGTCACCGTTGAACATGACGTTCTCCAGTGAATACAGGGTTTCGGAGTCCATCTTGAAGTTCTTCAGCCAACCATCCAACGTGGGGTAGTCCTTGTCGAAGTCCAGACGGGAGAAGCTGTGGATGCCTTCAGCCTCGCCGAGCGTCCCCTTCGGATCCTTCAGATCCTTCACCGGGAAAGCGTCGTAGGCCCAGTGCGGGCGCCACAGCGTGACAACGATGTTCTCGCCCTTGGTGGTTGCCGTCTTCAGCTCAGACAGCATGCCGGCGGTCGAAGAGGTGATGTAGTCCATCTTGTCCAGACCGTAGCCGGGGATGACGTCTTCGGTAGTGACCCGGGTCAGACCTGCACCGGGCTCGATGCCGATGATCTTGTTGCCGAACTTGTCGGCGTTAGCAGCCAGGTCCTCCAAGGAATCAATGGGAGCGTCCTCGTTCACGGCAATCGTGAGCTTGGCGTCGTCGTTCCATGCGCCGAGGTCCACCATCTTGTCGCCGTACTCGTCGATGTAATCCTTATGAGTAATGGGCAGCCAAGTGTCCAGGACCACGTCGTAGTCACCGGTGGACAGGCCTGAGTAGACAGGAGCAGCGTCAGCGTATTCGAGCTCTACTTTGTAGCCCTTCTTATCCAAGATTGCTTTCCACAGCTCGGATGCGGCCACGCCTTCATCCCAGCCGTTGAACACGACAATCTTCAAATCCTGCTTGTCACCGTTATCGACGGTCGCTGCTTCTCCTGAGCCGGAGCCGCAAGCAGTCAAACCCAGTGCCAGTGTTGCCGCCATGGCGACTGCACCCAAAAATTTCTTCTTCATGGTTCATTCCTTTCATTGGCAGCTGCAAAGCGCTGCCGCCGATTGATTGGTACAACTGTTGGAACTACGTTTACGCGGCCGCGCCGACGTTGTCTGTCTTGCTGGCCTTGTTGGTCTTGGCTGTCTTGCCGGTCTTGTCTGCTTTGTCGGCCTTGTTGGTCTTGCGTGTGGAATTGGTGCCGAAGCTGGCCGTCACCCGGTCCAGGAAGATCGCCACAATGACCACGGCAATGCCTGCTTCAAAGCCCTTTCCGGCATCAATGCGGTTCAGCGCCTGAACGATTTCCGCACCCAATCCGGGGGCGCCGACCATGCCGGCGATAACCACCATGGACAGCGACAACATGATGACCTGGTTGATACCGGCCATAATGGTGGGCCGTGCCAAGGGCAGCTGGATCTGGAACAGGATGCGTGCGGGGCTGGAACCGAAAGCGTGCCCGGCCTCTACCACTTCCTTATCCACACCGCGGATGCCCAGTTCCGTAAACCGGACGCCGGGGGCCATGGCAAAGATGATCGTGGCGATAATGCCGGGGACCACACCCACCCGGAACATGGCGAGAGCCGGAATCAGGTAAACCATGGCGGGCATGGTCTGCATGAAGTCCAAAACGGGGCGGATGATCGAGGATGCCCTGTCCGATCTCGCTGCCCAGATACCCAGTGGAACGCTGATGACCACGGCAACAATGGTGCCAATGGCGACCAGTGCCAAGGAGTGCATGGCGTTGTCCCACTGGTTCACACCAACAATGACAGCGAAACTGACCAGGGTACCAACGCCCAACTTCCAGCCGCTGGCCCACCAAGCAATCGCGGCGAATACCACGATGACCACCCAGTAGGGCGGAGCTGTCAGGAGCCAGTCAAGACTGTCATAGGCGCCAACAAAAACTGCCCTGAAAAAGACGAATACGCTATCAAGCGTGTTGATCAGCCAGTCAAGGCCCACTTCCACCCAGTCGCCCAGGGGAATCCTAAAAATCGGTTCCACTATGCGTCTCCTTCGGTTTTAGCCAGCGCTTCGGTGACTACTTGTTCGGGGATGGGCGCCACGGCCGTATCCACCACTGGGAATTCGCCCGTGGTGGAGGGGACGTTGCCCAAGGCGGCCAGCAGCGTCACTCGCGGCAACGCACCTACCAGCCGTCCGGCGTCGTCCACTACCGGCAAGGGAATGGGGCTCTCCACGGCACGGCCGAAGAGATCGTTCAGGGCAGTGTCCGGGCTGACCGGCTCGATGCTGTCGCGAATCACGGCAGAGAGATCGGAGCTGTGCGCCTCAACCTGCTTCATGACATCGCGGTCACGCACTGTGCCCAGGTAGTTGCGGCGGCGGTCCACCACAAAGGCGGCCGAAACCTGCAGATCACGCATGGTGCGCAGTGCGTTGCGCGGGCCTCCGGAGAGGTTCACCACGGCCAACGCCGGCTCCATAACACCGCCTGCGGTGAGCACACGGGTCCTGTCCACGTCCTGCACAAACGCGGCAACGTAATCGTTGGCCGGGCTGGTGAGGATCTCGTCCGGGGTGCCGATCTGAACGATTTCACCGTCACGCATGACGGCGATCCGATCACCCAGGAACATGGCCTCGTTGAGGTCATGGGTGATGAAGATGATGGTCTTCTCCAGCTCGGACTGCAACAGCACCAGCTGTTCCTGCATTTCGCGGCGGATCAGCGGATCCAGTGCGGAGAACGCCTCGTCCATAAGCAGGATGTCGGTCTCGGCGCACAGGGCACGGGCCAGGCCAACTCGCTGCTGCATACCGCCGGAAAGCTCGCCTGGGTACTTCTCACCCCAGCCTTCAAGTCCCACCAAGTTCAGGATCTTCTCGGCCCGGGCCAATCGCTCAGCCTTTGCCACACCCTGCACCTCAAGTGCGTAAGCGGCGTTTTCGACGACAGTTCGGTGCGGCATGAGTGCAAAGTGCTGGAAAACCATGGAGATTTTCTGCTGACGAACTCGACGCAATTCCTTGTCGCTGATCTTGGAAATATCGGTGCCACCGACCACGACGGAACCTTCGGTGGGCGCCCAGAGACCATTGAGGGTGCGGATGAGCGTGGATTTTCCGGAGCCTGAAAGCCCCATAACCACAAAGATCTCACCCTTTTTAACCTCGAAAGAGGCGTCGATGACGGCAGCAGTTCCCAGCGCGGACAGTTCCTCGCGCTTCTTGCCGCCCTTGAGTCGTTTGATGACTTCGGCGGGTCGTTTGCCGAAGACTTTGTAAACATTGCTGACACTCAGTGCAATGCCGTTGTCGTTGTCGTTGTCGTTTTGAGCCGGCTTGCGCCCGGATTCGGACGCAATTTTCGGCTCGCTTGTCACGTTGTCTGTGGATTCGTACACGTAGTATCCATCTACACGAACGTTCAGGGCCCGCTGTGGCGGTGGCCTAAACGAGCGCAATTGGTGATCTCGTGCTGCAGGCGTTGTTACGCGTCAAACTCTTCGCTTCCCCGCACGCCCCGGCGGGGCAGCAAGGAAAGACGGTCTTGCTGTTCAAGGCAAGAATCGGGAAGCTATCCCTACCGCCAGTTCGACGGCCTGTGTCTGGCTGCCACTCCCCGGGTGAGCATGATTCGTCATGTTCACGCAGCTTTGTGGCAGTTGCCCGCAGGCTTGTCGGTCTACTGGTTCGCTTTCCACGCTAACAGAGGCAGTTTCGCTATCAGCTTAATATGACCGTTCTAGCCCCTAACCGAGCGACATCTCACACGCTGTGGCACCGCAGCTACACGGCGAAGCAAGCGTTACAACTTTGTAACCCTAGGCAACTTCATCCGCCCTGGGATAGTGTCCCTCCCCACAATTTCCGCCGCCACAGCGCCGATGTGGTGGTGCCGCTGAGGCAGTGCAACAACAGCGCCACGGCGCCTCCCACCGCAACGGCACCGGTGAGCAGCGCCTTCCGAGCCCTTAACTTGATAGCTTGGAGGGGTGAAGATTGCTACCTGGAATGTGAACTCCCTGCGTGCCCGTGCCGACCGTGTAGAGGACTGGCTGCGCCGGACCGACGCGGATGTTCTGGCCATCCAAGAAACCAAATGCAAGGACGAGAACTTCCCGTGGGAGCTCTTTGAAAACAACGGTTACGAGGTGGCCCACTTTGGCTTCAGCCAGTGGAACGGCGTAGCCATTGCCTCCCGCGTTGGCCTCGAAGATGTGGAGCGGACCTTTTCCGGCCAGCCTGCCTTTGGCAAGGGTGGCAAGGATCCGGTCCAGGAGGCCCGGGCCATTGGTGCCACCTGCAACGGGGTGCGTATCTGGAGCCTGTATGTGCCCAACGGGCGTGCCCTTGACGACGAGCACATGCCCTACAAATTGCAGTGGCTCGACGTGCTCAAGAACCAGGCCGCCGGCTGGTTGGCACAAGACCCCAACGCCCAGATCGCCCTCATGGGCGACTTCAACATCGCGCCCCAGGACGACGACGTCTGGGACATCGACTTTTTCCGCAGCCAAGGCCTCACCCACGTCAGCGAACCCGAGCGGGCAGCGTTCTCGGCGTTTGAAGCGGCAGGTTTTGCCGACGTCGTCCGCCCCCTGCACCCGGGCCCCGGCGTCTACACCTACTGGGATTACACGCAGCTGCGATTCCCGAAAAAGGAGGGCATGCGCATCGACTTTACGCTGGCCTCCCCCGCTCTGGCCGCGCGCGTGACTGGCGCCGAAATCGACCGCGAAGAACGCAAGGGCAAGGGCGCCTCGGACCATGCCCCGGTCATTGTTGAACTGGGCTGAGCTATGAATAGCGGGCTGTACTTGGGCGGCGTTCAGCTTCCTTTTGTCTCCAGCCTGCGCATTTACTTACCCCGCGAGGCATATACACTCTCTGAATTTGCCTACATTGAGGGCCTGCTCGTCCCCGAGCAGAACGGAATCAGCATCGATGCCAGTGAGTTGACCGATTCCCTCAGCCGGGTGAGTCGCCCCAACCCCAACCGACTTCCGACGCCGGCGGAAGACCGGGTGCGCGTACTCACCATGGGCGCGGGCGAACCGACCTTGTATGCGCCCAACCAGATTGTGGCCCGCTCCATTGCTAGCGCCACCGAGCTACTCTCGGGAAACTTGAGGCAACTGGCATCGCTGATGCTGCCACAGGATGAGTGGAGGCGGCAGCTGGAGCATGCCTCAAAGGCAAGCCATCTTGAACTGCCCCTGCAGACCCGAACCTCGACCTGGGGCATCCCGTTCAGCTGGTTCATTTTGGTATATGCCAATGACCGCATG
This sequence comes from Specibacter sp. NPDC078692, assembly GCF_040686835.1. Classification (NCBI taxonomy): domain Bacteria; kingdom Bacillati; phylum Actinomycetota; class Actinomycetes; order Micrococcales; family Micrococcaceae; genus Specibacter; species Specibacter sp. NPDC078692. Next base: position 5,277 of record NZ_JBFBLV010000010.1, read on the forward strand.
GAAGTGGTGGAGGCCAACGGACGCGTCCTGACGGTGCGGATCCAGGTGCCAGTCGTCACCGCATTAGGCCGAGTGGAGCGAACTTTGGGCATGTTGTCCGCCATGGCACCAGAACTGGATCTCTTTGAGGAGCTACAGGATCTAGGCCACTGGCTGGCCGGTTTCAATGACGCCGGGGTGGTGGAGTTGGACTACGGCCCGGTGGCCCAGCGAGTCCATCCGGACGATTCCCCCGCCGATGTACACATGGGCTTGCAATGCCTAGCTGACGGGGACCTCACCGGTGCCGCGGCAGCCTACCGCAGGCTAGCAAACCGTTGGATGCCCGTGCGGCAGCTGGCACGCTCCAACTGAACCCAAAAGACCCCACTCCAGCCCTGTGTTGCCAATGCAACAGGGGCGGTGGTGGGGTCTCTTGGTGAAGCCGTTTTTACCTGCGGTTATTACTTATCGTGCTTGAAGATACCAGCGATCTTGGCGCCAAGGCCCTTGGCGTGCTCCACAGCGTCTTCCGCAAATTCCTTCACGTTCTCCGCTGCGTCTTCCGCGAATTCCTTGATGTTCTCGCCAGCATCCCCGGCGAATTCCTTGATGTTCTCGCCAGCATCCCCGGCGAATTCCTTGATGTTCTCAGTTGCATCGGCTGCTACATCTTTAGCCTTGCTGGCGGCGTCTCCGGCAAAATCCTTTACGTTATCCACAGCGTCTGCCGCAAATTCCTTGGCCTTGTCGACTGCTTCTGCTCCGCCGTTGGCTGCGTTGTTCTCGGTCATGATGCCTTCCTTGATGCTTTGCGGTAGGGCCCCCAAGCCAGAAACTCCCAAGGGTGATGATGAAAAGAGACTAGCGGACTCGTTCGGCTTTAGTGAACCGTGACCTCGCGCCGCTGCCGATGCTGAGTAGTACAGGAACTTCGAAGCCCAGCAGCTCATCCAAGGCAGCCACCAGCTCTGCGATTTCACCGGCCACCAGATGGGGAGAGACTCCTTGGCGGGGCAAAACCCTCACCTTGATGGCGGTCCGCTTACGGAAGTCATAACTTGTGACAGTGACGCCCACAAGGTCTGTGCGTTCCAACAGAGCACTCTTGAGCGCTTGCTCAGCCACAGCGCAACTGAGCCTAACCGCTCCGGCGGCTCCGTCGTCGTCCGGGTTTCCTTGGTAGTCCAGCAAAGTGCTCGCCCGGCCCTTGCCCTGATTGCCGATCCAGGAGATCATCACGATCACCACGATCAAGAAGAAGAGCGCCACGGCGAACCAAATCCAGCTCTGCGAGGTCAACAGCAGCCGTGTGCGAGCCTCCAGATCCAACAACCAGTCCAGCTGCGCCTGCGCGTATCGCTGCCACCAGCGGGCCGCAGCGGGGCTTGCGGCGAGAACTGCAGCACCGGCCCCGGCAATCATGAAAATCAGGCCGATCAGTGTCAGTAGGAACCTATTCAGTCCTCGTGGTGTGCCGTTCATACGCCGATCACCCCACTTTCAGCCAGTTTCACGCTCACGGCGGGCACCGGATCCAAGCCCATGTCAGCGAGCTGCGCCTCAACAGCGCCCTTGATGTGCGATTCCGAGAGAAGGGACCCTGATGTGGGCCGCACATTGACCTGCACCTGGCGGGCGGAAACAACCACCATGACCTGTTCGCGGGTCACCCCCGCAGCCATGCGGGCAGCTTTAGCTAGAGCCGAGGCAACCACTTCGTCGTCCACCACAATGGCAACCCGCGGATGGTTCAGCACGTGCCGCGCACGCCGGCCGGGGAGGATCCCATGGCAGAAAAAGATCAGCCCAAAAAGAGCCAGCAGCACACCGGCTGCCCCAAGCAGAACCCGCGGGATGTCCCCTGGAAGATCGACGAGCAACTGCAGCATTGTCCCTGGGCTGGCGAGCCAGGTGGGCTGACCCAAGGCGGCCAGCACAGATTCCAACATGAAGTACAGTGCTGCGGCTGCCACCACGATGGCAGCGATAACGGAGGCACCGGATCGCGCCGAATGGGTCTCCCGGCGCAGAATCTGCCGGTCCAAGTTCCGCGGACGTTCTTGAGCTGACTCGCTCATGAAACTCTCCCGTCTTCGCGCAGCAGCAGTCCGGAAATCCGCACATCAACCCGACTCAGGCTCGAGCCACTGAGATGTTCAACCTGTTTCAGGATGCTGGCTTTGGCTGCGGTCGCGCGGCTCAAAACGCTCCCCCCTGCCGCTGCGAGACGGACGGCGTCACGGCCGACCGTACTCAAGGGGAGCGCACCCATAGCCGAGGAAATAGACAGCGCCAACAATCCGTCGTCGTCATTCCAGCTCACGCGCACCTGGGCGGCAGGGGCGGCGAGGACTTCTGCCGCAGCAGCCTTGGCAACCGAGGTCAACGCCTGCGTGCTGATGCGGTTGTGTCCCGCGAGATCGCGCTCGGGGGTGGGCACCGATTTCTCACTCACGACGACGAACGGCGGCCCGTGAGCGCATCGAGGGCACCGCGCCAATCAAGTTTTCCGCTGGCGGCCCGGCCTATGAAGGCCCCCACAGCGACAAAGAGGGCACTGATGACGAAGCCCCAAAAGCCGAAGGCAAAGGCCATAAATGCTAGGAACGCACCAAACGCTGCACAGACAACACTGAGATTCACAGCTGTTCCTCGGCTTCTCTTGAATCGCTGTTCTGCGGTGCCACGGGGGCGAACCCCGTGGCTGTTGCGGGAGCTGTGACAGCGGATTTGGCACTGCTCAAACGGTCCGTCAGACGGGACCGTGGCGCGGGCTTCTCCGCGTCCGCAGACGGGATGAACACATCCGTAATCTCAATGTTCACCTCAATGACGTCGCGGCCCACCAACTCTTCAACCGCCGTGTAGACAGCCGCCCGGACCGAATTGGCCAGTGTTTGCAGGGGGTAGCCGTATTCAGCCATGAGCACCAGGTCTACGGCCACTTGCGATTCGCCGACCTCAACCCTGACACCCTGAGTGAGATCCGTAGCACCTACCACTTCGCGAATGGCACCGATGGATCGTGAGGCTCCGGAACCGAGTGCGTGAACTCCCGGAACATTGCGGGCAGCAATGCCCACCACCTTGGCGACAGCCGTCTCTGCGATGACTGTTCGTCCTTCACCCTGTACGGGATTGGCGGGGGCAGGATCTTGTGAAGATTTGTAGTGCGAGTCCATCAACGCGCCCTTTCTGTTTCCTTTACGGTAAGCCTATTCACCCAAATGTTGGGGGGCAACGCCGCAGGCCTTAAGCGCCACCGTGAGTAGCCCCGCCACTGACGTATTTATCCGGACCAATTACTCGCTTCCGCAATTCTTCTTGGCCCAGGCACCAATGGGCTCCATGGCCTTTTGAAACTTGGTATCGTCCCAGGTCTTGCCGTCGACGGCTGAGTCATTGATGACCTTCAGAAGATTCTCCAGATCACCCTTAATCTCTGCCGGAACCTTCTTCATGGACTCTTGCACTTGATCAGCCATTTTCTGGGAGCTCTCGCCACTCGGGTCAATCTTCGCCAGGAATGCCAAGGTACTGCCGGTGATGACCACCGCCGTCACACTGACGCAGGCTTCGGCGTTGCCACCTAGGACGCCCAAGTCACCCAGCTCTGTGGCTAGTGTGTCCGGATCAGTGTCTGCACCCGTGTCCGACTGGCCTGTGTCCGCGCCTATGTCCGTGCCTATGTCGCGGGGCTGGCCCGCATCCGTGCCACTACCGGAGTCGCTGCTCTGATCACCAACACCGGGGATCAGAGCAGCCGGTAGCGGTCAAAGATCCCATAAGCAGGATTACCAATAAAAGGAATACTTGCCGCAAAGATCGTTTCGATCGCATGGAGACCCCCAGTTTGAAGCCCACGGTCAGCCAAGATGAAGCCGACCCTAATGGCCATTGTGGCATAAAACACCATTTTGGCTAGCTGGGGGTGCCACAGAGACCTTGGCCACACGCGAGTTCCCAGATGCCGCACTCGAGTCCTCAGATATGGCCCCTTTAATCGCATTTTCGGGGCCAGATGTGGCGACTCGTGGTTAGGAGCGACTCGGGGTTAGGGGCGGCTCGGGGTTAGCGGGTTAGGGTTAGCGGAGAAGATGGCGAACCCGAAGCCACCGGGTTAGCGGCCACCAAGGCACTTAAATGAGAAAGACCCCGATTCCTCGGGGTCTTACTGGTGGCTCCGACCGGCGTCGATCCGGTGACCTTTCGATTTTCAGTCGAACGCTCTACCAACTGAGCTACAGAGCCTTGGTGATCTGAAAATCTCGTCACCAGATCCTCTTGCACTAGTCAAGAAAACCAAAGCGACCCTGACGGGACTCGAACCCGCGACCTCCGCCGTGACAGGGCGGCGCGCTAACCAACTGCGCTACAGGGCCATACATTTACTGCTTTTGTTGCTATCAACACTCTCGTGTGATTTTCACGAGTTATAGCGTACCAGCCTTTTTCCGGCTGATTTACCACTCACTCGCAAGTACCCCCAACGGGATTCGAACCCGTGCCGCCGCCGTGAAAGGGCGGTGTCCTAGGCCGCTAGACGATGGGGGCCTAAGTCAGCTTCTTATCCTCTGCGTTGTTGCCACCGCATTGGTCCGAAGTGGACTTCAAAAACTATAGGTCCTATTTGCTCAGAACACAAAACGAACATTCACCACGCAGCGCTCAATCGAGGTCGGGAGCCAAAAAATGACGCCCAGCAAGCACCAGAATCGTGGGCGCACAGACGCAAAACCCAGTATTTACGCGGCCAAGCCACCAATAAGTCACTAGGCTTGAGTCATGCATCACAACCCCTTGGCAGGCATTCCCTCCTTTCTCCCTTTCAGCATGGGCGAGGAGGAGTTTGACGCCGCAGTCCAGGCTGCCATTGCCCGGATTCCCGCCGATATCCGCGCCGAAATGGACAATGTGGCGATCTTCATCGCCGATGACTACCAGCCGGCCCCCGGCGAACATCCAGACACGGTACTCCTGGGCCTCTATGAGGGAACACCGTTGACCGAAAGGGATTCTTGGTGGGAAGCCGGCTCATTGCCGGACCGGATCACCATCTTCCGGCAGCCCATGTTGGACATCTGCCACAGCCGCGAAGAGGTCATCCACGAAGTCACTGTGACAGTGGTTCACGAGATCGCCCACCACTTCGGCATCAGCGACGAGCGACTACACGACTTGGGCTGGGGCTAAATGACACTGGTGTGGTTCATGTGAATGGTGTTTCTCATGTTGCCAAAGCAATCTGTGGGGCCGTAGGGTCTGGGATAGCTGTGTAAATGAGCTGTGAGTCACCAGACTCCGGCCCGCGGCGTGAAAACCGCATCATGTAACGCTCCTAACCACTGTGAGGCCCTTGGATGAGTATGCGCTTTTTACTTCGCGGCACCGCCACCTTGGCATGTGCCACCTTGGCTTCGGCCGCAGTCATCTCTCCCGTCACAGCCGCACCAGCTTCGCAAACATCATTCAGCGTGTCCGGCGCAGTCAGCGCAAGTGCATTAAGTTCGACGGCGTTCCAAAAGTTTGCGCCGCAACCTCACCTTCCATCCATCCCCAGTGAAGATGAGATCGCTCAGGCCAAGAAGTCTGAAGCGGCCACCGCTGCAGCCGCTGCCGAGCTCGAAGCTATTCTGTCCTCGGCCAATGACCGACTGCAGGCCACCAGTATGGCTGCCCTGGGCGCCAGTGATGCCTACACGGAAGCTTTGGTAGTTCTGGACGAGCGTCGGAACGAGGCCGAAACCGCTAGCGCGAAATCCGAGGCGGCTCGTAGTGCGCACGGCAAAGCCAAAAAGCAGTTGGGGCAGCTGGCAGGCAATCTCTATAAGTCCGGCGGCGTAGGACTGAGCGTCCAAACACTGCTAACCAGCGATGAGAGTGATGACGCCCTCTATCAGGCCTCCACACTCATGGCTCTGAGTTCCAACCGGGCCAACACCTTCGCATCAGCCGAAGCGGCCGCCTCCACCTCTGCCGCTTTGGACGCACAGGCCCTGGCCGCAAGCACTGCCGCTGCGCAGGCCACTGCAGCCGCCGAGTCCTCCCGCGCCTTAGCTCAGGGAGCCGCCGACGCCCAGGCCGCCGTCGTGGCACAAAACCAGTCGCAACGAGATGTTCTCCTGCAAAGGCTCGCCAGCCTCCACAACACCACAGTGGAACTGGAAGGTGCCAGGGTTGATGCGCTGGCGCAGAAGGCCCGTGAGGAAGCTTTGAAACAGCAGATTGAGTCATCCGGGGACACGCCGGCGCCCGCCCGCCCACCAGTGTCCGGAAGCAATCCGCCGGTCATTCCTGCAGTGCCAGCGCCGTCAGCACCTAAGCCACCGGTCACTGCAACTCCCACAACTCCGGCCACGAGCGCACCGAGGCCTCCAGCCCCCACCACGCCTGCCACAACTGCGCCCAGGCCGCCAGCACCGCCCGCACCGACAACACCGCCACCCACCACTCCGGCACCGGTCGCACCGGTCAAGCCGCCTGTCGCTCCGCCCGTTGCTCCCCCAACAGGCAGTTACACCCAGGTCATGGTCAACTACGCCATGTCTAAAATTGGCAGCCCGTACCAGTGGGGTGGCAACGGACCCAACGCCTTTGACTGTTCAGGTTTGGTGCAGCAATCCTTCGCTGCAGCTGGAAAGTATGTGCCGCGCCAAGGCTCAGACCAGTTCTGGGCTGCCCCAGTGCGGGTTCCGCTGTCGCAGATGCAGTACGGTGACCTGTTGGTCTTCAACCACGATGGCAACGGCCGTTTCAGCCACGTGGCCATTTACATTGGCAACGGCCAGGTGGTCCAGGCACTGAACGAAAGCCAGCCCGTGGCCGTCACAAGGTTGTCGGACATGGTCCCCAACTACATGAGCCTGTACCCGTACGCTGCTAGGTACTAACGCAACTAGATCATCTAGCAGTAGCGCAGCTAGCTCACCAAAAACGCCGTGGGGCCCTTCCAATTCGGAAGGGCCCCACGGCGTTTTAAGCATCTACCAGTTTCCATAGGCCTGCAGGCTCATAGGACCGCAGCAAATTAGGCCTGCAGCAGGGGACCAAATGCCGAACGGTCCTCTTGACGGGGATCTTCCCTGTCCCGGACCACCATGACCGGACCCTTGGCGTGGTGCCGCACCCCGTCCGTGGTGGAGCCGAGCATCATTCCGGCAAAGCCGCCGCGGCCACGGGTTCCCATGACCACCAGTTCCGTGGTTTCCGTGGCCTTCACGAGAGCTTCAACGGCAGAGCCTTCCAGCAGATTGACCTCAATGGGCAGCTTCGGAAAGTGATTGCGCAACCACTTTTCACCGGCGTCCAACTGTTCCTGAATTTCAGCAAACAAGGCGTCTCGGTCCACCGGAGCGGGCATCCACGCCAACGATCCGGTGTACGGCTGGACGGCGCAGATGATCCGCAGCATGCAGCCGGTGCGCTCTGCCTGTTCAGCTGCGACGAGAACCGCGTACCGGGCCTGGTCCGAACCATCGACGCCCACGGTGATAACTTTTTCCAGCTCAACACTGGTTTTAGCTGTTCCTGGCTCTAGCTCTTCTTCCAACCGTGGGGCACAGCTCAGGGGCACCGTAACGGTGGGACATTTTGCGTGGGCCGGCAGGGCGGAGCTAACACTACCCAGAAGCCTGCCAATGAAACCGCCACGCCCGCGTGAACCAAAGACCAACAGTTCAGCGGTTTCACTCAGGTCCAGCAGCACGCCTGCGGCGTCGCCATTTTCAACCCGGGCATCCATCTCAATGTCTAGGTGGGCTACCTTGGCAGCCGATTCGCGAAGGACAGCCTCGGCACCTTGGCGAATGACGTCATCGTCAACAGTTGCATAGCCGCCATCCAGGCCTGAGGCGGCGAAGATAGGGACGGTGTAGGCGGTGACAAGATGCAGCGGAACTTTGCGCAATTTGGCTTGCCGGGCAGCCCAGATCAGGGCGCAGTTGCTCTGCTGGGAGCCGTCGATCCCGACCACAATCCCTGTCGGTGCGGGGATGGGCTGGTGCGCTGCGCCTTGCGGTGATTGCTCTTGACTGGTCATCGTGCGCCTCCTAGTTCATACGTACAGGAGAGACAAAGAATCATCGTTTGCCTCACCGTCGCGGCCTGTACTTGTGACTATTGCGGGTTCAGTGATGCACGTCAAGTTGCGGTGCGGCGAGCGCCGAAGATGACATCATCTGCCATCTATACATCTGGCCGCGCACATGTGACAGAGTGGGCATTACTCGCGAGTAGGAGGGTGGTTAACCATGTTGAAACTGCTTGAATCGGCGGTAGCGCGCGGTCTGCGCGGTGAGCCGGAGGCAGATTCCGGCACCCAGAATGCTCTCTGGGCGCAGGCTGATGTTGCCTGCGCCGAGTTGTCGGCGCCCTTAGCTGTTGTGGATGTTCCCGCGCTATCCCTGAACGCCGGCTCCCTGCTGCGTCGCGCTGCGGGCAAGCCTATCCGGGTGGCCAGCAAATCCATCCGCAGTAAAGAGATTTTGCGAGCCGTACTGGCCCAGCCAGGCTTTGCCGGGATCCTCGGATTTACCCTGCCGGAGGCGTTGTGGCTCGCCGCAGATCCCTCTGACGCTTTCACCGACATTGTGGTGGCCTACCCAACTTCCGACGCCGCAGCCCTGCTCGCCCTCGCGGCCAATCCCCAAGCCTGCGCCCGCATCACACTGATGGTGGATTCCACTGAGCAACTGGACTGGATGGTGGCAACGCTGGCAGACCTGCACCCAGTACTCCCGCTCCGCCTCTGCCTGGATCTGGATGCTTCTTGGCGGCCCAAGGTCGCAGGGCGAGCCCTGGGGCACATTGGCGTGTACCGCTCGCCCGTGCGGACCGGCGCCGATGCCATCAGCCTGGCACTGGCGATCGCCGGCCACCGTGCTGGCGGCGCCCAGCTCTTCCGACTCGTGGGCATCATGGCCTATGAGGCCCAAATTGCTGGCCTGCAGGACACCCCACACACGGGCAACAAGGTGGCAGATGTGGCCAAGTCGCAGCTCCTCCAACAAATCCAGCGTTCGTCCATGGCCGAGATCATGGACCGCCGCGCCACCGTTGTCGCTGCTGTACGCAATGTGTACGATCTCGAGTTCGTCAACGGCGGCGGCACCGGAAGCCTGGAACTGACCGCCGGCGATCCTTCCGTGACAGAGCTGGCAGCCGGGTCGGGACTCTTCGGCCCCACCCTCTTCGATGGCTATTCGCGCTTCACCCCAGCCCACGCCGTCGGATTTGCCGTGCCTGTGGTCAGGCGCCCGGCACCGGACATGGTGACCGTTCTGGGCGGAGGCTGGATTGCCTCCGGTCCCGCAGGCCCTGACCGCTCCCCCGTGGCCGTCTACCCGGCCGGGTTGTCGCTCGTGGGCACAGAGGGCGCCGGTGAAGTTCAGACACCTCTGCGCGGGGCAGCGGCCGCCACGTTGAGCCTGGGTGAGAAGGTGTGGTTCCGGCACGCAAAGTCTGGGGAGATCTGTGAGCATGTTGACGCTCTTGAGATGCTCGACGGCGGCCAAAGGGTGGGCAGGGCGCTCACCTATCGCGGGGAAGGGAAAACGTTCGTATGAGTGAGTGGCGGAATTGGGCCGGGGACCAGCGCTGCCGACCCAGCACCGTGGCCCTGCCCAGCACGGTGGCCGAGGTCTCGGCCCTAGTCATGGCTGCGGCCAAAAGCGGTGTCACCATCAAAGCTGTGGGTTCCGGGCACAGTTTTAACGATATTGCCCTGACCTCTGGCGTCCAGCTGCGCCTCGACGGCATCAGCGGACTGCTGCGGGTTGACAGGGAGGCGAAACTGGCCACCGTGGCAGGCGGCACCCGGCTGCACGAGATCCCTGCTCTGTTGGCACCGTATGGGCTCGCCATGGAGAATTTGGGTGACATTGACCAGCAATCCATTTCCGGCGCCATCTCCACTGGTACTCATGGCACCGGCCTGAAGTTTGGCGGCATTGCCACCCAGGTCCGGGCCCTGACGATTGTCACCGGGACAGGTGAACTCAAGCGCTGTTCCGCCACCGAGAATCCAGATTTGTTCGCGGTGGCCCGGGTGGGGCTTGGCGCACTTGGAATCATTGTTGAAGTCACCTTGGCTTGTGTGGACTCCTTCATGCTCCATGCCGTGGAAAGGCCGGAGCCGCTTCCAGCCGTTCTGGAGTCACTCGCCGAACGCAACGCCACCCGCGACCACTTTGAGTTCTATTGGTTTCCGCACACCGAGCTGGCCCTGACCAAGACCAATACCCGCTATCCACCAGGCGGGCTGCCGCAGGGGGTGGGCTCCTTGTCCCCGGCCTCGCGTTTGGTGGATGACGTGTTGGTCTCCAACACGGCGTTCTCGGCCCTGTGCAATTTTTCTGCGAAGGTACCCTCGGCGATCCCCGGGATCAACAAGATGGCCGCCAAACTGACAGGCAACAGGGAGTTTGGCGATGCCTCACACAAGGTGTTTGCCACGCAACGGACGGTGCGTTTCAGGGAGATGGAGTACGCCGTGCCACTGGCACAAATCCCAACGGTACTGGCTGAGCTCGAGGCCATGATCGCCCGCCGCGGCCTGCAGATTTCCTTCCCTGTGGAGGTTCGCAGTGCGGCGGCAGATGACATAGCGCTATCCACGGCCAATCACCGCGACAGTGGCTACATCGCCATCCACCAGCACGTAAAATCCTCGCCCTTCGAGTACTTCCGAGCCGCCGAAGAAATCTTCCGAGCACACTCGGGCAGACCGCACTGGGGCAAGTGGCATTTCCTCCAATCGAAGGACTTTATAGAGCTCTACCCAGATCTAGAAAAGTTCTGTAGTGTTCGGGATGTTCTGGATCCCAAAAAGGTGTTTCGCAACGCCTATTTAGATCGAGTGCTGCCCTGATTTTAGGCCTCAAGTTTCAGGACGAGCCCTAGACGTTTCATCGTTTCAACCGCCCTTCGGCGCAGCCCTACTTGGCCTGTGCCGCCCGTGAATTCTCCTACCGTTCGAGGAGGCATTTGCCATGATGGCTGCGATAAAAACTGCCCTGCCCCGGGCCATGACAATGCCGGGTCAAACCGCCGGCGCAGCTACCACAAACGCGGTTGCTCCGCGGGGAACCACCGCTGAAAGTACCACCACCGTAGTGATTGGTTCTGGATTCTCTGCTCTAGCCATTGCAACCGAGCTCAACAGGCAGGGAGTTGAGACCATTGTGGTGGACAGCTCCGTCCCTCTGAAACACTCCGCTACGCCGCCCACCACAGGTGGCATCAGCTTGGCTGCCTTGAACGAACGTAGCGAGATCGTTCGGCTTCTGGAGCACTATGCCCGGCGCCATGAGATGGATATCCGCCCGGCAACTCAGGCCCTGGATTTCACCCACCACAACGGCGACGAGATGGCCCAGCGTCAATGGCGGATACTGACAACTTCGGGCACCCTCACCGCTCACAGCATTGTCTTTACTCGGGGTGCGCTAAGCCAGTTGCGCAAAGTTCTGCATGGTGCAGGTGTCACCACCGCCACCGAGGTCCGCACGGGTATGCATGCTCTTGGCCTTTACCTCGTGGGCGTGGGCGATCTTGCCCTGCCCACCACCCAGGAAATCTTGCATCAGGCCAAGCGGGCCAGCCAGTCCATTTCTGCCCGCATTGCCGCACTGGAACCGGGTTCCTTGGCCGCGACCGCCTGAGCTTTCACACAACAACTCACACATCAAATAGGCCAGCGGCAAGCCTCGGGGCTGGCCACTGGCCTATACGTTGAGAATTTATTGTGGCAAAACTAGTCCTCGCTCGAAAGCCGGCGCCGGGCAACAACCACCATGGCCACCACCACGCCGAGCAGCACAACCACCAGCCCAACAATGCTCCACGGCACCGCTGAGCTATCCGGAACGGGTTCCGCTTGTGGTTCCGGCTGGGCCTGGACGGACACAACCGGTCCAGCTCCTGCACCCGCGCCTGTGCTCGCAGCCGAGCCGGATCCGGCAGCGGTCGCCGTAAAGCTAAACGTTCCCTCGATGGGGTGGGAATCGGAAGACACCAAACGCCACTGCACCGTGTATTTGCCTGCCGGAGCTCCCGAACGCAGCGCCTGAGTGGCCGCCTTATCCAGAACCTGCACATCACCAGAAGCCCAGTTAGTGCCAGCCTCATCGAGCACCAGGATTTGGGAGCCAATCACGGCCGGGGTGTTGCTCAGGGTAATCTGAATTTCAGCCGGAACGGTAGCCACAGTAGAACCATCAGACGGGGACGTTTCTGTCACGGCATCGTGAGCAAAAGCTGCCGTGGCCGTGCCGAAGAAAACAAGCAAAAGCGCCAATATACCCGCCAAAGAGCGGCGCAGCAGTTTTTTTGATGTCATGTTCGTCTCATCCACACGGTGGCTGACGGGAGAAATCACAGCAGATCGTCCTTAAATCGTTGGGGAATGCCACCTCACGCTATCCCACCATTATGGGAGTTTGCCCAACAAGGGCGGCACACAGGCGCGGAATCGACGCTACGGTGCGGGCCGGCGTCGTACTTCCTGGCATGGCAGAAATTCAGCTGCTCCACTATCTTGCAGCACCGCATGACCAGCTAGTATTTCCTCGAATAACTTAATTTCATATCACTTTGCCCGGAGGGCTCTTTACATGGCTACCAAAACGGATGTCAGGCTGTCAGCGGTCGACAAATATTTCAAGATCACTGAGCGCGGCTCAAACTACTCGCGGGAGATCCGCGGCGGTTTCGCCACGTTCTTCGCGATGAGCTACATCGTGGTGCTCAACCCGCTGATCCTCGGCGGCGCCGACTCCACCGGTGAAGTGCTGGGTCTGGAACGCGTTGCCGCAGTGACAGCATTCGTGGCCGGTATTTTGACCATCCTCATGGGCGCCTGGGCCAAACACCCCTTCGCGCTGGCCGCCGGCTTGGGCGTCAACGCGTTCATCGCCGTCACCGTTGCCACCAACCCGGGCCTGACCTGGCCTGACGTTATGGGCTTGGTGGTCCTCTCCGGTATCACCATGTTCATTCTGGTGCTGACAGGCTTCCGCACAGCCGTTTTCCGGGCTGTTCCGGAGGGACTGAAGACGGCCATTGTGGTGGGCATCGGCATGTTCATTGCGCTGATCGGTCTGGTCAACGCCGGCTTTGTGCGTCGCATCCCCGACGTTGCCGGCACCACAGTTCCCGTTGGTCTGGGCTTTGACGGCAAGCTCATGGGCTGGCCCACGTTGGTGTTCCTGGTCGGCTTGATCCTGACCATCGGCTTGGTGGTGCGCAAGGTCAAGGGCGCCATTCTGATCGGAATCCTCATCTCCACTGTGCTGGCCAACATCCTTGAGATGACGCTGCACATTGGCCCGTCCTTCGACGGCACCACCAACAACCCGCAGGGCTGGTCATTGGTTTCCCCGCAGCTCTCAGCCTGGTCCTGGCCCGATCTGTCCCTGATCGGCCATGTCAACCTCTTCGGTGCGTTCTCCAAACTCGGCGCCCTGGCTGCTGTGCTGCTGGCCTTTGTGATCTTGCTGAGCATCTTCTTTGACGCCATGGGCACCATGGTTGGCCTGGCCGCAGAGGCTGGCACCATGGACAAGGACGGCAATATCCCCGACGTGGACAAGGTCCTGCTCGTAGATGCCTTTGGTGCCATCGCCGGCGGTGGCGCAGCCGCATCCTCCAACCAGATCTACGTAGAATCCGGCGCCGGCATTGGCGAAGGCGCCCGTACGGGTCTGGCCTCGATCGTCACCGGTTTGCTCCTGCTGCTAGCCATGTTCGCCACCCCGCTGATCAAGCTGGTCCCCTTCGAAGCCGTGGCCCCCGCCCTTGTAGTGGTTGGTTTCATGATGGTCTCCCAGGTGGGCAAGATCGACTGGTCCGACTGGGGCATCGGCATCCCGGCCTTCCTGACCTTCACGCTCATGCCGTTCACGTACTCGATCGCCAACGGCCTCGGCGCCGGCTTCATCGCGTTCGTGTTGATCCGCCTGTTCCAGGGCCGCGCGAAGGAAGTCCACCCCTTGATGTGGGCCGTGGCCGCAGCGTTCATGCTGTTCTTCGGCATCGGCGTCATTGAGGACATGTTCGGGGTCAACTAACCCGCCTCCTCCCCCGCTCCATCTCATCGAAAGGTGAGCCGCGCACAGTGTTTTCCTTGAACATTGAGCACGGCTCACCTTTCGATCTTTTTTCTGCCATGCCAGACGCTGCATTTGCTCCCGGGCTGGCATTGTGCGCCCCGGTGCTGTTCGCTGGAACCATGACCTTTTCTTCATTTGCCGTTGATGTGCCGCCCACCCCGTGGACTGGAAGGAACGACGGCGACTCCCCCGCCCACCGCCGTTGGTGGCAGTCGGTGCCCACCACAGCCGCACCCGCCCAGGATGCTTCCTTGGATGCCGCACTTCCCGGCCCGGCCGCGCTCATCGGCTTCCGTTCCGACGCCGGCGTAGCCCGCAACCTGGGGCGTACCGGCGCAGCCACTGGCCCGGCCGCGATCCGCGCCGCACTGGGCTCACTCGCCTACCACGGCACCCGTTCAGTGACCGATGCCGGGGACATGGTGGTCATTGGCGACGCGCTGGAGGAGGGCCAGACCCGCTTGGGCGCTGCCGTCACCGCCATGCTCGACGACGGACACCTCACCGTGGTCTTGGGCGGGGGCCACGAAACCGCGTTTGCCAGCTATCTGGGTGTGGCTGGCACCGCTGCGGTAGCCAACGGTGCACGGCTGGGTGTGCTGAACCTGGACGCCCACTTTGACCTGCGCGATGCTCCGGCGCCCAGCTCGGGCACACCGTTTCTGCAGATGGCCCGGGCCGAAGCCGCCGCTGGCCGGGAACTCAATTACGCCGTCGTCGGCATCAGTGAACCGAACAATACGGGGGCTCTCTTCGATACGGCAGACGATCTAGACGTGAAATATCTGCTGGATGAGGACTGTTCGGCCGAGCGTACAGAGGCGTTCGTGGCGTCATTCCTGGAGACCGTGGACATCGTGTACCTGACCATTGACCTTGACGTGCTGCCATCCGCCGTGGCCCCCGGCGTCAGCGCCCCCGCGGCCTACGGGGTGCCGCTGCCAGTCATCACCGCTGTGTGCCGCCAAGTGGCCGCGAGCGGAAAACTCTTCCACTTCGACGTCGCCGAACTGAACCCCGAGTTCGACATCGACAACCGCACAGCCAAAGTAGCGGCCCGCCTGATCGACACCCTGCTGCGCTAAGGCGACTCCCCACCAAGAAATGCGCCCGTCCCCCATAAATGCGCCCGGTAGACGGGGCGCATTTATGGGGGACGGGCGCGAAAATTGGCCGGGGCCGCCGGCTACTAGTGGACCTCGGCCGCGACTTCGTCTTCCAGATCGTGACCGCCTTGGAACTGGGTCATGTACAGCTTGTAGTAGGCGCCGCGGCGCTTGAGCAGTTCCTCGTGGTTGCCGTGTTCGACGATGTCGCCGTCTTCCATGACCAGGATGGTGTGGGCGTCGCGAATAGTGGAGAGCCGGTGGGCGATGACGAATGAGGTCCGGTCCGTGCGCAGTGCCGCCATGGCGTGCTGGACCAGCAGCTCCGTGCGGGTGTCCACCGAGGACGTGGCCTCGTCTAGGATCAGCAGTGATGGCTTCGCGATGAAGGCGCGGGCAATCGTGAGCAGCTGGCGTTCGCCGGCCGAGACGGTGCCCCCGTCGGCGTCGATCACGGTGTCATAGCCGTCGGACAGCTGCCGGACGAACCTGTCCACCATGGTGGCCTCGGCTGCGGCCACGATTTCTTCGTCCGTGGCGTCGAGCCGTCCGTAGCGGATGTTTTCCCGGATGGTGCCCTCGAACAGCCACGCATCCTGCAGCACCATACCCACCTGGGCTCGCACCTGCTCGCGGGACAGCTCACGGGTGTCCACACCGTCGAGCATGATCCGCCCACCGGTGAGCTCATAGAAGCGCATCACGAGGTTCACCAGTGTGGTCTTTCCGGCGCCGGTGGGACCAACAATGGCCACTGTCTGGCCCGGTTGCACCGTGAAGGAGACGTCGCGGATCAGCGGGGTTTCCGGCGCGTAACTGAAGGAGACGTTTTCAAAGCGCACGTGCCCGTCGGTCTGTGCGGGCAGCAGCGCCGAATCGCTTTCCTCTTCCTGCTCCTCGGCGTCGAGGATCTCAAAGGTCCGCTCGGCTGAGGCCACGCCGGATTGGATCATGTTGGCAATGCCGGCCATCTCGCCAATGGGTTGGGAGAACTCGCGCGAGTACTGGATGAACGCGGTGGCATCACCGAGTGTCATGCCGCCCGTTGCCACACGCAGCCCGCCAACGACGGCGACCAGCACGTAGGAGAGGTAGGAGACGAACTGCATGGCTGGCATGATCATCCCGGAGACAAACTGTGCTCCGAAGGAGGCCTTGAACAGGTGCTCGTTGCGCTCGTCGAACTCGGCCAGCATTTCCTCGTCGCGGCCGTAGGCGCGGACCAGTTCGAGGCCGGAGAACGTCTCCTCAATGTGCCCGTTGAGGGAGCCGGTGTGCTTCCACTGGGCGGCGAAGAGCTTCTGCGAGCGGGAGCCAATGACACCGGCGATGATGGCAGAGAGCGGCAGGGCAATCAGCGCAATCAGCGCTAGCTGCCAGGAAACGATGAACATCATGACACCGATGCCAATGACCGTCAGGGCAGACTGGACCAGTTGCGAAAAGGCCTGCTGCAGCGCTGCCTGGATGTTGTCGACGTCGTTGGTCACCCGGGACATCAAGTCCCCGCGTTGCCGGGTGTCAAAGTAACCCAGCGGCAGTCTGTTGAGCTTGCGTTCAATGTCCTCACGCAGGCGGAACACCACACGCATCACGAGGGCGTTGAGCAGAAATCCCTGCAGCCACATCAGTGTTGAGGCCACCATATACAGGGCCAGCACAATGATGATG
Organism: Specibacter sp. NPDC078692; assembly: GCF_040686835.1. Taxonomy (NCBI): domain Bacteria; kingdom Bacillati; phylum Actinomycetota; class Actinomycetes; order Micrococcales; family Micrococcaceae; genus Specibacter; species Specibacter sp. NPDC078692. The sequence continues at coordinate 22,144 of NZ_JBFBLV010000010.1, forward strand.
AGCCGGCTCAGTTCCACAAAGTCGATGCCAGCTCCGGGCACCAGATTGGTCTTGGCGAGCATGTCCGCCATTTGGTTGTTGCCCTCGGCACGCATCCCCGCCACGATCGTCTCGAGAGGCACTCCGGAGGGCAGCTGCGAGCCAATCACACCGTTGAAGATAACATCCATGGCCCGGCCCAGAATCTTGGGCGCGATCACCGTGAGCACCACTGAGGCTGCCACCAAGGCAATAACCGCTGAGAACATGAGCCGCTCCGGGCGCAACAGCCCTACGAGCCGCTTCACCGACGGCCAGAAGTGCTCGGCCTTCTTGGCCGGCGTGCCGCCAAACATATCCCCATCGGCCTCGCTGGGCTGGTATTCCGGGACCAGCTCTTCGTCCAGCGCGTCTGGCTCGGGCGCCTGCTCCAAGGACTTCGTGTCCTTTGCTTTGCGCGCCATCAGGAAACTCCTTCAATGCTGAGCTGAGATTCAACAATCTCGCGGTACGTTTCATTACTCTCGAGCAGTTCTTCGTGGCTGCCAGCGCCCACTATTTCGCCGCCGTCGAGCACAATGATGTGATCGGCCTCCCGGATTGTGGAGATGCGCTGAGCCACAATGATCATGGTGGCCCCGGTTGTGGCGCCATGCAGGGATTCACGCAGCCTCTGGTCGGTGGCCACATCGAGCGCCGAGAAGGAATCATCGAACAGGTAAATGCGGGGGCGGGCCGCTAGCGCACGGGCGATGCACAACCGCTGCCGTTGCCCTCCGGAGACGTTGGTGCCGCCCTGGGCGATAGGTGAGGCCAGCTGTTTGGGCTTCTCCTCCACAAAGTCCTTGGCCTGGGCCACCCGCAGGGCCTCCCACAGCTCGGAATCGTCCGCGTCGGGGCGGCCAAACTTCAGGTTGGACGCCACAGATCCAGAGAACAGGTACGGCTTCTGCGGCACCAGGCCCACCAATTCCGCCAACTGCTTGCGGCTGAGCTCGCTGACGTCCACGCCACCAATGCGCACCGAACCGTCCTGCGGATCAAAAAGGCGGGGTATGAGGTTCAACAACGTGGACTTGCCGGAACCGGTGGAGCCGACAATCGCCGTCGTTTTTCCCGCCTCAGCGGTAAACGAAACGTTATTCAGAACGGGCCGCTCGGCCCCTGGATAGCCAAAGGACACCGATGAAAATTCGACGGCGTGAGTCACCGGGAGCTCTCGAGCCGAGGGCACGGTCAGGCTCGGCTCGGCCGTGAGCACGTCATCGAGGCGTTCTGCGGAGATGGCAGCGCGGGGAATCATCATGACCATGAAGACGCCCATCATGACGGCGACCAGGATTTGCAGCAGGTATTGCAGGAACGCGGTGAGCGAACCCACCTGCATGGATCCGGAGTCGACCCGGTGCCCACCAAACCACAGCACGGCGGCGGTGGCCAGGTGCAGGATCATCATGATGACGGGGAACATGAGCACAAACAAGTTGCCCACACGCACCGAAACACGGGTCAGGTTCAAGTTGGCTTCGCGGTAGCGCTGCGCCTCAAACTTCTCGCGAACAAAGGCACGGATGACGCGGATGCCGGTGATCTGTTCACGCAGTACGCCATTGACGGTATCGATCCGGTCCTGCATTTCGCGGAACAGCGGCAGCAACTTGACCACCAGGAAGCCCACCACAATGAACAACAGCGGCACGGACACCCACAGCAGCCACGACAAGCCCACATCCTCGCGCAGGGCCATGATGATCCCGCCAATGCACATGATGGGCGTGGAAACCATAAAGTTCAACGCCATGAGCACCAGCATCTGGACTTGCTGGACATCATTGGTATTGCGCGTGATCAGCGTGGCCGTGCCAAAGCGGCTCACATCCAGGGCGCCGAGGGCATTGACCCGATAGTAGACCTCACGGCGCAGGTCCCGGCCAATGGCCATGGCCGTGCGGGCACCGAAATAAATGCCGCCAATGGCCGAAATTACCTGGACAAAGCACACCACGATCATGGTGACGCCGGTTGACCAAATGAAGTCGGTGTCGCCCTTGGAGATGCCCTGATCAATGATCTGGGCATTGAGGCTGGGTAGGTACAGTGCCGCGATGGTGGAAATGAGTTGCAGCACCAGCACGGCCACAACCCAAGCCCAGTATGGTTTTGCGTGGTGGATGGCCAGACGGAAGAGTTTCAAGAAAAGATTCCATTCGAATATACGTTTGAATCACAACGTACCAAACATTAAACACCGCAGGGCTTGGACTGTGGAGAGTAATCGAAGGGGAATTTTTACAGGGGCGGGCGCCGCTCCGCCAGATCGATGTGACACTTAACGTTGATATTTTGCCGCCGCAACATCAACGTTTAGAGGCAACTCGATGAGCGGCAGGACTAGAACCGCGCGAGCACGGGCTAGTTAAGCGGGCCGGTGGCTGTCTCTGCGGCGTCGCGGATGGCGCCAGAGCCCACCAGACGGTCCGCTTCTTCAAGTTCCGGCGAGAGGAAACGGTCGCTGCCCGGGCCGGGAACCGTGGCACGAAGCAGCTCAATCACAGCGGCGCCGGCCGGGCCGGGGACCAGTACGCCGTCGGACATGGATGCGCGCATATCGATGGCGCGGGTGGCCGTGACGAGCTCAATGGCGAGGACGCGGCGCAGATTTTCTACGGACTTACGCAGCTTCCTGGCGGCGTGCCAGCCCATGGAGACGTGGTCCTCTTGCATGGCAGAGCTGGGGATGGAATCCACGGAAGCGGGGACGGCCAGGCGCTTGGAATCGGAGACCAGACCGGCCTGCGTGTACTGGGCAATCATGAGACCTGAGTCCACGCCGGGATCGCCGGCCAGGAACGCAGGCAGGCCGTGTGAGCGGGCGGGATCCAGCATGCGGTCGGTGCGGCGCTCGGCGATGGAGGCGACGTCGGCTGAGATGATCGCGAGGAAGTCCAGCACGTAGGCCACCGGGGCGCCGTGGAAGTTGCCATTGGAGGACACCCGGCCATCCGGGAGCACCACGGGGTTGTCGATCGCGGCGGCAAGTTCGCGGGTGGCCACCATGAGCGCATGGTCCACGGTGTCGCGGGCGGCGCCGGCCACCTGCGGGGCGCAGCGCAGCGAGTAGGCGTCCTGCACACGGGAATCGCCCACCCGGTGTGAGGCCACGATCGGCGAATTGGCCAGCACGGCCAGCATGTTCTCGGCACTGGCGGCCTGCCCGGGATGGGGGCGCAGTTCCATGTGCAGCTCGGGCACAAATACCTGGTCGGTACCCAGCAGGCCCTCGACGCTGAGAGCGGCGGTGATGTCCGCCGTCGTGAGCAAAAGCCGCAGATCAGCGATGGCCATGAGCAGCATTCCGAGCATGCCATCGGTGCCGTTGACCAGCGCCAGGCCTTCCTTTTCAGCCAACTCCACCGGAGTGATGCCAGCTTCGGCGAGCAACTCCGGGACGGGACGGATGACGCCGTCGGGCCCTGCCGCCTCACCCTCGCCCATGAGCACCAGGGCGCAATGCGAGAGCGGTGCCAGATCCCCCGAGCAGCCGAGCGAGCCGAATTCGCGGACCACGGGCGTGATGCCGGCGTTGAGCACGTCCACCATGGTTTGCAGGACCACCGGGCGCACGCCGGTCCGGCCGCTGGCCAGAGTTTTGGCGCGCAGGAACATCAGCGCGCGCACCACCTCGCGTTCCACGGCCGGCCCCATGCCTGCAGAGTGGCTGCGGATGAGCGATTTTTGCAGCTGCGTGCGCATCTCCGCCGGAATATGGCGGTTTGCCAGCGCCCCGAAGCCCGTGGAAATACCGTAGGCGGGCGTCTCGGAGTGCGCCAACTTCTCAATATGTTCCCTGACGCGTTCGACGCCGGCCAGAGCCTGCGCACTGATCATCACCTTGGCATTGTGGCGGGCCACGGCGATGACGTCCTCGGGTGTGACCCCGGTTGCGGAGAGGGTGACTTCTTGGGGCTGGGCGGCAGTCATGGCGGATCCTTAAGTTGAGGCAATCTTGATCCCCACTATTCCCCCTATCCGCAAGGAAATCAGCGCTATTCAGCTCGGGGTATCCGGGATTCCAGACATGCCACCGCGGCTTCGGACTACTCCCGGCGCACCCCGAGCAGCCTGGCCCGCCGCCCGCCGGCCGCGCCCGCCGGCCCAGCAGCGAGTTAACCCTCGCGGCGGCCGTAAATCCTTGTGGAAAGCTCCCCGGCCACCTTGGCGACGCGCTCAGCCAACTTGATCCGCTGCTCTACCGGCACTTTTTCGTCCAGGAATGTCACGGCGACAGCAGCAACCGGCCAGCCGAGGTGATCGGTCACGGCAGCCGCAACCGAGCCGAATCCGTCACTGACTTCCCCACTCTCAGTGGAGTAGCCGCGAATCCGCACCTGATCCAAGTGACCGGACAAGGTGGAGTACTTGATGATGGGGTTTGGCACCTCGGTCAGCGAGCTGAACGCGGCCGCATTGGGATAGAGTGCCCGGACCTGTGATTTAGGTAGGGCCGCCAGAATTGCCCGACCGCTGGCTGTGAGGTGACTGGGCAACCGCACCCCTACGTCGGTCACCAGAGACGGTCTGTTCTTGGCCCGCTCCTCCACAATGTACAAAACATCGCGCCCATGCAGGACGGCCAGGTGCGCGCTTTCGCCAATCTTGTCCACGAGCGAAGCAAGCAGTGGGCGGCCCAACCGGGACAGCGGCTCCTGCCGAGAGTAGGCACTACTGAGCTCAAAGGCTGCGACGCCAAGCCCGTAGCGCTGCTCTTCATGCAGGTGCATGACAAAGCCGCTTTGCTCCATGACACCGAGCAGGTGGTAGACGCTGGAGCGGGGCAGCTCCAAAGTGGTGGCAATGGTGGAGGCTGCCAGGGGTCCGCGCTTGGATGAAAGCAGCTTCAGAATGCGCAAAGTGTTCTCTGCGGCCGGTACCTTGGAGGGTTTGCGGTCGTTGGTTGTCATGGTCCCCTCATCATTGGCTCAAATCGCCATAGTTCTTTGCACAATATAGAATATTGGCGTCTGAAATCCCAGATTCTCGGGATTAATCGGGCACTTTCAGCCTAAAATTCGGCAAATTGGTGACCATCGCCACCTCCTTTGCCTTAACAGTGTCGTAGCCCACTTGCTGTGCTACGTGAGAAAGCCCACTCATGAACTCCCATGGATCCGTCCTGACCCGCGGCCTGACTGCCCGCCACATTCGCTTCATGGCTTTGGGCTCGGCCATCGGCACCGGTTTGTTCTACGGCTCCTCAAGTGCCATCCAAAAGGCAGGCCCCGCGGTCTTGCTCGCCTACATCATTGCCGGCGCAGCCGTGTTCATGGTGATGCGCGCTCTGGGTGAACTCGCTGTCCGGCACCCCGTCTCCGGCTCCTTTGGCCAATATGCCAGCCGCTACCTGGGCCCCTTGGCCGGATTCATCACCGGCTGGACCTACGTTTTCGAAATGGCCATCGTCGCCATCGCCGATGTGACGGCCTTCAGCATCTACATGGGCTTCTGGTTTCAGGACGTGCCGCGCTGGATCTGGGTTCTGGCCATCGTCTTCTTCCTCGCCGCCGTCAACTTACTCAGCGTCAAGGTCTTTGGTGAGCTGGAATTCTGGTTCTCACTCATCAAGGTTTCCGCCATCATCGCCATGATCGCCGGTGGCGCAGCCATCATTGTCTTCGGATTCCAGATGGAAGGCGCGCAGGCCGTTTCAGGATTGGGTAATCTCGTGAACAACGACGGCTTCATGCCCAACGGATGGGTGGGGCTCCTGGCCGCGTTCGCCGTCGTCATGTTTGCCTTTGGTGGCATTGAAACCATCGGCGTGACAGCCGGCGAAGCCAAGGATCCCAGCAAGTCCATCCCGGCGGCCGTCAATACCGTTCCGGTCCGTATCTTGCTGTTCTATGTACTGACCTTGGGCGTGTTGATGTCTCTGATCCCGTGGAACGAAATCACCGGCGAAACCAGTCCGTTCGTGCAAATCTTTGACTCTCTGGGCATCCCACTGGCCGCGCACATCCTCAACGCCGTCGTTATCACCGCCGCACTCTCGGCGATCAACTCCGATATTTTCGGTGCCGGTCGCGTCCTCTTCGGCCTCTCTGCGCAAGGTCACGCACCCGCCGCCTTTGGCCGCATCTCTAAGCGCGGTGTACCGTGGATGACCGTGCTGCTGATGACCGCCGTACTGTTGGTGGGCGTGGTTTTGAACGCGACCATCCCCGAGGACGTCTTCTTGCTTATAGCCTCGATCGCCACTTTCGCCACGGTGTGGGTGTGGATCATGATCCTGGCGTCGCACGTGGCCATGAAGCGCGAGATCGCCCGCAACGCGCTGGCCCCCTCCGCATTCCCGGTCCCGCTCTGGCCGCTCGCCTCAATCCTGACGGCACTTTTTATGGCGGGCGTGATCGTGCTCTTGGGCGTGTACGCCGACACCCGCGTGGCCCTCTATGTTGGCGCCATTTGGCTGGTCCTGCTGGCGGTCGCCTTTAAGTTCGGGGTACGCGGCAAGGGCAAGGAGCGCGCCGTCCTCGTTGACGAAAGCCCTTCTGCGGCAGGCACTACAGACTCGACAGAACAGACACGTTCGACGCCGGTCCCCTCCTCCCACTGACCGGCCCGCCACCGGTGAGTGTTCAGAGCCAGAATCCCGGCCTATAAGACATCGTCGCTCAGCACCACAGAGCTGCGGCCGAACTGGCGGACCTTGGCATCGTCCCAGAGGTGGGCGGGCATGGCTCCGCCGAGCAGGTTTCGTGGCAGTCCCGCGCCGTCGCCCAGTGGAGCATCGCTACCGGCGATGATGATATTGCCTGAGCGCCGCCCCTTGAGCATGGCCGGATCGGCAATGATGACGGTGTGTTCAAACGCTGCTGCAATGGTGGCAGCTTCCCGCCGTGCGGTAGTCAATGCTGGCGCGTCACCGCAGTTCACAACATATACGCCACCAGGAATAAGTACCTTTCGGGCCGCTTCTGTGAACTCGGTTGTGGTCAGTGCATGCGGTGTCTTGGAGCCGCTAAAAACGTCCCGAATGATGAGATCCCGGCTGGCTTCGGTCAGAGATTCAGTCACCTCACGGGCCTCACCCACACGGATCTTCAGCAACGGTGCCCGGGGCAGATCGAACCAGTCGCGGACGTAACTGGCCAGCGCGCCGTCGATCTCCACCACCACATTGCGAGAGTTGGGATAGGCCGCTACAAGGTAGCGCGGCATGGCACACGCAGCACCACCCAGACTTAGGGTGCGCAGCTTCTCCCCAGCCGGCCACCTGTCGTGAACGAGCTCCATGATCCACCGCATGTACTCAAAGTCCAGACGCAGGGGGTCTGCCAAGTCCACGTGGGAGCTTTGGACCCCGTTGAGCATGAGCAGCCAGCCATTGGGATTGTCGCCGTCGGGGATCAGCTCGGCCGTGCCGGTGTCCGTTTGAAACTTACCGGCTACGGGACCTTTCGGCGCTCCCTTGAGCGCCGATTCGGGTTCGACAGCACCATTTTTGGGTACTCGTTTACGTCCCATCAGGGCGTCACTTCGCTCAGGTAGTGCATGGCGTGCGGCAAAATAGTCACCCTGCCAGCGTAGCCGCAGTCAAAGCTGCGCTTCACCGGCACCAGCACCTTGCTCCGGCCCGGCGCCTTGCACCTCCCCAGCTGCCGTCCGAGCTGAACGCCACGCCTGCCACCGTTCAAGGCTCAAGTTCGAGAGATCTCCCGGGGGAGTTTCCAGCCTGGGCCCCGGATGAGGCAGGAACAGTGGAAAGCCGTCCGGAAAGGAAGCCGCATTGGCAATCGTCTTGTCACTAGCGGTGAAGATCCACGCCCACTTTAGTCCGTTGAGCAACGAGTAAGCCCCGCAGGATTGCGCCCAGGATCCCTCACCCCAGTGCCAACGAATGACGGAGCAATCACGGCCAAATTCGTCGATCTCATGGTGTTCCGAGACCTCAAAAATCCGAGGAATTTCTTCGTAGGGAGAATGGCCGGGATAGAAATCATTGGAACCGCTGAGCCACTGGAGCACCATGCTGGCAACGCACGCCCGCGCATCATTGCTCCGAAATGCCGGCTCTCCTTGGCCTCGATCGAATCTTGTGAGCAGAAAAAGACCGTTGTCATCAATTGCGACCGTGTACGAAACGTCCCCGTTGACGTGCCACAACCAGGGATTTTCGGTCCACAGCTCCTCCTGGCTTAGCTTCAACCCCTCGGCCAATCCCGGGATTGCAGCGACCGCCGCCCAGAGCTCTCGCCGGGCCACTTCTCGAGCCTCAGTCATGGACTGCCCTTCGCATCGTTCATGCACCTGCTCACGTACGACGCCGGTCACTCGCCCAGAGCGTCCAGCGCGCCTTCCAGCCGATCCACTTTGCCAGTGAGTTCGCCGGTGTGGCCGGGACGGATGTCTGCCTTCAGTACCAGGGAAACTCGGGATCCGTAACGCCCTACCGCCTCGGTGGCACGTTTGATGACGTCCATGACCTCGTCCCACTCACCCTCAATCTCGGTGAACATGGAACTGGTGCGGTTGGGCAGCCCGGACTCGCGGACCACCTTGACCGCTGCCGCTACGGCCGTGTGGACGGACGCGTCGCCACCCGTTCCTGCCGGAACGCCGGTGGGAGCGCCGCTGGGTGCTACTGAAAAGGCCACAATCATGAGATTCTCCTGTATCTAATGGCTTCCGGGGTTGTCCCCGTTAGTTAGCTTTCATTATGGGTAGTTCACCCCATTGGTGCATTGTTTTGATGCAGATAAAGTTGCTGGCATGCTTGCCTCTCTTCTTAGCGCCCTTCCGCTGGCGCCAACACCGGACACCTACAACTATGATTACAACTATGAAGGCACCATGACTTCTTCTGAAGCTACGGCCTTCATCATGCTCATGATGGGCCTCTACTTCCTCTTCTTTGTCATCGCCTTGGTGGTTAACGGATTTGTCTGGGCTGGCGCCTTTGCCAAGGCAGGGCATCCAAAGTGGAAGGCCTACATCCCGTTCTACAACACGTGGATCATGGTGAAGATGGTGGGCCGCCCGGAGTCCCACTTCTGGTTCCTACTCATCCCTTACTTCAACATCTACATGATGATTGTCATCCTGAACGACATGTCCAAGTCGTTCGGCAAGGAAACGGGCTTCACCGTTGGCTTGATCTTCCTCCCGGTGGTTTTTGCCGCTATCCTCTCCTACGGCGATGCCCAGTACCGCGGCCCGTCCTATCTGAGCCAGGCGCAGAAGCAGTACGCCAACCAGTACGGCCAGCAGTACAACCAGCAATACGGTCAGGCCCAGGCGCAGCCACAGTACGGCCAGGATCCTAACGCTCAGCAGTACGGTCAGGCCCAGGCGCAGCCTCAGTACGGCCAGGATCCCAACCAGCCTTACGGCCAGCCGCAGGATCCCAACCAGAACCCGTACGGTTCAGGGCCAACCAAGTAATCGAAGCCCCGCGGCGGCAGCAGCGCCAGCCAGGACCACCACCAAAAATGGTGCCTTGAGCCAGAGCGCCACTGCCGCCGCAAGCAACGCGCCTATTCGGGCGTCAAGCACCACAGAGGTACCAGTTGCGGCCGCATTCACCACGGTCAGTGAGGCGAGCAGGCCAATGGTCAGCGTCCCGGCCACGTGCGACATTCGGGGATTATCCAGCACTTTTGCCGGCACCAAATAGCCCAGTAACTTAGTGGCGTAAGCCAATACTGCCGCAACCAACAGCCAAAACCACAGGCTCATAGTTCCATCCCCTTGTGGCTCTCTTTGTGTCCACTTTTGTGTCTACGAAGGCCAGATTCGTGCACGGGCAAGGTTCCGGCGTCGTGCTTATATGGGTCAAGGTCCGGCTCCATGCCGTCAGCGTCATGACCGCTATCCTTAGCGGGGCGGAACCAGCCAATAAGCCCGGCCACCACAGCAGCCACCAAAATGGGCACCCCGGCCGGCACCAAAGGAACCGCTAAAAGGGTCACCAGCGCACACACCACGGCAATGGCTGCGGGCTGGAATGACTTGATTCGAGGCCACAACAGGCCCAGAAACGCTGCCACGGCTGCACCGTCGAGCCCCCACTGTTTGGGATCTCCCAGCGCGGCACCAACAAGAGCTCCCACGCAGGTCATGATGTTCCACAGCAGAAAAATGCCCAGCCCAGCCACCCAGAATCCGCGCTTTTGTTCGACCGGATCGCTCTGCCCGGTGGCCGTGGCGGTGGATTCATCAATCGTGACGTGGGCAGCGGCAAAACGCCGCCAGCCGGTGGGCCGCAGGAGCGCATTGATCTGCATACCGTAAACCCCGTTGCGAATGCCCAGCAGGGCCGAGGCGCTCATGGCCGCCACGGCCGATCCACCGCCCGCCACAACACCGATGAACGCAAATTGAGAGCCACCGCTAAAGAGCAGCAGGCTCAGCGCCATGGTCTGCCAGAGCGTCAGCCCTGAGGCTACCGAAAGTGCGCCGAAGGAGATCCCGTACAGTCCTGTGGCGATCGAGATCGACGCACCAATTTTGGCCGCCGGTGACTCGCTAAGTTTCATGAGCCCATAGTTTCACGCTGCAGCTCACAGATTCACCATGGTCCGCATGGCAAGAACGTCAAGCACCCTTGAAAGACCGACGACCGTGCCCCCAGAGCCCGCCCCGAAGCTCCTCTCAAACGGCATGATCATGACGGCACGACGATGGGCATGGTGTGGGTGTCGATCGGCTCGTCGGACAAGCTCAGGTGCTCGGTGCCGTGGAGGGCATCTGCGGCACGGACCAAAGCCAGATGGGAGAAAGCCTGCGGGAAGTTTCCCGCCATGCGACCCTGCCCCATGTCGTACTCTTCGCTGAGCAGGCCCACATCGTTGGCCAGTCCCACCAAAGTATCCATCAGTTTCACGGCGTCCTTGCGGCGGCCAGTGTGGGCGTACTGCTCAACCAGCCAAAAGGAACAGGCCAGGAACGGGTGCTCGCCGGGTGCCAGCCCGTCCAGCCCGGTTTCCGTTCGGTAGCGCAGGATCAAACCATGAGCATCTACCAGTTCCGCTTCCAGAGCATCCACCGTGCCCAGCATTTCCGGGGAGCTATAGCTTACGAAACCGACCTGTGGCAGGACCAGCAATGAGGCGTCGGTAGCTGTGCCACCATAGGTTTGGGTGAACGTGTTGAGTTCCTTGTTGAAGCCGAACTCCATGATTTCGGCATGCAGCTGACTGCGCAGTTCCTCCCAGCGCTCAACAGGGCCGGACAAGCCGTGGTCGCGGACGGCCCGCACGCCACAGTCGAAGGCGGACCACATCATGACGCGCGAATGTGTGAAGTGCAGCTGGTCCCCGCGCATTTCCCAAATGCCGTGATCCTTGGCATTCAGGTGCTTCTCCACGAAGCCCAGCATGGCCTGCTGCAAGGGCCAGGAGAAGTGGTCCTCATGCCCGCCGGCCAGACGCAGCTTCTCCAGCGCCACCAGTACCTCACCTACAACATCTGCCTGGTATTGCCCCACGGCGCCGTTGCCAATCCGCACCGGCAGCGCACCTTCGTAGCCGGGCAGATGGCTCAACTCGCCCTCCGTGAGATCACGTTCACCGCCGAGCCCGTACATGATCTGCAGATCTTCTGGGTCTCCGGCCACGGCGCGCAGCAACCAGTCTCGCCACTTCAGCGCCTCTTCGGCATAGCCGTGGGTGAGCATGGCCTCGAGCGTCAACGCTGCATCACGCAGCCAGCAGAACCTGTAATCCCAGTTCCTGGCGCCACCAAAATCTTCCGGCAACGAGGTGGTGGGTGCCGCGACAATCCCACCCGTATCCTCATGCGTCAGCGCACGCAAAACCAACAGCGAGCGCTCCACAATGACCGAATATTTGCCGTTCTGGTTGTAGCGGGCGGCCCACTTGTCCCAGTAATTCACGGTCTCGACCAGCGCCCGTTCCGTGTCGATGGGTGTGGGGACGGGTCGGTGCGAGGGGTACCACATCAGTTCCTGCTCGACCCTCTCGCCGGCAGCGATCAAGAAAGTTCCACTGTGCTGATGGTCGACGGCGTGGGGCAGCTCATCGCCACGCAGCACCAGTGCGTCTGGTCCGGCAACGGCCACGATTGCTTCGCTTCCATCAGCTTCGTCAATGCGCCTAACCCACGGCAAAACCTTGCCGTAGCCGGGCCGGACAGTGATTTTCTGGCCGATTTCCACTCGGCCACTGACCCCGTCGATACGGCGGACAATGGAAGCCCGGCGGTCGCCCACCGGCATGAAATCGGTGATACGGGCGGTGCCTTCAGGGGTTTCCCATAGCGTTTCCAACACGAAGGTTCGCCCCCGGTAGGAGCGTTTCGCCACGGCGGCTTCCGGGTGCGTGGGCGCCATGAGCCACCGGCCGTGGTCGCTCGTACCCAGCAGGGCGGTAAAGACCGCCGGTGAGTCAAAGCGCGGAAAACATAACCAGTCAATGCTCCCATCGCGGCCCACAAGGGCCCCGGTGTGCAGATCGGACAACAGTGCATAGTCTTCAATTCGCGATGCCATGCTTCCATGCAATCACATGGCGTCAAGGTCTGCCGAGTCAGCCAAGCCTGTCGGGCCTGTCGCAGGATCAGCTCAGGGATCAGCGCAGGGACTCGCTCAGGGACTCGCTCAGGGATCAGCGCAGCAGCTCCCGAATTTCGCGTGGCCTATTGCTGGTGACCTGTTCAACCCCGGCTGCCAGGCACAAGGCTAGATCCTCCGCTGTGTCCACGGTCCACACCCGCAGCACCCGTCCGGCGGCAACCCAACGAGCAGCGTTGCCCGGGTGAGCACGCAGGTACTCGACGCCGGGTCCGGCGAGTTGAGCTACGCCGTCGTCAATTAACCTTTCGCCTTCGGCCATGGCTCGGCGCATCAGAAAAGCCGCGGTGCGCCCGGTGATGGCACCCATGTCCAACTCCTCACGGACACCGGCCACCTGGACGTTTTCGAGCAACTGGCAGAGGTGCGCGGCAGGGATCTGCGCGGCGAGGTGCTTCACGGCGTCGGGGTGGAAGCTCATGAAGGAAACGTGAATGTTACCGGCACTGGATTTTTCAGAGTCCCAGCCGAAGCTGCGCAACGTCTTGAGCGCGGCATCGACCAGCTGCGGTTTGAACGTGGCCCCGTATTTGAATTCCAGCGCCAAGGCAATGGGGCGCCCGGCAGCGGCCAGCAGCTCCAAAAGCTGAGGCAAGGTCAGGAGCTGGGTAGCAATGGTGCCGTAGTCGGGCGGGATGACGACGCCGTGCCAGCTGCTGAAATCGAGGGTTCGCAACTGGGCCAGTGTCAGCTCTGCCACCAACCCTGCCGAGTTGGACGTCCTCGCCACATCATCGTCATGTAGCAGGACAAGTTCCCCGTCCGCCGTGAGGTGAAGGTCGCATTCAACCCCGTCAGCACCGTCAGCGAGGGTCTGCAAATACGCGGCGCGAGTATGCTCGGCGAAGGCGGCGCTGGAACCGCGGTGCGCGTAGATCTGAACTGTCATGGCTCCACGCTACGCTTACTCCATGGCGCAAACACGAAGGCTCGAGCAGTCAGTTCCACCCCAGCATCCGGACGTTCAGAAGGCCGCAGCGCTCAAGCGTATGAAGAATATTGCGCTGGGCCTGCTGCTGTTCATGGCTGTGGTGTTCTGTTTCGCCTTTGCCCTACAGCCCCGTTTTCCCTGGTTGGCGTATGTTCGGGCCGCTGCCGAAGGCGGCATGGTTGGTGCGCTGGCCGACTGGTTTGCGGTCACGGCTCTGTTCAAACACCCCATGGGTATCAAGATTCCGCACACCGCCATCATCCCCAACCGCAAGGATGAGATTGGTGCCTCTCTTGCTGACTTTGTGGAAACTAACTTCCTCTCCGAAGAGGTAGTCTCGCAGAAGTTGGCCTCCACACAGATCGCCCAGAAGGTGGGCAGCTGGCTATCCAAACCGGCCAGTGCCGAGCGGGTGACCACCGAGGGTGCTGCCGCGCTGCGAGGCGCCATCTCGGTGTTGAAGGACGAGGACATCCAAGACGTCATCGAGTCTATGGTCCGCAAACATGTGTTGGAACCACCATGGGGCCCACCCGTGGGCAAGCTCGCGGAACGGATCTTTGCCGAAGGCCACCACCATGCCCTAGTGGACCTACTCGTTGACCGGTCCACCACGTGGATCCAAGCCAACCACGACACCATTTCCGGTCTGGTGACCGACCGCTCCCCCAGTTGGGTTCCGGTCTTTGTGGACGGCCTGGTAGGGGATAAGATCCACGCGGAAATCTACAAGTTTGCCCGCGCAGTCCAGAACGATCCTCACCACGAGGTCCGCCAGCAGCTCGATAATTATTTGAAGGACCTCGCCCAGGAACTGCAGCATGATCCGGCCATGATCGCCAAGGCTGAAGGTATCAAAGCCCAGGTTCTCGGGGATCCTGAGGTTCGGGAATTGGCTGGACGAACCTGGGAGACCATCAAGACGGCGCTAACGGACGCCGTGGATGATCCACAGTCAGAACTTCGCCTGAAATTCACCTCGGCGGTGCAGGACTTCGGAGCCCGTCTGGTCTCCGACATGGACCTTGGGGACAAGGTCAACAAGTGGATTGCCGACGCTGCCGCCTACCTCGTGGGCACCTACAAGCACGAGATCACCTCCTTGATCACCGACACAGTTGGACGCTGGGACGCTGTGGAGACCAGCGAGAAGATCGAACTTCAGGTGGGCAAGGATCTGCAGTTCATCCGTATTAACGGCACCGTGGTTGGTTCACTCGCAGGGCTGGCGATTTTCACTGTAGCCACGCTGGTGTTCGGCTAGCGGAGCAGTCACCGCTTCGGCAGCTTTAGTGCTTTCGGGGCTTTGGGGGATTTCAGGGCTTTGGGGGCCTTGCCGGGCTTGAGCGGCTTCGGTTCCTTGGGGGGCTTCGGTTCCTTCGGCGGCTTGGGGAGTTTGGCTGTGGATTCAAGCTCGGCTAGCAGTTCCTGCGGAATCATCATGGGCGCCGGGCCAAAGGCACGGGTGGCCGAGGCAATAACTGCCTTGCCCATCATGTAGTTGCCCACGCCACCCACGGCTGCACCAATGCCAAAGGGCAGAGCTTTGCCAACCACCGAGGCGCTGCCCTTGACCGCCATCTTCTTCAGGAACATTTTCTGCATAGGTGCCACGAGACCCTTGATGGTGTTCAGCGGCAAGTTCTTGCTGACGGTCTTGCCCCAAGCTTGCATGGGTGTCTTGCCGGTTCCCAGTGCATGCCCAGTCAATCCCTGCAGCATGGCTTGGCCTTCTTCGCCCAAGATAATGGCCATGACCGTGACCTGAGCACTTTCCGGATTCGCCAGGCGCACTCCGTGAAGTTCGGCAATGGATTGCGCGTAAAGCGCCGTGGCTTCCAGGAAGACCACGGTTGCCGCGGCGGAAATGGACAACGCCGCCACTGTGCCTATGCCAGGGATGATGGCCGTGGCACCAACGGCAGCCCCACCGCCACTGACACCATTGAGGAAGTCTCGTTCCAGACGCTGGCTGAGCTCGTAGGCGGTGGCGTTCGGGTACCGTTTGCGCAGCCGGCGCAAGTTGGCCAGCACCAGCGGCCGCTGCACTTCCACAGCCTTAAGTAGCATGCCATGGACGGCAGGCGTGGGCTTTCCACTCGGATCGAATGCAGCACCCGCTGCCATCTGAACGGCCGGGTTCACCGGACCACGTTGTTTAGCGAAGCCCGGCGATTGCGCCATGCCCCCGTGATTGAGATCCTTGTTGGCCATGTTCTCCCCTGCCTCTTTTGCCCCCAACTCTTTGCCTCCAGCGTAACGGCCCCCTGCGGATCTTTGCGGCAGTTCACTGTCAGGAAAACCAAACCGTCAGGAAATCCACTCTAGGCCCAGGATTCGCAGCCAGCCCCGCGCAGACTTAGCCTGCGAGCGCTACGGGAGTACCGTCGTCGTGCTTCACAGTGGGGACCTTCACGGCCGGGGCGAACAGGCGGGTGCGCAGGGCCAGGAACATGAACACCATGCCGGCGCTGAGCAGGATGTGGCCCAGGCCCGCGATACCGGGGATGGCTGCGGAGACGTCGGTGGTGCCGTTGACCTGCAGCATGCCGTGGACCACCATGATGGCCGCGGACAGGATCAGGCCGGCGTTGTACGGCCAGAAGAACCAGTTGAACAGGCGCGATTTGGACAGCGTGAACAACTTTTCCAGGATGAGCACAATGAGCAGGACTATGAAGCCGAGGGTGAGTAGGTGCGTGTGGACTACGGAGAGCTGGGTGAAGCCGTCGAACTGCTTGCCTTTGGTGAATTCGCGGTAGAACAGGCCGGAGAGGACCCCGATAACCATGTACGCAAACGCCGAGTAAAAGAGCTTCTTCATGAGGTTTCCTTCGCTACTGGGCCCCAGTTCGGGCCTTTCTTTGAAGCGTATTGACCCGCACGACGCCGGCCATCAACCTTTTGATTGACTGCGCACCGACATTCGGCTGCTTTTACTGTTGGGGGCGTCAGCGCGGGTCAGCTTCAGCGCCGGTCAGGTTTAGTGCCGTTTAGGTTTAGCGCCGGTTATCCGAGTTCCGCGGGTGGTTCTTTGCTGTGCGTTCATTGCCGCGGCGATAGTTTCCGGTCAGCCGGGCCCTGAGCTCCTGAGGCTCGGCGGTGAGTAGATCAACCAAGAATTTTTAGGCCATCGGCCCGCGCAGGGTGGTGGCTTTGCGGCCATGATGGGTGATGGTGACCTCGCCACCCGGACCGATGATGTGCTCAAAACCGTTTGCCTGACCGGTCATGATTTTCTCCTAGCTGCTCGGTGTGAAGGAGCCGGGCACGTTCGCTGTCAGGAAGGAGGAGACATCGGCCAGTTCGTCCGCCCGCATAGTGTGGCCCATTGCGTCGTAGCGCGCCTGTTGCAGATCGGTGTTGGCGGCCAACCATTCGGAGGTGAACTCCGTAGCGTCGGGGTTGATGACAAGATCCGCAACGTCGCGACCCCAGAAAAACGGCAACTTGCGCTCCAGCGGCTCCATGGTGGCGAGCAGTTCATTATTCAGAGCAAAGCCTGAAAGTCCTACGCCGGTCATGAACATGTCCGGACGCAGCCTGATCAATGTGGTTGCCATGGCCATGCCCTGTGAAAATCCCAGCACTGAGACCGAGCTGAATTTGTGGCGGACCATCTCGGTATCCAGCCATGCGAGGACTTTCGTGGCGGCTCCGACCACCGCGGCGAAGTCGTTGACCAGAAAATAGTCCAGCAAAAACCAGCCGTAATCCCCAGCGATGTCCATGGGTGCCCGCGGCGCGGCGCACACGAATCCCCGTGGCAGGTCCTTGAATGCCGCGCTCATGCGGGACTCATCCGAACCGTACCCGTGCAGCATCAGCAGCAACGGCTTCCCGGCTCGCTCAGCTTCCGGGTGGGACCAGAGAACAGTTTCCATGCGGTCAGACTACCCGCTCGCCAGGTTCCCTCATTGGGCTTCCTCGCCGAACCGTTAGAAAAGGTCGCTTTGACGGTTCAAAACGACCTTTTCTAACGGTTCGAAGCGCCCCGTGGGCCTGACCAGTCCAACAGGCCCCCAACAGGCCCACCCACAGCAAACATAAACCCCAAAACAGACCCGCATCTGTGTTTATGTGGGAATGATCTTGACAATCGAAGATAAACACAGATAAAGTCATCTGAAACAACAGCTGTGATTCGGATCACGGGAGTAGGGCAGCCAAGAAAAATCAGGCTGGCCGCCCACCACCGGAAGGAAATGACATGTTTGCGGAGGAACGGCAGCGCAGGATCGCCGAACTCGTCAGCGCCCAAGGCAGGGTTGGCGTCAATGACTTGGCAGAACTGTTTTCCATTACCCAAGAGACGGTTCGCCGCGACCTGGCTGCGCTGGAAGAAGTGGGCAAGCTCCGCCGCGTGCACGGCGGGGCGGTGAGTGTGGACCGGTTGACGCGTACAGAGCTCAGCCTAAGCGAACGCCAGAGCCAACACCTCGAAGAGAAGCAGCGCATTGCCACAGCTGCACTGGCCTTGATTCCGCACGCCCCAACGGCCTCCATCTTGCTGGATTCGGGCACTACCACGGCGGCGTTGGCCGAGAGGCTGGCCACCTGGACCCCCGCCAACGCTGGCGATGAACTGCTCGTCATCACCAATTCACTCCCCATGGCCGGGACACTGAGCACCAACACGCATCTGCTGTTGGACATCGTTGGTGGCCGCGTCCGAGCCCTGACCAGCGCCGTCGTCGGAGCTCGCGCCACGGAACAGCTCAGCGCACTGCGCCCCGACATCGCCTTCCTCGGCGCGAACGGCATCCACGCCGCCTTTGGTCTGAGCACCCCAGACCCTGTCGAAGCCGCCACCAAAACCGCCATGGTCAAGGCGGCCCGGCAGGTGGTGGTCTTGGCCGATGCCTCCAAACTCGGCGCCGAAACACTTGTCCGCTTCGCAACCCTCGAGGAGATCGATATCTTGGTCACCACCACAAAACCCACCGGCGAGCTTGCCGCAGCCTTGGCCGGCGCCGACATAAAGGTCGTGATCGCATGATCCTCACCCTGACGCCCAACCCCAGCCTGGACCGCACCATCGATCTGGCTGCTCCGTTACAGCGCGGCGAGGTTCAGCGCGCAACGGCCTCCTCTGCGCATCCCGGCGGCAAGGGCGTGAACATTGTCCGGGCCCTCTCCGCATCCGGAATCGAGGCGCTGGCGCTGTTGCCCGGGGACGCAAGTGACGCCGTCGTCCTGGCTTTGGATCTCGAGCGCATCCCCCACCTGGCCATGCCGATCGGGGCACCCCTGCGCAGCAATGTGGCCATCACCGAGCCCGACGGCACCACGACCAAGGTCAACGAGCCCGGCCCCTTCCTCACCCAGACCCAGCTCAACGAGCTCCTGGCGCTCACCGTTGAGAAGTCCGACGGCGCGGGCTGGCTCGTGCTGGCCGGCTCACTTCCGCCGGGGGTGCCGAGTGATTTCTATGCGTTGGTGATTGAGGCCGTCCGTGCCGCGCATGGTTCGCGGGCACCACGCATCGCCGTCGATTCCTCGGGCGCCCCACTCAAAGAGTGCCTACGCGCAGCCCCTGACTTACTCAAGCCCAACGGTGAGGAATTGGCCGAGTTGACGGGCCTTTCCACCGGACCTGAGCTTGAGGCAGATCCGGCGGCGGCCGCAGCGGCCTCCGTTACTCTGCTCAAGAACGGGGTGGGTGCTGTTCTGGCGACGCTCGGTTCCAAGGGCGCAGTTTTGACCACCAGCCACGGCAGCTTCCATGGCCGCGGCCCCGCCATCAAGGCAAAAAGCACCGTCGGTGCGGGTGACTCCGCACTGTCCGGATATCTGCTGGCAACGCTTCGTGGGGATTCCCCCGAAGCGTGCCTGCAGCAAGCAGTGGCGCATGGCGCGGCCGCAGCTTCCCTCCCCGGAACCATGGTTCCCTCCCTCGCACAAACAACCCCCGGAACCGTCTCTGTGACGGTGCTGGCCCCAGCTGAAGAGAACTGATATGACAACCCTTATCAACGATGATCTGGTGCTTCTTGACGCCAATCTCGGCACTGATACCACCTCGGTCATCCGCAATTTGGCCGAGCTCATCGCAAAAACCGGCCGTGCCGCCGAGGTAGAAGGCCTGTTCGCCGACGCCCTCGCCCGCGAGCAAAAGACCGCAACCGGCGTCCCGGGTGGCATCGCCATCCCGCATTGCCGCTCCGAGGCTGTGCTTGAACCGACCCTCGCCATGGCACGCCTGAACCCGGCTGTTGACTTTGGCGCCAAGGACGGCCCGGCCGACATCATCTTCTTCATCGCCGCCCCCGCAGGCGCCGACAACGAACACCTCAAGCTGCTCTCCAAGCTGGCCCGCTCCCTCATTAAGAAGGACTTCACCGCGGCCCTGCGCGCAGCAAAATCCCCGGCAGAGATCGTTGCCCTGGTCGAAGGCGCCCTGGCGGACAAGCCTAAGGCGGCAACGCCAACACCGGCCCCGGTCGCTCAGGGCGCAGCCGGTTCCACCGATCCCGGCGCCGCCGGGGCCGCCGCTGCCCCCGCAACCCGTCAGAAGCGCCTTGTTGCTGTGACGGCGTGCCCTACGGGCATTGCCCACACCTACATGGCCGCCGATTCACTGGTTTTGGCCGCTCAGGAAGCCGGTGTTGACCTGCAGGTGGAGACCCAGGGTTCCGGTGCTGTGACTCCGTTGGATCCCGCCGTAATCGCGGCCGCAGATGCTGTGATCTTCGCCGTCGACGTGGATGTTCGCGGCAAGGAACGTTTTGCCGGCAAGCCGCTCGTCAGTTCGCCCGTGAAGCGCGGAATCGACGAGCCAGCCAAGATGATTCAGGAGGCAATTGCCGCCTCGGACAACCCGAATGCCCACCGCGTGCCGCATTTTGGCGCGGAAGAGAATGCAGAAAACAGGGCTGAGGCCTCGAGCGAAAGCCTCGGCGCCAAAATCAAGAAGGTCCTGCTGACCGGCGTCAGCTACATGATCCCGTTCGTGGCTGGTGGCGGCCTGCTGATCGCACTTGGCTTCCTGCTGGGTGGCTTCCAGATTCCAGACTTCGCGGACAAGATCCTGACCGGCAATAGCTTGGCCAATCTGCCCACCGACTACCCTGAACAAGCGCTGGGCCCGCTCGGAGCATACCTAGGTGCCGTGGCATTCAAAATTGGTAGCCTTTCCATGGCCTTCTTGGTCCCGGCCTTGGCCGGCTACATTGCCTTCGGCATCGCCGACCGCCCCGGCATCGCACCCGGTTTCACGGCCGGTTCCATTGCCGTGTTCATGGGCGCCGGCTTCCTCGGCGGCCTGGTGGGCGGCATCTTGGCAGGCCTCGCGGCCTACTGGATCGGCAGCTGGAAGGTCCCGCGCTGGCTGCGTGGCCTCATGCCTGTGGTCATCATCCCGCTGTTGGGTTCCATCCTCGCTTCAGGGGCCATGCTCCTATTCCTTGGTTCACCGATTGCTTCACTCTCTGACGGTCTAAATAGCTGGCTGACAGGCATGACTGGCGCATCCGCCGTCGTGCTGGGCATTATTTTGGGCCTCATGATGTGCTTCGACTTGGGTGGTCCTGTCAACAAGGTGGCCTACGCGTTCGCAGTGGCCGGGCTCGGTGCGGGTAGCCTTGCCGCCCAGGCTCCGTGGGAAATCATGGCCACGGTTATGGCCGCCGGCATGGTTCCGCCGTTTGCCATGGCGCTGGCTACCGTGCTCGATAAGAAGCGCTTCTCCCTGGCTGAGCGTGAAAACGGCAAGGCAGCATGGTTGCTGGGCGCCTCATTTATCACCGAAGGCGCCATCCCGTTCGCCGCTGCCGATCCCCTGCGCGTCATCCCGGCATCAATGCTGGGCGGCGCCGTCACTGGCGCCATGACCATGGCCTTCCACGTGACCTCGCAGGCTCCCCACGGTGGATTCTTCGTCTTCTTCGCCATCGGCAACCTGGCCATGTTCGCCGTGTCCATCCTGGTGGGCACCGTGGTCGCCGCGCTGGCAGTCGTAGCGCTGAAACGCTGGGCTGTTCGCAAGCCCGTTGATACCCTTGCAGCAACGCAGCCTGCCACCCAGGCCGCCTAGGCCCTGGCCATGATTGTCGAAGGAGCTACTGTGCAGAACTTTGTTGGAGTCGGAGTCTTCCGCGGCCGGGTCATTGGCCCGGTCCGGCACATGCCGCCAGCCCTCACCGAGCCTCCCGCTGGTGAAAAGTTGGAAGGTTCGACGACGCCCGAGGCTGCCGCTGCATCCCTCAAGACTGCTGGGGCAACCGTGAAAGAGCAGCTCCTGGAGCGTGCTGGCCGGGCTGAAGGCGCCGGGAAGGACGTTCTTGAGGCCACAGCCCTGATGGCGACCGATCCCATGCTGATCAAGGCCGCCATCAAGTTGGTCAAGACCGGCACCTCGGCTGAGCGGGCCATCTGGGAAGCCGGCGATTCGGTAGCCCAGATGCTCACCAACTTGGGCGGTTACATGGCCGAACGCTCCCACGATGTGTTGGATGTGCGTTCGCGGATTGTGGCCGTGCTTCGAGGTGTGCCCGCCCCGGAAATCCCTGATTCCGCTGAACCGTTCATTCTGCTTGCCGAGGACCTGGCCCCTGCTGACACGGCCACCCTTGATCCCGCAAAGGTCATTGCGCTGGTCACGGCAGGAGGTGGGCCGCAGTCACACACAGCCATCATTGCTCGCAGCTTAGGGCTACCGGCGGTTGTTGCCGCTGCTGGGGTGCTCGGAGTTGCCGACGGCGACGTGGTCTTTGTGGACGGCTCTGCCGGGATTGTGAGCACTGAACCAGCCGATGCCGAACATGCTGCCGTAGCGGTATGGCAGGAAAAGGCTTCGCTACTGAGCGTCTTTGACGGTGTGGGACAGCTTGCCGACGGTACGCTAATCCCACTGTTGGCCAATGTTGGCGGGGCGAAAGATGCTCAGGAGGCTGCTGCCGCCAACGCCCAAGGTGTGGGTCTGCTGCGCACAGAATTTTGCTTCCTGGGCAACAGCACCGAGCCCAGCCACGAGGATCAGGTGGCCGCCTATAAGGGCGTCTTCGAGGCTTTCCCGGGCAAAAAGGTTGTTGTGCGCACGCTCGATGCTGGCGCCGATAAACCACTGCCGTTCCTCACTGACACCACAGAGCCCAACCCTGCCCTGGGTGTGCGTGGTTACCGTACAGATATCACCACTCCGGGTGTTTTGGCCCGTCAGCTGGCTGCTATTGCCGATGCCGCTGGGTCTTCCCAGGCCGAGGTGTGGGTCATGGCACCGATGATTTCAACACCTGCCGAGGCAGCTGACTTCGCCGCGCTGTGCACCGCAGCCGGACTGCGCGTTCCGGGGGTCATGGTGGAAGTTCCTTCCGCAGCCCTCACGGCCCGGCACATTCTGAACCATGTGGAATTTGCCAGCCTCGGCACCAACGACCTAACCCAGTACGCCATGGCGGCCGACAGGCAACTGGGGCCGCTCGCGGCTCTGAATGATCCCTGGCAGCCAGCCGTACTGGCCCTGATTCAGGCAACTGTCGAAGGAGCTGTCGAGCAGGCTAGGCACTCAGCATCGCTGGAGACGTCGGCGCCCAAGCCGGTTGGTGTGTGTGGGGAGTCGGCCGCGGACCCGGCCCTCGCCGTCGTGCTTGCCGGTTTGGGAGTCAGTTCCTTGTCCATGACGCCGCGGGCGCTACCGGCCGTGGCTGCCGTGTTGCGCACCGTTTCGCTCGCCGAGGCTAAAGTGTTGGCATACCGGGCGGTGGGGGCCTCCTCCGCTGCCGAAGCCCGCGAGCTGGTCAGGGCAGGGCTGCCGGCCCTCGCCGAGCTGGGGCTCTAAGCGACTTTTATTCAGTACTTGTTTTATTCATTACCTGCTTGAGGAGAGAATCATGATTGAACGTACCGCCACCATTGCCAGCACTGTGGGACTGCACGCCCGCCCGGCATCGATCTTTGCCGAGGCCGCCGGCGAGCTGGACGCCGAAGTGACCATTGCGCGCGTGGGCGATCCCATCGAGGACGCGGTGGACGCCGACAGCATGCTCGCCTTGATGAGCCTCGGCATGGAGTTCGGCGAAGTTGTTGTGCTGCGCACCGACGACGACTCTGCAGGCGCCGCTTTGGACTTCTTGGTTACCATCCTTGAGACAAACCACGACGCCTAGCCCCCACGTTCCAAGAACCCCGTCACTGTAACCATTTTTGGTTGCAATGGCGGGGTTTTTTGCCCTTGACAGCACCCGGTTTCAGGGGTGAAAATATCCCATCTGCTAGAATTTATGGTCTGCCCGTAGCGATGCAGCAGGAAGTCGCAAGCAAATGAACTCCTTTAAGGGGATGAACAAATGCCCATAGACCGAAGCATGACTCAACCGGAACCAGGTGTTAAGGACCCCGCAGATCACCCGCATACCCGGCCGAAAAGGTCCCGTGTGCCCAAACTCAAAAAACGCCGGCTCGGCGTCGATGACGTCAATATTGTTGATGCCCCAATGCTCAAAAAAGCACTGGGCGGCACCGTTGTTGGAAACACCATGGAATGGTACGACGTCGGTGTCTTCGGATACCTCATCGCCACCATGGGACCAGTATTTCTGCCTGAGGCAGACCCAGATGTTCAGACCTTGTTCCTGCTGGGGACCTTCGCGGCCACCTTCTTGGCCCGGCCGCTCGGCGGCGTGGTCTTCGGCTGGCTCGGAGATAAAATCGGGCGTCAAAAGGTGCTCGCCACGACCTTGATGGTCATGGCTGCTTCAACTTTCGCCGTGGGGCTCCTGCCCGGATACGCGCAAATCGGCATCTGGGCTGCGGCCCTGCTGGTCCTGCTCAAACTGGTTCAAGGCTTCTCCACCGGTGGTGAGTATGCTGGCGCCACCACCTTTGTGAGCGAATACGCTCCGGACAAGCGCCGTGGCTACTTTGCCAGCATCTTGGATCTTGGGAGTTACCTGGGATTCGCCATTGGTGCCGCCATGGTCTCGGTGTTGCAGTTGACTCTGGGCCAGGAGGTCATGGAGCAGTGGGGTTGGCGTGTGCCGTTCCTCATCGCAGGGCCCTTGGGCTTGATTGCCATTTACTTCCGCATGAAGATCGAGGAATCACCTCAGTTCCAGGCCACTCTGGATGCTAATGAGGAGGCGTCCAAGTCCGCTGCAGCCAGCGACGAGGACTCCTCAAACGGGCCGGTTCATCTGGTCAAGGTCTACTGGCGGCAGGTGCTGCTGGCCATGATTCTTGTGGCAGCAGCCAACACGGTAGGCTACGCTCTCACCTCCTATATGCCCACCTACCTGACGGATTCAATGGGCTACGATCCAGTCCATGGAACATTGCTGACCATCCCCATTTTGGTCGTCATGGCCTTGTGTATTCCACTGACCGGTAAATTGTCGGACCGTATTGGACGCCGCCCGGTACTTTGGGTTGGCGCTGTGAGCACCGTGGTACTGGCCGTCCCTGCCTTCATGCTCATTGCCGTGGGCCCCGTCTGGACCACCATGCTTGGTCTGGCATTGATTGCCTTCCCGGTAACCTTCTACGTCTCCAACCTGGCATCATCCTTGCCAGCGTTGTTCCCCACGTCCAGCCGTTACGGTGGCATGGGAATCTCCTACAACTTTGCCGTGGCCATCTTTGGCGGTACCGCTCCGTTCATCATGAAGGGTCTAATCACCCTCACCGGCAACGAACTGATGCCGGCCTACTATCTGATGCTGACCTCCGCCATTGGCGTTGTGGGTATCTACTTCCTGCGTGAATCTGCACAAAAGCACCTGCCTGGCTCCATGCCAAGCGTGGCCACTGTCCAGGAAGCTCAGGAACTGGTGAAGTCGCAGGACGAGAATCCGCTGTTGGACATGGATTACCTGCCCTTTGACGAATCCTACGAGCCGCCCACCCCAGGCACTGGTATCCCGGTCACCGTGGGCCGCCCGGAGTCTGAGGGGTAATCCCCACCCGGTTCACCCCGGAGTTCATGGCCGAGAGCGTGCCATGGTGCCTAGTGCCCCAAGAGTTCGGGGTCCTCGCCACCATGGCACGCTCTCGATTTAACTCGGTTTAATCAGCGTCCGCGATTGCCAGCTGCGGCAGCCACGCTGTCGGGGACCAGCTTGGCCAACGCCATGAGAGTGGCGTAGCGCTTGGACGGGATCGACACCGCTTTGCCCACTGCGTTATCGGCGAGGCCTTCACGCACCACTTGCTCGGCGTTGAGCCACATCCACGGCTTCACACCTTTCATATCAGCGCCCATGCGTTGGTGGAACTCGGTGTGCACAAAACCGGGGCACACGGCGGTTACTTTCACGCCGCGCGGGCCGTAACGCAGGTTCGCGAAACGGCTGAAGCTGACACCCCAAGCCTTAGCCGCCCCGTACGTGCCGCGCGGGATAAACGCTGAAACGCTTGAAACATTGATGATGCGTCCCGCCCCGCGCTCCAACATTCCGGGCAGCACGGCATGGGTGAGTTCCATAGGAGTCTGAGCCAAGATACGCAGGTGCGCTGTTTCTTCTTCAACAGAGTTCTTCTCGAAGGCTTTCACCAGACTGAAGCCGGCGTTGTTCACCAGCATCGAGACTGGCCGCTGCGGGTCCGTCAGCCGAGCGCTGACGGAAGCGACGCCGTCGTCCGTAACAAGGTCAGCTGGCAGAATCTGAACATCAATACCAAAGTCGTTGCGCAGGCGCACCGCCTTTACCTCGAGGCGGGCGGCATCACGGGAGACCAGCACCAAATCATGCTGGGAACGGCCAAGCTGCTGGGCAAATTCAGCACCCAGCCCGGACGTTGCGCCGGTAATCAGTGCCACGGGGCGGTCCATTTAGGCCTCCTCATGGGAATCAGGGGAATCAGGGAAATCAGGGAAATCAGGGAAATCGGTGTACTGCAGGTACGGTTCCGGATGTTTAGCCAGGAACCTCGCCACGTAACTGCAGTGCGGGATGATACGTTTTCCGGACGCCACCACGTCATCCAAGGCATAGCGCGCCAAGACCTTGGCCAGGCCCTTTCCCTCAAAACCGGGCTCACCAACGGTATGGAGCAGATCGATATGGCCGGGCAGATCCGCGAAGGTTATGGTCACGGCCAATTCCTCCGCCGAGAACAGCTCATAGCGGTGCAGAGCGTCATTGCGGCTCATGCGCACGGTGGCGTCGAAAGGGTCGGATTCCAGGGTTTCGTTCACACTCATAGAGCGAGCTTGGCACACCGGACAAGCCGTGGCAACAGCTGGCCGGCGCCCGTTTCCTATCTCCTAAAGCGCCCTCCTTAGGCGCGCGCGCCGCCCTGCCACAGAGCGGTGAACGGTGCGCCCGACGCCACACGGTTCTTGATGCCCTCGGTGACGAAAGCCTTGGCCGTCCGGGCCGCCTCCAGCGGGGTTGCGCCCTTGGCAAGTTCGGCCGTCACGGCTGCGGCGAGCGAGCAGCCGGCACCTGAGACAGCAACTTCGCCAACCTTCGGCGCGGAGAGCACTTCCAGCGTTTCCCCGTCAAAGAAAACGTCGACGGCGTCATCGCCTTCCAGCCGCACCCCACCCTTGGCCAGGACTACCGCGCCGGAGAGTTCGTGGATCTTGCGGGCAGCAGCCTTGAGGTCTTCAACATTGTTGATTTTCAAGCCGGAGAGGGACTCGGCTTCGAAGTGGTTGGGCGTGACAAAGGTGGCCAACGGCAGAATCTGGGCCTTCAGCGCCTGATCGGTGTCCAGTGCGTGGCCCGGCTCCTGGCCCTTGCAGATCAGTACCGGGTCCAGGACCACGTTCTTGAACGCGGCAGCCTTGAGCGCCGTCTCCACAGTGGTGATGGTGGCAGGGCTGCCCATCATGCCGATCTTGACTGTGTCCAGCGTGGTGGGTGCGCCGGAAGCGGCACCATAGGCCGCCGTCGTAGCTTCCAGCTGGTCGGCAATGACCTGCTGATCCACCGGCACAAAGCGGTGGTTCCAGTTGTTCTTGGGATCAAAGGAAACGATGCAGGTGAGGTTCACAATGCCGAAGACGCCCAGTTCCTGGAAGGTCTTCAGATCGGCTTGGGCGCCGGCACCGCCTGTCGCTTCGGAACCGGCGATGGTCAGGGCAAGAGCGGGGGCATGGATAGTCATGGAACTATCTTGCCACTTCGCCGCGCTCTACCAATGTTCGCGTTACGGCGGTAGATTCAGGAATGTCGTGAGAAATTCTCCCCTCAGCCCAAGGAGCGCCCCGTGGACACCGATTCAACAGCTGTAGTTTTCATTGAATTCCAGAATGATTTCACCTCTGAGGGAGGTGTTTTGCACGGGGCGGTCAAGGACTCCATGGAAGCCAACGGCACCCTCGATAATGCAGCGAAAGTGCTGGCCGCAGCACGGGCAGCCGGAGCCACGGTGATCCACTCCCCCATCAGCTTTGCGCCTGGTTACAACGAGATCGCCAAGCATCCCTACGGCATCCTTAAGGGCGTGGTAGACGCCACGGCGTTTGTAAAGGGAGCCTGGGGCGCTGAAATCATGGACAGGTTTGCTCCGGAGGAATCCGACATTGTTATTGAAGGCAAGCGAGGCCTGGACGCCTTTGGCAGCACCAACCTCGATTTCATCCTGCGAGCCAAAGGCATCAAGACCGTGGCACTGGCAGGATTCCTCACCAACTGCTGCGTGGAATCCACTATGCGCACAGCGTACGAGCGTGGCTACAACGTGGTGACCTTGACCGACGCCGTAGCCGCCACCAGCGTCGAAGAGGGCGAGTCCGCGGTCAAGTTTGATTACCCCATGTTCTCCACGCCGACCACATCGGATGAGTTCATTGCTGCGCTCGACTCTGCCGGCACACTCGAGGACTCTTCGCGAGGCTACTAGCGGGACCTGGCCCCGAGGCCACCAAAACGCCGCAGTAGCGGGTTAGCGGCCAAAACAAAAAAGAGCCGCAGGTCAGAATCACTAAAAGTGGTTCTGACCTGCGGCTAAGTCGGTGGGCCCTGCGGGGCTCGAACCCGCGACCCACGGATTAAAAGTCCGATGCTCTACCAACTGAGCTAAAGGCCCGACCTAACGACAACTAGCGTAGTAATGTTTCCATCCCTGCAAAAGTTGACGCATATTAGACTACCGCACGGCAAGCACCAGAATGCAATCGCGCCACGGTTACTTCCTCACAGCCACTGTTGGGATCACCGTCTTCCACAGACTTCCACAGATTGCTGGCTAGCGAACCCCATTCTCTCGACCCGGCCGGGCGGCGAGGGGTAGTGTCGTGTCATGAATGATCGACCAGCCACCAACGTCCCCCGCCCGCACAAGCCGGTGCCGTTCTCACCGGCCGACTTTGAAAGCTACGCCGGGGGCATCGATCCGGCCCGTGTCTCCGAGGCGGCCCATCTTGCCGCCCGTGCCCTGGTCAGTGGCGGCCGGGAGAGCAACGATCCTGCCGTCACCAAGCGCCTGGTCAAGCTGGCGGATAAGCAGGGTCTGGAAGCCATCGCCGAATTGTGGGCAGCCAGCCCGGCCCGCTCGCTCCCTGGCGCCCTCTGGCGTCTCTACGCGCTGCGGGCCGCAACACTGCAGGATCCTGAAGGCATCAGCGTGTTCTTCCGTGCCGGGCAGCAGCGAGCTCAAGTGGCCAATGCTGTAGCCGGTGTTGCCGAGCCGCCCGGCGCCGAAGAAATCACCGTCATGGCTAACGCCATTCTTTCCGGCGCGTTCGACGGCGACTTCGACGTTGCGCTTGACCGTTCCGCGGCGTTCTGCCGAGTTGTCGCCTTGGGACAAGCCACCCTCGCTGCCGAACGTGAAGCTGCCCACACCGAGCATGCCTCGGCACTGACTAAAAAAGCCCACCAATTGGTGCGAACTGCGGAGGATCTCGAGGGTGCCGCCACCTCGTGGCGCAAGGGCGAACTGGACTAATCAACTCTCTGAAACTGTCTCTGGTTGATACCCCGGTTGACAGTCGGGGCCGGACGTAGAAGACTGAAAGTGGTGTCGAACCGTGGAACCCCCGGGCTCCATTTTATAGCCGCCTAGAGCGGCCCAGTGCCGAGAGGCGCTCCCGGTTCGACACCACTTTTTTGCCCTGGAGATGCCCGGATTTTTTCCTATCCAATCCGCTAAAACAAAGGTCTCGCCGTGAAGTTGCGACTTTTCCCCCAAGAGACTGCAGGGTTGCAGGCACTGGCCCAAATGTCAGAGCATATCTTGGCAGGTACACAGACCCTGGCAGAGCTGTTGGGCGCTGGCAGGGCTGGCTTCGGCCCCTTGACTGAATCGTTGCGGAAGCAAGAAGCGGAATCAACCGCAAATTTCTCCACCCTCTTGACGACCATGCGCACCAGCTTCGTCAACCCGCTCCCCCGCGAAGACCTGTACACGCTGGGCCAGCTCCTGAACGAAACCAGTGAATTTCTCACAGGAGCAGGCGAACTGATCGAACTCTACGTTCTTGACCGCATTCCCACCCGTATGAGTGATCAGTTGGAAATCCTCGCCCGACAGGCGGAACTAACCACCGCTGCGATGAAATCCCTCAACGATCTGGATGGCCTTGAGGACTACTGGTTGGAGGTGCTGCGGCTAGCCAAACGAGCCGACCACACCCATCGAGTGGTCGTCGCAGAATTGCTGGATTCCCACAGCGCCACAACGTTTACAAAATATCGCAGCCTGTCTGACCAATTGGCCGCAGCCAGCCGTCAGATGCGGACGGTAGCTGCCCAAGTGGGCAGCATCATCGTCAAGGAATCCTGAGATTGATCGCGTTCCTGCTCGGTGCCGTGATCGTCTCGGCCGCAGTTTTTGCGTTTCTGAACGGTTTCCGCGATGCCTCTGCCGCCGTCGCCCTTTCCGTGCGTACCCGCGCCCTGACAGCGAATGTAGCGGTCCTGTTGGCAGCCCTTTTCAACTGCTTGGGCGCCCTAGCAAGCGTGGCGCTAACAACTATTTTTGCGGATAAACTTTTCATCGTCCCGAATGGCAAGGACGGCCTGATCCTGCTGCTGGCGGCTCTCATCTCTGCCTCTTTGTGGGGTATTTACCTGTGGTGGCGGGGCTTTCCGTCGTCATCGACCCATGCCCTGATCAGCTCGTTGGTGGGCGCATCATTGGGCTCGGCCGTTATTGGTCACCGTCCCCTCGATGGCCTCACTGTCACCATGTGGTCACTGGTTGTGCTGCCGCTACTCATCTCCCCGCTGATGGCCTTTGTGCTGGGATTCGCGGCGGTTTACCCCACGTCCTGGGCGGCGCGGAATATGGCCCCGAACAGGGTCAACCGGCGCGCCCGGCAGCTTCAGTCAGTGGCCGGGGCTGCTGTGGCGTTTGGGCACGGACTCCAAGACGGCCAGCGCACGACGGCGGTTGTCCTGTTCGCGCTGGTGGCCGCTGGTTCCATTGGGGCTGGCGAACTGCCCATGTGGGTCCCGATCTTCACTGCGGTGTTGTTGGCGCTGGGCACCTTGTTTGGCGGCTGGCGGATCTCCTACACCCTGGGCCACCGGCTGGTACGGGTGGATCCGATGCGCGGTTCCGTGGCCCAGATGCTCAGCGCCGGGCTGTTGTTCATTGGTGCGATGGTGCTCCACATGCCGTTGTCCACCACGCACGCGGTCACCGCAGCCATTGCTGGGGCCGGCGCGAATCAGCGCTTCGCTGCCACCAATGGGCGGGTATTGATCCACATTGCGAGGGCCTGGATCGCCACCCCTGTGGTCTGCCTGGCGCTCGGGGCCGTGTTCTTCCTAGCTCTCTCGCCGCTGGCCTAACCGCCGGGCATTCCCTAGCCGCCAGGCAACCCACACGGTCTCCCTATGCGCCACTTCCCTTATGCGCCAAACTCACGCCGGATCTGACGCACAACAGACTCTGCGCCGAACCCACGCCAGGTCCAGCGCAAAAGGGAACCTCGGCGGTAGCCCGCCTAGCTATGGGTTAACCAAGTACGACGGCGACACTCACCTGTGTGGTGAGTGTCGCCGTCGTACGTGGGAGTGCCGCAGAGCAATTGCTCAGCCCGGCGAGTGGTGCTTATCCGAAGCGGCCGGAGACGTAATCTTCGGTGGACTTCTCGGCAGGGTTGTTGAAGATGGTGGCCGTGTCGGCGTACTCAATGAGCTTGCCGGGCTTGCCGGTGCCGGCGATGTTGAAGAATGCGGTCTTGTCGGACACGCGGGCGGCCTGCTGCATATTGTGGGTCACGATGACCACCGTGTACTCGTCCTTGAGCTCGTTGATGAGGTCCTCAATGGCGAGCGTGGAGATGGGGTCCAGGGCGGAGCAGGGCTCATCCATGAGGATCACGTCCGGGGATACGGCGATGGCGCGCGCAATGCAGAGTCGCTGCTGCTGACCACCGGAAAGGCCGGAGCCGGGCTTCTCGAGGCGGTCTTTGACCTCGTTCCACAGGTTGGCACCGCGCAGTGACTTCTCGACGAGGTTGTCGGCGTCGGACTTGGGCATGCGACGGCTGTTGAGCTTGACGCCGGCCAGCACGTTGTCGCGGATGCTCATGGTGGGGAACGGGTTGGGGCGCTGGAAGACCATGCCGATCTGGCTGCGGACCGTCACCGGGTCAACGCCGTCGCCGTACAGGTTGTCGCCGTCGAGCAGGACCTTGCCCTCCACACGGGCGCCGGGGATGACCTCGTGCATGCGGTTCAGGGTGCGCAGGAAGGTGGACTTGCCACAGCCGGAGGGGCCAATGAAGGCCGTGACGGACTTTGCTTCGATGCTGATGTTGACGTCTTCAACGGCGCGGAAGTCGCTGTAGTAAACGTTCAGATCGGTAACGTCAATGCGTTTTGACATGGTGGGTTTTCCGTTCAGAAGAATTTAGCGGCCGGTCTTCGGCGCAAAGATGCGCGCGACCAGGCGGGCACCAAGGTTGAGGAGCATAACAAGGATGATCAACAGAAGTGCTGCGGCCCAGGCACGCTGAGTTGAGGGGTCAGCGTTCGACGGCGAGGTGGGCGTCATGATCTGAGTGTAGATAAAAGTGGGCAGCGAGGACATCCATCCGGCAAAAACATTCATGTTGATGCTGCTGGCGAACCCTGCGGTGACCAACAGCGGAGCCGTCTCACCAATGACTCGGGCAATGGCCAAGGTGACGCCGGAGGCAATGCCGGAGATCGCCGTGGGAATGACCACCTTGGTGATGGTCCGCCACTTGCGCACACCCAGTGCGTAGGCGGCTTCGCGCAGTTCGTTGGGCACAATCTTGAGCATTTCCTCGCTGGAGCGCACTACCACCGGGATCATCAGCACTGAAAGTGCGACGGCGGCCACGAACCCGGTTTTGGTCCCTGGCCCCATGATCAGGGCAAAGAAGGCTGCTGCGAACAAGCCAGCGACAATGGAGGGGATGCCTGTCATGACGTCAACCAGGAACGTGATGACCCTGGAGAACTTGTTGTCTGCACTGTATTCCACCAAGTAAATGGCTGTCATCAGACCCACGGGCACCGAAATCAGGGTGGCCCAGAGGGTGATCAGCACGGAGCCAACCAACGCGTGGTAAACGCCACCGACAACCGGTGTGCCATTCGCGACGGAGGCGTTGTCGACGGCTCCCGTCACGCCGTTCATTGAGGTGCTGAGGAAGCCGGAGGTCAGCAAGCCGGGAACACCGTTGACTAGAACGGTCCAAATCACTGAGACCAACGGAAGCAAAGCGATCAGGAAGGCCCCGTACACCAGAGACGTGGCCAACTTGTCGACAGCCTTGCGGCGTCCTTCAACCAGGGCTGAGCTGATGACGTTGCCCGCAGCGAAGAAAATAGCTGAGAGTACGCCCCACCCAAAGGTGTTGAAGCCAATGAGTGACATGAGCGCGGCGGCGATGATGATAGCCGCCGCTGCGATCACATAGGGGGTGTAGCGTGGCAGGCGGCCGCGGGTGAGGGCGGACCGTTTGCGTTCGGTCATGAGCGTGGCCATTAGTTGGCTCCCGAGAATTCTTTGTGGCGGTTGATGATCCAACGGGCCACCATGTTGACCGCCAGAGTGATGAGGAACAGCACCAGGCCGGCGGCGATGAGTTCATGCATGCGCAATCCGAAAGCCTCAGGGAAGTTGAGGGCAATTTCGGCGGCAATAGTTTGGTTTCCGGAGCGGATCAAAGATGCGATCAGCGGTCCGGAGGAAAGCACCAAGGCTACCGCCATGGTCTCACCGAGTGCACGGCCAAGGCCCAGCATGACGGCGCTGATGATGCCGCCACGGGCGAAGGGAAGAACAGCCATACGGATCATTTCCCACCGGGTAGCACCTAAAGCCAACGCCGCTTCCTGGTGCAGCATGGGTGCCTGCAGGAAAATCTCCCGAGTCAATGAGGCAATGATGGGCAGTACCATGACGGCAAGAACAATGCCTGCCGTCAAAATGGTCTTTCCGGTACCGGAAGCAGGTCCAGCAAAAATCGGAATCCAACCGACGTTCTCGGCCAGCCAGGCGTACGGTCCTTTGAGCGAGGAGGCCAGAAAGCTCGCGCCCCAAGCACCGTAGATAACCGAGGGGATAGCAGCCAGCAAGTCCACCACATAGCCCAAGACACGCGCCAAGTTGCGCGGAGCGTAGTGCGAGATGAACAGCGCAACCGCCACTCCGATGGGCGTAGCGATGAGCAAGGCGATCGTGGCGGCGATCAGAGTACCAATGACAATCGGGAAGATGTAGGAGAAGAACCCCTCACCTCCGGTGATGTCGGCAGATGCCGCGCCAAAAGTCGGCAGGGCCTGGACAACCAGGAACAGGGCCACGGCAAACAGCACGGCAACGATCAGCGCACCCGCGGTCAAGGCCGCACCGGAGAAAACTTTATCTCCGATGCGGCCTGACCCGGCTTGCCCAGCTCCCGTTTTGGGTACGAGCTTTGTGGTGGACAATTCAGTACTTTCTATTGAAGCTTAGTTACTGACGCTTACTTTGCGACGCTGATGGAATCGATCGAAGCCTTGGCCTTGGTAGCCAGTTCAGCCGACAGGGGCGCGCTCTTGGCGGCTTCTGCGGACTGCTTCTGACCTTCATCACTCAGGACAAAGCTGCCGAAGGCCTTGACCAGGTCGGTGGTCGCCTGATCAGGGTAGTGAGCGCAGAAGATACCGTAGGAAACGAGGATGGCCGGGTAAGCACCAGCAACGGTGGTCGCGCGGTCCAACTTCAAGGAGAGGTCGTTAGCCGAACGGCCTTCAACGATCGTTGCCGCGTCAACGGCCTTGGCTGCTGCATCTGCAGAAACAGGAACGAATGCGTCGCCAACCTTCAGCGCAACCTTGCCCAGTGCGTCGGTGACGGCTGAGTCATCGGCGTAGGTGACGGCGCCAGCGGTCTCGGTGACGGTCTTGACGACACCTGAGGTGCCCTTGGCGTTCTCACCCGGGAGTGCTGCAGGCCAGTCGCCGGACTTCTTGTCGGTCCAGACCGTGGAGGCAGCTGCTGCCAAGTAGTCGGTGAAGTTCTCTGTGGTGCCCGAGTTATCCGAGCGGTGCACGGGGGTGATGGCCAGATCCGGCAGTGTAGCGTCCGGGTTGGCGGCCTTGATGGCTTCGTCGTTCCAGTTCTTGATGTCGCCGCGGAAGATCTTGGCGATCGTGTCGGCGTCAAGCTTGAGCTCCTTGACGCCTTCAATGTTGAACGCCACAGCGATCGGGGAAATGTACCAAGGGATGTTGATGGCGCCATCGGGGCCGCACTTTTCCTGGGCGGAGGCGAGTTCTTCGTCCTTCAGGTAAGCGTCGGAGCCAGCGAACTGTACTGCGCCTGCAATGAG
The DNA here is from genome assembly GCF_040686835.1 of Specibacter sp. NPDC078692. NCBI lineage: Bacteria > Bacillati > Actinomycetota > Actinomycetes > Micrococcales > Micrococcaceae > Specibacter > Specibacter sp. NPDC078692. Next base: position 57,331 of record NZ_JBFBLV010000010.1, read on the forward strand.
GGCCTTGCGGCCTGCGCCGGAGCCTTCAGGGGAGTACTGGATCTTGGCGTCGGAGTTCGTGGACTCGAAGCCGGCCTTCCAAGCATCCATGGCTGCTGAGATGGAGCTGGCGCCCGTTCCGGTCAAGGTTCCGGTAACGGAGGGCCCGGCAGGTGCAGAGGAGCTGCCGCCGTTGCCCGATTCCACTACGTTGTCCGTGCCGCATGCTGTAAGTGCCAGTGCGCCGACGGTGAGTACTGCTGCCACGCGGCCAATGTGAAGTGACTTCACGCTTTTACCTCTTCGATGGGTTGCATTTCGATTCATTACTCTTCGAGAGTAGGAGGCCGAGGTAAAGCCATGGCCCCGCTTAGGTGAACGGAGGGTTAACGATCCGCGGATTCTCCTAAATCATGTGCGATGTCGGTCACGTTCAGAACATTTTTGAGGCATCATCACCTTCGGAGCCCTAGGAACTTGACGCAGCTCACTTCAAAAGTAGTTGTCCTGAAGCAACCACTTATATATAGTTGACACCAATCAACCATTTTCTTCACTTTTTGGAGCTTTTTTGTCTCAGAAAATATCCATCGCGAAGGCAGCTCCTGTGCTGAGCGAATCAGGGATGAGCCACCGTCAGGTGATGCAGTCACTGACGGGCCTACTCATGGGCATGTTTGTCTCGATCCTCGCCGGAACCGTCGTCTCCACTTCACTGCCCGTCATCCTTGCGGACCTCAATGGCAGCCAGACTGCCTACACCTGGGTGGTTACCGCAACCTTGCTGGCCACTACCATCTCCACCCCCATCTGGGGCAAACTCGCTGACTTGACCAACCGCAAGCTGCTCCTGCAACTGTCATTGCTGATCTTCGTCATCGCATCAGCCATTGCAGGTTTCTCCCAAGACACCTCGATGCTCATCACCATGCGCGTCTTCCAGGGCCTCGGTGCCGGTGGCTTGACGGCCTTGACCCAGATCGTCATGGCCGACATCATTTCTCCCCGCGAGCGCGGCAAGTACATGGGCCTGTTCGGTGCCGTCATGGCACTGGGAACCGTGGGTGGCCCACTGATTGGCGGCTTCATCACGGACGCCATCAACTGGCGCTGGAACTTCTTCGTTGCTCTGCCGTTTGCCGTGATCGCTATCATCTTGATTCAAAAGACCCTGCGTCTGCCGGTTCAGCCCAAACGCAAGGTCTCCATTGACTATGCGGGCATCGTCCTTCTGACCGCTGGCGTCTCGCTGCTGCTGATCTGGGTAACACTAGCTGGAACCCAGTTCGAATGGCTTAGTACGCCTAGCTTCTTGATGGTGGGCGGCGCCATCGTGGCACTGATTGCCTTCGTTATCGTGGAACTCAAGTCCGCCGAGCCGATCTTGCCGCTGACCATGTTCCAGAACAGCACCTTCACCTTGTCCGTAATCGCCTCCATCTCGGTAGGCGTGTCCATGTTCGGAACCTCCGTCTTCCTAGCCCAGTACATGCAGCTTGCCCGCGGCGCCAATGCCACCCAGTCAGGTCTGATGACCATCCCCATGATGGCCGGCCTGCTGATCATCTCCACCATTGCCGGTGCCATGATCTCCAAACGAGGCAAGTGGAAGGCCATCATGGTGGTGGGTTCAATCCTGCAGCTCGTGGGCCTCTTTGCTCTCAGCACCATTCACTACGACACCAACTTCATCCTGGTATCCCTGTACATGTTCATCCTTGGCGCAGGCCTGGGCATGGTCATGCAGAACCTGGTGCTGATCGTTCAGAACGCTGTCACCCCACAGGAAATCGGCGTAGCAAGCTCGGGCATCGCCTTCTTCCGCTCCTTGGGCGGCACCATCGGCGTCTCGGTTCTGGGCGCCCTCATGGCCACGAAGGTCGCGGACCTATTGGCCGGCAAATCTGCCGAACTTCAGGCAGCAATCGCCGGGCTTGGCGAAAAGGGCAAGGACATTGCTACGGCTCTGGCCAGCGGCAACATCCCTGCCGTGCACAGCCTGCCGGACTCAGTGCGCATCATTATCGAATCGGCCTACGGAGATGCCGTGGGACATGTATTCTTCATCGCCGCACCCTTGAGTATTCTGACAATCCTCGCCATTGCCTTCCTGCCAAACCTCGAGCTGAGCAGCCAGACCCGTGAGGAACGCGCCAAGAGCGACGCCGAAGCTGCCACCGCCCTCTCCCTCGTGCAGGAAGCCGAGCAGGTGCTGGTCGATGTCAGTGAAGCCTCCGTGGCGCTCACGCCAAACGCTGAAGAACTCACGGCTCGCAAATGACCGGCCCCAGCGCATCAGGCGGCGTCGCACCGGATGAAACGAAAAAAACGGCCAACACAGTCGGTGCGGAAGTAAACGAGGAAAGCATTGCCGAGGCTGTCAAGTCCGTCCAGCAACAAATTGGAACGTTGCTGGTCCGAGCCAGGAAGAGCATTGCCACCCGAGCGGCAATCATCCATCCCGAGCTCAAGCCAATGGGCTTTTCGGCAATGATGGTCCTCTCCCAACGCGGCCCCGTGCATCAGCTAACGCTGATGCAGATTCTGGACGCCGACAAGGCCGTCGTCAGCCGTCTGTTGAAACAGCTGGAAGGGCTGGGACTGATTACCCGTAGGGCAGATCCCGCTGACGGGCGGGCGATGATTGTGGCGCTGACTCCCGAAGCCTACGAACGCTTCGAAATGGCACAGGATAGTTCCCGCCAAAAACTGTTCGACCGGCTGTCCCAGTGGGAGGTGAGCGAGGTCCGCCAATTCGCAGCTGTCATGGCACGCTTCAACGAAGATCTGGACTGAGCACACAGACCAAGCGCATCATCCACTAATCAGGGAGCGGCCACCCGGTAGCAGCCAGTAGCTGCAACCGGGTGGCCGCTCTTGGCGCATAGACTAGGCACCATGCCAGAGTCAGCCCAGGCACCGTCAACCCGCTCTGCCGAAACAGTCATTTTCCTGAAGCGGCGCGCCCGCTTGGGCCTGCGCCGAAGCGTCAACTCTGTTCTGCCGGCGTTGGTGATGGCCGTCTGCGCCGTGTCCGCCTACTACTTCTCGGAATTGGTGCTGGGCCACCAAGGCCCCCTGTTTGCGGCCACCAGTGCCATTATTGCGTTGGGATTCTCGCGGGACCCGCGCCTGCGCCGAGTGCTGGAAGTCGGCTTGGGTTGCACTATTGGCATTGCCGTTGGTGATCTTTTGCTGCATTGGCTCGGTGCCGGCATCTGGCAGGCAGCCTTGGTACTGTTCCTATCCATCCTGTTGGCTCGATTCCTGGACAGCGGCGCCATTTTCACCACCCAGTTGGCCTTGCAATCCCTCCTTGTGGTGTTGCTGCCCATCCCGACTGGCGGACCGTTTACGCGCAGCCTAGACGCGGTTGTGGGCGGCTGCTTCGCGCTAGCTGCCACATTCTTGCTCCCCCGGGATCCACGCCGCGAGCCCAAGGACGATCTCAAGGAAGTCCTCAGCGAGCTCTCCCTCGTCCTGCGGGAGTGCGCCTCCGCCGTTTCCTACAACGATTCCACTACCGCGTGGCATGCCCTGGTCCGCGCCCGCAGCCAGCAAACCCGCATCGACGCCATGCGCCAGGGCCTGCACGGTTCCGTTGAAATCGCCCGACTCTCACCCATGTACCGCCGTCACCGGGAGGAAGTGGAGGGCTTGGCGAAGCTGATGGTGCGGGTGGATTACGCCATGCGTTCAAGCCGGGTCTTGGCTCGGCGGCTAGCCAGTGTCATCAACAATGCAGCGTTGTCCGACGCCGGATCCATGCACCTGGCCGATGTCCTCAGCGAGACCGCTTCCGCTGTGGATGAGCTGGGCGCGGCCCTCTCTGACACCAAGTCCCGTTCCACTTTGAGCCACGCTCGGGACGCCCTGGCCGATATCGCCACCCGCCTGCACCCCTCCACGCTGGAAATTACGCGCATGGAGGGCGAAGCGGTGGTGCTGCTGTTCCGAACCCTCATGGTGGACCTGCTGGAGGCTGCAGATATGGAGCCTTCCGAGGCCCGCTCCGTGCTGCCGGATCTCTAGCCGCCCCTGAAAGTTCGACGCCGGGCACCTCACCCGTGTGCCCCGGTGCGCCCCGGGAGCACCCAGCCATCTCCCCTCGCTGCGCCAGCCATCTAGCCAGCCAGTGTCAGCCCCCGGCAGTAGGCTGGAACCATGGCAACAAAGAACGCAAAAACTAACTCGGGACAGAACTTCCGTTGCACGGAATGCGGCTGGACCGCCGTTAAATGGGTGGGACGCTGTGGCGAATGTCAGGCCTGGGGCACCCTGGAAGAGATCGGTACTGTCACCGTCAGGACCACCGCTGCCACCACGGTGGTGCGGCCGGCCCAGCTGATCTCCGAGGTCGACGCCTCCCAGGCTGCCCACAATCTGACGGGCATACCCGAGCTGGACCGCGTCTTGGGCGGCGGCATGGTGCCCGGCGCCGTCATCTTGCTGGCGGGGGAACCCGGCGTCGGCAAGTCCACGCTGTTGCTGGATGTGGCGGCAAAGTTTGCCCGCAATGACCATGGCCAGGCACCGCAGAAGGTGCTCTATCTGACGGGTGAGGAATCAGCAGCCCAGGTGAAGCTACGCGCCGAACGCATTGGCGCCGTCGCGGACACCCTGTATCTGGGTGCCGAGACGGACCTTGGCACCGCACTGGGCCAGGTTGAAGCGGTACAGCCGGCCTTGCTGATCGTGGATTCGGTGCAAACATTCAGTAGCGCCATGATCGACGGTGCCGCTGGCGGGGTGTCGCAGGTCCGCGAGGTGGCGGCCTCGCTCATTGCCGCCGCCAAACGCCTGAATATGACCACTCTCCTCGTGGGCCATGTGACCAAGGACGGTTCCATTGCCGGACCCCGTCTACTGGAGCATTTGGTGGACGTTGTCTGCCAGTTCGACGGCGAACGCCACTCCCGTCTACGCCTGTTGCGTGCCGTGAAGAACCGGTACGGGCAGACCGATGAGGTGGGCTGCTTTGACTTGACGGACAGCGGCATCGAAGGGCTGGCCGATCCCAGCGGCCTCTTCACTTCCCGTACCTCGCAACCCGTTTCCGGGACCTGCATCACCGTCACCATGGAAGGACGCCGTCCCTTGCTCGCCGAAGTACAGGCGCTGCTGACCCCGGCTCTGGGATCCCAGCCGCGGCGCACGGTCAGCGGTCTGGATTCCACTCGAGTGGGCATGTTGTTAGCCGTCCTGCAGCAGAGGGCCGGGTTGCGGTTGGACGCTGACGATAGTTTTGTGGCCACGGTTGGCGGAGCACGACTGAGTGAACCGGCCATGGATCTGGCGGTGGCGTTATCCATTGTTTCGGCAAAGACCAACAAGATTGTCCACCCCAAGATGGTTGCCTTCGGTGAGGTGGGATTGGCCGGCGAGGTGCGCCCGGTGCCAGGGATCAATCAACGCATCCAAGAGGCCAGCCGTTTGGGCTACACCCACGCACTGGTACCGCTAAGCACTGCCGGTCCCGGCCCAATTCCCCCAGACTTCACGGTGAAGCAGATCGAGCACATAGCCGAGGCAACGGAGCTGCTGCTGCACCTTTAGGAGCTTTTATTGGTCGAAAAGACACGGATAGGTCAAGATGCGCGCGTCCAGCAGCGCTGCGAGCCAGAAAGGTGTAGGGCGCCCAGTATTATAGAGTCAGTGACTTGTGCGGATTCCCGCGCTTGAAAAGAAGGAACCGCCCATGATTCGCAGCCCCGAAGAGGCCTTGAAAGCCACGCTTGCCCGTGTCGCGCCTGGTACTCCGCTGCGTGATGGTTTGGAACGCATTCTTCGAGGCCGCACGGGAGCACTCATTGTGCTCGGTTCCGACAAAACCATTGACAGCCTGTGCTCTGGCGGTTTTGAAATCGGCATAGACTTTGCCCCCACGAGTCTTCGAGAGCTGGCCAAAATGGATGGCGCCATTGTCTGCGACAAGGACGTCACCAAGATCATCCGGGCGGCAGTGCAATTGGTCCCGGACCCCAGCATTGAAACCCAAGAGTCCGGCACCCGGCACCGTACGGCTGAACGAGTCGCTATCCAGACGGGCGTCCCGGTAGTTTCCGTCAGCCAATCCATGCAGATCATTGCCCTTTACGTTGACGGCCTGCGCTACGTACTGGAAGGGTCAGAAAAGGTGCTGGCACGAGCCAACCAGGCACTGGCCACTTTGGAACGGTACAGGGCCCGGCTGGATCAGGTGACCAGTTCATTGTCGGCACTTGAAATCGAGGCCATGGTCACGGTCCGCGACGTGGCTGTCACCTTGCAGCGTCACGAGATGGTGCGACGCATTTCCGAGGAGATCGCCCAGTACGTGCTGGAACTCGGCGTTGACGGACGGCTGCTGTCGCTCCAGCTAGAAGAGCTTTCCACCACGCGCGGCTCCGGCGCTGACATGGTGATCCGCGACTACACTGACCCGGAAACAACAGATGTTGATGCAGCTGTTGCTGCCTTGCAGGAGATCGATCAGGCCGATCTTATTGACCTGAGCTTGATTGCTGGCGTGGTTGGCCTGGTCACTGGCCATGATTCTCTCGATGCCATCATTCAGCCGCGCGGCTACCGTCTGGTTTCGGGCCTCAAGGCTGTCCCGCGCGCCATTGCCGGGCGTCTTGTTGACCACTTTGGTGGCCTGCAGAATCTGATGGCAGCCACGATTGATGAACTCATGATGGTTGATGGCATTGGCGAGCTGCGGGCCCGCAATGTGCGTGAAGGCCTCTCCCGCATCGCCGAGGCCAGCCTCTTGGACCGCTTCCTCTAACTGCCACCGGCGGCCGTTGCCCAGACTGCACACGCAGCTAAGGCCGGTTTCATTACTGCAGGTTCTCCGTCACTGCAGTGTGAACGGTACCTTCTGGCTAGACCATTTCCCTAACGTCGCCACAAGGACGTAAGTGGCCCCGCCACGGCCTGGTTCAGAGACCACCTTGGCGCACTCCGGTGCCGTGCGTTTCAGGTGCCACACCATATTGGCTTTTTCCGATGCGCCCGGGGCCAGATTTTTTACCAAATCTGTGGCTTCTGTTTGGCAAAATTTGGAGTTGAAAATGATGTCATCGCCGCTGGTGATCACGAATTCCATCTGGCTCGTGCCCACGTTGATATCGCAATGGGCTTTGCCGGAATTGGTCACTTGCAATGTCATGACAGGCAGTTCTTCGGCGGCGTAGCTTTCCTTATCCATGCTGGCGCTGACCTTGATCCCGGCCTCGTCGCACACTGCCGACGGCGGTGTCCCCACCTTTGCAGGCTGCTTGGCTTGCTCGGTACTACTGTTCCCTGCCGCACCGCTCTGGGTGTCATCTTGGGCGTTGGCACCAAACAATCCCGCCACAAAGAATCCGCCAACCACTAAAGCGGCAATGACCAGCAGTGCCATCACGCCCGCTACGATGCGGCGCCGTCGGTACACCTTGGCGGAAACTTTGGGCTTCCCGGTAGCTTTGCCTGCTGGCCTCGCCACGGGCTTAGCCACGGGCTTGCCCGCAGACTTACCCGCAGACTTACCCGCAGGCGCGGAAGAGGATCCCTTGCCGCGTCCGGAGTTGCCTGTTGTGCCCATAAACTCAAGCCTAGCGAAGCAAGGGGCCTACCCCGACCAACCACGCCGTCAACCATCTTGCCGTGGCCCTTATCAGCTCCTGTAAGAGCACACTCCTTGCGATGAACCCTCTGGAGCCAATACGGCCGATGGACTCATGCACCGGCTCTCTTCGCTCATTTGCGTCCAGCGTGTGGGCTCGGAGTCGGCCCAGACTCACACCCGAATCCCCGCGCTCAATTCGACGCAGCGCTGGAAGGGAAATATTAGCCCCCTGTGCAGCTAGCGCTTGGCTCAGGCCCAGCATGATTCAGCATTGCCTCAAGTGCTCACCGATCTGGTCAGCGGTGTCTTGTGCTGAGGGAACCATGAAGTCCATCCACCTAATACTCCTTTCATGTTGCTTTACTGGAGATCTGCCAACGTCCAAGTTCACTTATTAGCCGAGCAGGAGCGTCCCCCCGCTCCTGCCTCGACGCGGCAGTGGATACCACTGTTGCAATTGCCTTCGCTGGGAGGAAGAACATACTCTGGAGGCGCTAAAGCGTGCGTGATCGACCCAGGCTCCACCGCCGTCGAATCTACTGCTCCACTGCGCCCACCCTTCCATGCCGCAAGGAAACCCATGACCGTCGCTGTTTCACCCAAGGTTCCGCCGGCCGCTCTGCACGAAATCATCAATACCTGGTTCCAGCACGAGGCCAGGGACCTGCCGTGGCGCCGCAACTGTTCAGCGTGGGGAGTCCTGGTCAGCGAGATCATGCTCCAGCAAACGCCGGTGGTCAGGGTGCAACCGGTGTGGGAGCAATGGCTGGCGCGTTGGCCAACCCCTACTGACTTCGCCGCAGCGCCGGCCGCCGATGTGCTGCGCGCCTGGGGCAAGCTCGGCTACCCGCGGCGAGCCTTGCGCTTGCATGCTGCAGCCGCGGAAATTGTTGATAAGCACGACGGCGCCGTCCCCGACAACTACCCGGAACTTCTGGCGCTTCCCGGCGTTGGCACGTACACGGCTGCCGCGGTTGCCGCCTTCGCCTTTGGCCGCCGCACCACGGTGGTGGACACCAATATTCGCCGCGTGCACGCCCGACTCATCATCGGCCAAGCCCTTCCAGCCCCGGCTCTTACGGCTGCTGAGACCACGCTGGCAACGAATTTGCTGCCCGAGGACGACGCCGAATCGGTCCTCTGGAATGCCGCCGTGATGGAACTAGGCGCTGTCATTTGCTCAGCCCGCAGCCCCAAGTGCGGGCAATGCCCAGTCTTCGAGCAGTGCGCCTGGATTGCCGCCGGCCAGCCCGAGCCCACCTACATCCCGAAAGGTCAACCCTGGGCCGGCACGGACAGACAAGTGCGCGGTGCTGTCATGGCAGTATTGCGGGCAGCCAGTTCGCCCATCCATGCCGACCTCTTGTGGGATGCGGAGGCGGCCAAGCTCCACGCCGAGGTGGCCCCTGAATTGGGCAAACTGCACAAGCTGAACACCCACGCGCCCCAGCTTGAGCGCGCTCTCGCTGGCCTAGTCGTCGACGGCCTCGCCCAACTCTCCGAAACCGGCTACCACCTGCCGGGATAGAGCGCTGCGAGGGAGCCGCTCGCAGCGGGCTCAGATCTCCCCGAAGCCGGCTTCCACTTGGCTACGCACCAGGTCCACGGCGCGCTGCGCATCAGGACCCGTGGCTGAAACGTTGAGCTCAGTGCCCTGCGCTGCGCCGAGCGTCATCAGCATCATGACCGACTGCCCATCCACACCGTTGATCTCAATCTCCACATCCATGGCTCCCAGCTCACCAGCCAAGGATGCCGCCGGACGGGCGTGCAGCCCCATGGGGTTGATCAAAGTGAGTAGTGCCGTCACGGCACTATCGGTCCCGGCCTCTTGGGGCCCGACATCCTGGGGCCCGACCACCGGATTGGTGCGGGCAAGCGCCGTCTCGGCAGCCTTGCACACAACGTCAGCCGAAGCGCCCGACTGGGCTGAAACCGCTGCCGCAATGGCCCCTTCGACCAACGGCGCATCGGCCAGCAGTACAGTTGCCGGACTCCCCAAGAACTCCAAGGCAGATTCGGCGGTCATGACAGCCGAGCCGAGGTCGGTCAGCACCACGGCACCGGCACCGGTATCCGCCAGCCCCATCGCGGTCATGACCTTTTCCAGCGAAGTCCCAATGCCGCCGTCGTCCATTCCTCCGGCGGCAACCAAGAGCACGTCGGGGGCCATCTGGGCCGCCAGTTCAACCACTCCGGCCGCCAGCTTTTCGCTATGCGAGACGATCACCAGCCCCACGCTCATGCTGCGTCCTGGGCAGCATGAACGGCGGCACGCAGAATGAGTGCCGATGAGGCGGCGCCGGGATCGCGATGCCCAATGGCCCGCTCCCCCAAATAGCTGGCCCGGCCCTTGTGCGCAATCAGCGGATCGGTGGAGAGCGCCCCTGCCTCGGCGGCCGTCGCGGCAGCCTCCAATACGGCCATCGGGTCCGCTCCGGAAGCCACCGCGGCGGCAGCCGCGTCGACGGCAGGACTCCACGCATCAATCATGGTTTTGTCACCCACCTCAGCCTTACCGCGGGCAACCACGCCATCCCGCGCTGCGGCCAGAGCCTCCGCGAGGATGCTCCCGTCCAGTTCGGTGGCGTCACCAACAGCCGTTCCGGCACGCAGGAACGCCGTGCCATACAGTGGTCCCGCAGCCCCTCCCACCTTCGACATCAAGGTCATGGCCGCCAGTTTGAAGGCGGCACCGGGGGTGGCGGGCGGCTCGGCGTCGAGCTTTTCAAGAATGGCGCTAAAGCCACGGTCCATGTTCTCACCGTGATCACCGTCGCCAATGGCCCGGTCCAATTCAATCAGGGCCATTCGGTTCTCCGCGATCACCGCGGCGGAGAGCCGCAACCAGCGCTCAGCCCAGGCAGCGTCAAGAATTTGGCTCATTTACATCCCCCATCGCAACGCCGGAGTGTTCACCGGAGCGTCCCACAATTCGGTCATTTCATCATCTAAACGCAGTATCGAGATGGAACAACCCTGCATCTCCAGTGCCGTGATGTAGTTGCCCACGAGTGAACGCTCCACCACCAGTCCTGCTGCTTCGAGCACCTTGGCTGCGTGCCGGTAAACGATGTACAGCTCGCTGGTGGGGGTGCCGCCCATGCCGTTGACGAACAGGAGCACCTTCTCGCCTGCGCTTGGCTTAAGGTCCGCCAGAATCGGTTCCAGCAAGTGATCGGTGATGGCGTCCGCATTTTCCATCGGAATGCGGCGACGCCCGGGCTCACCGTGGATGCCAATGCCAATCTCAATCTCGTTATCGGCAAGCTCAAAACTGGGGACACCTGCGTGCGGAACCGTGCAGGCGGACAGTGCCACACCCATGCTACGCACATTGTCCACGACGCGCTGACCAATGGCGGCGACGGCGTCGAGATTGTCCCCGCGCTCTGCCGCAGCGCCGGCGATCTTCTCCACCAGAACGGTTCCGGCCACACCGCGGCGACCGGCCGTGTACAGCGAATCTTCCACGGCGACGTCGTCGTTCACGAGGACGGTGCGGACACTGACGCCCTCCGCCTCGGCCATCTCAGCGGCCGTCTCAAAGTTCAGCACGTCACCGGTGTAGTTTTTCACAATATGCACCACCCCGGCGCCTGTGTTGGCGGCGATGGTGGCCGGGATGATCGCGTCCGGTGTGGGTGAGGTGAACATGGCGCCGGGGACTGCGGCATCGAGCATGCCGAAGCCTACGTAGCCTGCGTGCAGCGGCTCATGACCGCTGCCACCTCCGGACACCAGGCCCACTTTCCCTTCCCGGGGCGCATTTTTGCGTGTGATAAACAAAGGATCAGGGTGGACGGTCACATGGTCGGCATGCGCCTGACCGAACCCTTCCACCGATTCATTGAGTACTGCCTTGGGATCATTGATGAGCTTTTTCATGATAGAAACTCTCCGAATCACAGCGGTTTGCGGCGGACGGGCGTCACTGCCGCCCACTTTGAACACTACCCGGAGAAAACCGCAGATGGTAGGGAGACTCCAGAGAGAATCAGAGTTGGCAGATCATCCTGGTGTTCCCCAGTGTGTTGGGTTTGACCCGTGCCAAGTCCAGGAATTCGGCCACGCCTTCATCGGCGGAACGTAGCAGCTCTGAGTAGACCTCAGGATCGACGGGGCTCTGATTGGCCATGACGGTGAACCCGTTGCGGATAAAGAAGTCCACCTCAAAGGTCAGGCAGAAGACACGGTTGACGCCCAAGGCCCTGCCACTGTCCAGCAGTTTCTCCACGATGGCGCGGCCAACTCCCTTGCCGCGCCAGGAATCTGCCGTGGCGAGGGTCCGAATTTCGGCCAAGTCTTCCCACATGACGTGGAGTGCACCGCAGCCAACAATCTCTCCGTCAATTTCGGCAATGAGAAATTCCTGGATGGCCTCGAAATACGTGACCGACTCCTTGGAGATCAGGATTCGTCGCTCCGCCAGCGGTGCTACGAGGCGTTTGATCGCTTGAACGTCTGCCGTGCGGGCAGGCCGGAGGACAATGACGGGGGTAGTAATTTGTGAACTCACCGTTTTAGTCTATGACCGTTGAACGTCATTCCTTGAAGCACCGCGTTGCTGGACCTGCACCGCCCGGTTGAATGCCGCCAGCCGCCACTTCCCGTGCACCACCGACAGGGGCCAAATCAGGAGCCACGAATACATGGCCCACTCGGGGCTGATGAATGCCACGGGAATGGACAGCACAAACACGGCCACAACAGGGTCGGTGCCGTGGAGCACCAACCTGTACAAGTCCGCATCAACCCAGCCGTGCATCAATTTGGCCCTGTGCGCGTGGACCCACAAAATGCTCAGACTCACAACACTTCCGCTGATGGTCAGCGCATAAATGATGGGTGGCCAGGGGCTCTGGGCGCTGGCCTGGAAGAGCAGAGAGGTTGGTAGTGGCAGGAAGACAACAAAGAACAGGGCCATCAGGTTGATGCTTTGCAAGGCAGAATCGTAGTTCTTGATAGCCACAAATTTCCGGTGATGATTCATCCACAACCTACCCACCAGAATAAAGCTCAGAATGAACGCCACCAGCGGTTCCGCCTGTTCCGCCAGCACTGCTTGAAACTCTGCCGCCGACATCTTTGGATCCAGTGCGGACAGTTTCAAGTCCAGCACCAGCAATGTCATGGCGACGGCAAATACGGCGTCGCTAAAGAACATGGTTCTTTCGGTTTCAGATCCCCGGTGCAAGCTGTGGGCATGGGCCACCAGCCGATCTGGAATCGGCGAGCCTTTGCGACGCAGGAAGTTGCCCACGTCTTCCAAGCTATGCCCGAATCCGCTACTGCGCCAGTGCGCTTTGGGACAGAGAAACCGTTGGTACAGCCGAAACTCTCGGTGCGGCGGTGGGCCCACCACGCCCGTCCACACGCGAAAGCGGCACCCGCCCCGCAAAGGGTGGATGCCGCCGTCGAGCTTGAACGTTGGAGCTAGAGCTTCAGAACTTCTGGAGCCTTAGGCCGAGGCCGTGATGGCTTCGGGGATGTTCGGCTTAGTGTTGCCTACGAAGGTGAACTTAGCGTCGTCACCCTCGCCTTCAACGTCCACGCTGATGATGTCGCCATCCTTGAGCTCACCGAACAGGATCTTCTCGGAGAGGTGATCCTCAATCTCGCGCTGGATGGTGCGGCGCAGCGGCCGGGCACCCATCGCGGGATCGTATCCCTTGGTAGCGAGCAGAATCTTGGCGGCAGGCGTGAGCTCGATGCCCATGCCCTTGTCAGCCAGGCGGCCCTCCAGGCGTGCAACCATCAGGTCGACGATCTCGATGATCTCATCCTGGGTCAGCTGCGGGAACACCACAACATCATCCACACGGTTCAGGAACTCGGGGCGGAAGTGCTGCTTGAGCTCCTCCGAGACCCGGGCCTTCATGCGGTTGTACCCGGTCTGCGTGTCCGTGCCGGACTGGAAACCAGTGGCAATTGACTTGGAGATATCGCGGGTACCCAGGTTCGTGGTCATGATGATGATCGTGTTCTTGAAGTCCACCACGCGGCCCTGGCTGTCGGTCAGCCGACCATCTTCCAGAATCTGCAGCAGTGAGTTGAACAGATCGGCGTGAGCCTTCTCCACCTCATCGAAGAGCACCACGGAGAACGGACGGCGGCGAACCTTCTCGGTCAGCTGTCCACCCTCTTCGTAGCCTACGTATCCGGGAGGTGCACCGAACAGTCGGGAGACCGTGTGCTTCTCCGAGTACTCGGACATGTCCAAGGTGATGAGGGCATCTTCGTCACCGAAGAGGAACTCGGCCAGCGCCTTGGCCAGCTCGGTCTTACCAACACCTGTGGGGCCGGCAAAGATGAACGAGCCACCGGGACGCTTGGGATCCTTCAGACCCGAACGGGTCCGGCGGATGGCCTGCGAGATGGACTTGATGGCCTCATTCTGACCCACCACACGCTTGTGAATCTCGTCTTCCATCTTCAGCAGACGCGTGGACTCGGCCTCGGTCAGCTTGAAGACCGGGATACCGGTGGAGTTTGCCAGAACTTCTGCAATGAGTTCCTCGTCAACCTCGGAGATCTCATCGAGGCCTCCGGACTTCCACAGGCGTTCCTTGTCGGCACGGGCGGTGATGAGCTTCTGCTCGTCGTCGCGCAACGACGCGGCACCCTCAAAGTCCTGGGCGTCAATGGCGTCTTCCTTGCGCTTCTTAACCGCAGCGATTTCACCATCCATCGCCTTGAGCTCCGGCGGAGCAGTCATGCGACGGATGCGTAGACGCGCACCAGCCTCATCGATCAAGTCAATGGCCTTATCCGGCAGGAAGCGGTCACTGATGTAGCGGTCAGCCAAGGTGGCAGCCGCCGTCAGGGCGCCGTCGGTGATCGAGACGCGGTGGTGTGCCTCGTAGCGATCGCGCAGGCCCTTCAGAATCTCAATGGTCAGCGGAACCGTGGGCTCGGGCACCTGAATGGGCTGGAAGCGGCGCTCAAGAGCGGCGTCCTTCTCAATGTGCTTGCGGTACTCATCCAAGGTGGTGGCACCGATAGTCTGCAGTTCTCCACGAGCCAGCATGGGCTTGAGGATCGAGGCAGCATCGATGGCACCCTCAGCGGCGCCGGCACCCACAAGGGTGTGGATTTCGTCGATGAAGAGGATGATGTCGCCGCGGGTGCGGATTTCCTTCAGGACCTTCTTCAGGCGCTCCTCAAAGTCACCGCGGTAGCGTGAGCCAGCCACGAGCGAGCCGAGGTCAAGGGTGTAGAGCTGCTTGTCTTTGATGGTCTCGGGCACGTCGCCGCGCACAATGGCCTGAGCCAAACCTTCAACAACGGCAGTCTTACCAACGCCGGGCTCACCGATCAGCACGGGGTTGTTCTTGGTGCGGCGCGAGAGGATCTGCATAACGCGTTCCATCTCATGCTCGCGCCCAATAACCGGGTCGAGCTTGTTTTCACGCGCTGCCTGTGTCAGGTTCCGGCCAAATTGGTCCAGCACAACTGAGCCGGCGGGTGTACCTTCGGGCTGCTGGCCACCGCCACTGGCGGCAGGTTCCTTGCCCTGGTAGCCGGACAACAGCTGGTTGACCTGCTGGCGCACACGGCCCAGATCAGCCCCAAGCTTCACCAGTACCTGCGCGGCAACGCCTTCACCTTCACGGATCAGGCCGAGCAGAATGTGCTCGGTGCCAATGTAGTTATGGCCCAGCTGCAGCGCCTCACGCAGCGAAAGTTCCAGAACTTTCTTGGCGCGCGGGGTGAACGGGATGTGCCCGCTGGGTGCCTGCTGTCCTTGGCCAATGATTTCCTGAACCTGTTCACGGACACCGTCCAGCGAAATGTTCAAGGACTCCAGGGCCTTGGCGGCAACACCCTCACCCTCGTGGATGAGACCGAGCAGAATGTGCTCGGTGCCAATGTAATTGTGGTTGAGCATGCGGGCCTCTTCTTGGGCCAGCACAACAACACGTCGGGCTCGATCAGTAAATCGCTCAAACATTTCGCCACACTCCTTTTACTGCGTACTTTGATGCTACGCAGTACCCGGGCCCTGTGGGGGCATGTTCGCCACAGGGGAAATAGCAAATTGCTCCCTGCATATCCGCCGTGGCTTTTAAAGTACGACGGCGGCACCACCTGGCGGATTCTAGGAGTCGTTGCAACACTGCTGTTGGTTAGGTTTCCAATAGTAGGTCACGCATGCGCTCGGCTGGTGTACTCCAGCCGAGCGTTTTGCGTGGGCGTGCGTTGAGTTCCTGGGCGACGTGTTCGAGGTCTTCGGGGCTGTAGATGCTGAGGTCCGTGCCTTTGGGAAAGTATTGGCGCAGGAGACCGTTGGTGTTTTCATTGGACCCGCGTTGCCAGGGACTGTGGGGGTCGCAGAAATAGACGTCCATGTCAGTGGCGATGCTGAAGGCCTTGTGTTTGGCCATTTCCACGCCTTGGTCCCAAGTCAGTGAGCCGCGGAGGTGGGCTGGCAGGTTAATCATGGTCTTGATGAGTGCGTCGCGTACCGTTTCGGCGGTGTGGTCACCTGGCAGGTGCACGAGCATGACGTAACGGGTGGTGCGTTCCACTAGGGTTCCGATGGCTGACTGATTGGAGGCGCCCATGATGAGGTCCCCTTCGTAGTGGCCCGGGACGGCGCGGTCCTCGATCTCAGTCGGGCGCTCGGAAATATTGATCATCGGGTCCCGGAATCTAGGGGTGCGTTCTTCCGGGTTTTTACGAGCTATTCGGCGGGTCCGACCCCTTCTCAGCGCTGTGGATACCTCACGACGAAGTGCACCTCGGGATTGGAAGTAGAGGGCTTGATAGATCGTTTCGTGGCACACACGCATATCCTGATCGTCGGGGAATTCCAGAACCATCTTGTTCGATATTTGTTCCGGTGACCAGCGCTTGCGCAGCCCGTCTTCAATGAAGGACTTCAGCCGCGGGCAGTGCTGGATTTTTGACGGTTTAGGTCGTGGTCGCCGAACCACAGAACTACGGTGTGCACCATAGGGCCGATAACCACTGACCGGACTGCTGTTGCGCTTGATCTCCCGGCTGATCGAGGAGACGTTTTTCTGCAAGGTTGTGGCTATTGCTCGTAAAGAGGCCCCTTTGGAGAGCATGTCGTGAATGACCTCCCGATCGGCCAAGCACAGATACCGACTATCAATGACGCGTTCAAGTCGTTGCAACGTCGCTCGAGGAGAACCAGAGGCGTTAGTGCGAGAAGTCATTCCTTTGTTATAGTCCACAGCCCGGCCGTTGGGATAAATACGGCCATTCTTTGTCCTGTGGATCCCGGCATCCCACTCCTGTGCGGTGGTGGAGTGAATGCCCAACTTCATGGCTGCGTCATGGCGTGTGAGCCCCCCGGACCGAAGCCGCAGGAAATCCTCCCGGCTGGGCTGTTCGGAACGCTTACGTGCCAGTCCTGCCCGTCTTACCCACTGATAACAGGTATTCCGATTCAGCCCCAGAACCTTGGCCGCTTCAGTCACACTGCCAATCGTCGCGAACAGATCGAAGAACTCTTGCTGCTGCTCCGGAGAAGTCTTCACTTGCCGAACTGAGGTTCCTGCAGCTTTCCTGGCCTGATAGGCCCACTGGTCGCAAGTGCGCCTATTCAAGCCCAGCTTCGCCGCAGCCAAGGGGATGCTACCGGTATCCGCAAGCAGATCGAAGAACTCTTGCTTCTGCGCCGGCGAATACTTAAGCCCTCCCGATGGCTTGTGAAGCCCAAGGTACTCTCTCGGTGAAACGCTCTTTTCCGTTAAAGACGACACGGTCGTTGCAACTCCCAAAATGATTAGGTGTTGCAACGACCGCTAGAACTCGCCCCTTGGTGAGGTGATGCCGCCGTCGTACTGCCCTAAGGAAGGACGAAGAACTCTGTTGCTAGTTACGCTGTTAGTTACCCTGAGCCGCGTAGTAGGCATCACGGATCTCGGCCTGGATGCGGCCTCGCTCCTGCACCGTGTACCCATTTTCCCGGGCCCATGCGCGGATTGCGGCTACGTCACTGCCAGCCTTGGGTGCTGCAGGACCACGACCCCGCACTGCACGGCCACCAACGCGGCGCCCTGAAGCAATGTACGCAGACAATGATTCGCGCAATGCTGCTGCGTTCTCCGCGGAAAGATCAATTTCGTAATTGATGCCGTCTAGCCCGAAAGTGACGTTTTCGTCGGCTGCGCTCTGGTCAATATCGTCCACAAGGGTGATGTGAATTTTCTGTGCCATGGGGATTGCTCGCCTCACATAGTGTAAATGAATACTTCAGAAACGATTATGGTTTGAAAATTCTGTCACGTCAAAGTTCAGTTATTGCGCGACTCGCTAAACGCCTTGTTCATCCTTGGAATCTACTTCATTTTCAGCCTGCGCCAATGCGTCGCGTTCTGCACGATCGGCATTGAATATGGCCTTCATCGCGAAGTAAAAAATTGCCCCAACACCCAATGACGGCAGAATAACTGCAACGTATTCCATATTATTTACGACTCCTGCTCTGGCTTCATCAAGGGGAAGAGAATGGCTTCACGAATACCAACACCGGTGAATAGCATGACCAAACGGTCCACACCCAGCCCCAGACCACCCATGGGCGGTGCACCATATTCCAGCGCCCGCAGGAAGTCTTCATCCAGCTGCATGGCCTCAGGATCACCGGCTGCTGCAGCCAGGGACTGCTTAGTGAGACGGTCTCTCTGAATAACGGGGTCAACCAGTTCGGAGAAGGCTGTGCCAGTCTCCGTGCCGCCAATAATCAAATCCCACGCCTCGATGAGATTGGGCTTGTCACGGTGCGGGCGGGCCAGCGGTTGCGCCGACGGCGGATAATCACAAACAAAGGTGGGCTGAATTAGTGTAGGCTCCACAATTTCACCAAAGAGTTCGGTGACTAGTTTCTCAGCATCCCAGGCCGAATCAATCTTGATGTCACGCTCTTGCGCAATAGCACGCAATTCGTCAGCTGTCGTCTCGGGGGTAATTTCCTTGCCAACAGCATTGGAAAGACCCTCATAGACGGGCAGCCAAGGCCATTCGCCGTCGAGATTAATTTGACCTTGATCAGTTTCAATGATGCGCGAGCCAACAGCATCTGCAGCGGCGAGAATAATGCGCTGCATGGTTTTAGCCATGGTGAATTGGTCACCATATGCTTCATACGCTTCCAGCATGGTGAATTCGGGGCTGTGCGTTGAATCAACGCCTTCGTTACGGAAGATTCGGCCGACTTCAAAGACCTTGTCCATGCCGCCAACTACCGCCCTCTTCAGGAACAGCTCTATGGCGATCCGCAAGGTCATGGGCTGGTCAAAGGCATTCAGGTGCGTATGGAACGGGCGGGCAGAGGCGCCACCGTGGATGAGCTGCAGGATGGGGGTTTCCAGCTCAATGTACTCTTCACCGTGGAGCGTGTCGCGGATAGCTTTAACAATGGCGGAGCGCTTCTTGACCTGTTCGCGAGCAGTGTCACGGACAATCAAGTCAACGTAACGCTGACGGACGCGCATTTCCTCAGAGAGCTCTGCGTGCAAGACGGGTAGCGGGCGCAGCGCCTTGGAAGCCATGAACCATTCGGCAGCCATGATGGACAGCTCACCGGTGCGGGAGCTGATGATCTCGCCCTTGATGAAGACGTGGTCACCAAGGTCAACCAGCGACTTCCAGTTGGCCAGTGCCTCTTCGCCAACATTGGCGAAGGAGAGCATGATCTGCAAGCGGACGCCTGAGCCGGACTGTAGCGTGGCAAAGCACAGCTTGCCCTTGTTGCGCACATACACAACACGGCCGGTAACGCCGGCGATCTCACCCGTGGCGGTATCGGCTTCCAGCTCCGGGTACTTGGCCCGAATCTCTTCTAGAGTGTGCGTCCGCGCCACCCCAACCGGGTAGGCCTGTTCGCCTCGCTCAAGCAATTTGGCACGCTTGTCCATACGGACAAGCATTTGCTCGGAAACGTCACTGGGTTCAGGGGAAAGGGTATTTTCTGCGCTCACGAGTTAACAGCTTAGTTGGTGAATCTGGGTATACGCTCCGCGCCTGCTTTAAGCCCTCAGTCCAGCAGCTCAAGCGCTGGCTCGGCACTGGGTGGCAATGCTGGCTTCGACGCTGAAATACCGGCTGGGACTTTTCGATTCCGGTGTCCATTCGGGCTAGGCCGTTTTCTAGGCCCCTTCGACGGTGGAGCCTCGAACTACCAAGGTAGCTTCAAGCACCACGGGTGTCACCGCCACGTTTTCTCCGCCCATGACCTGCAACAGCTGCCGTCCTGCCAGACGCCCCATTTCCATGGCTGGCAAGTGCACCGTGGTCAGTCCCGGGCTGGATGTCTGTGAATAGGGCAGGTCATCAAAACCGGCGACGGCAAGGCTCTGCGGCACAGCCAAGCCCACCACGCGAGCTTCTTGCAGGACACCGTAAGCCTGGGTATCAGTGGCACAGGCAATGGCGGTTACCCCAGCCACTGACCACTGTGGCCATGCCTGGGCGAAGGCTAGCGCCGCCGCGCCAACATCGATTGTTGTTTGTGCAACGGCCACTACGTCACAGCCCAGCTCTCTGGCTTTGTCGCAGAAGGCTGCACGGCGCACCCGGAACGTTTCGGTGCCGGTGGTGCTATCAAGGTAGGCGATCTTCCGGTGCCCCTGGCCAGCTAAGTGCTGAGCCAGCAGCCGGGCCCCGCTCGCCACATCGAAGTTTACTGATGGCACATCATTACTAATGCCGGCCGCATCCAACAACACCATAGGTTCGCTGGCCTGCAGTTCTACAAGGAACCGTGAGCTGGGGGCATCGATGAGCAGTCCGGCGGGACGCAAGGCCAGCAGTCGGCGCACATCCGCCGGATCCGGCGTTTGTCCGGCATCAGTCACTGACAGCAGGAGGGCATACTGCTGGCCGATGACTTCCCTCAGGCCGGCAATAACCTTGGCATAAAACGGATTTGAAACGTCCGGAGCAACCAAAATAACAATGTTGCTGTGCCCCTTGGCTAGGGAACTGCCGAGGGAATCCACCACGTAACCGAGTTCCTGCACCGCCTGCTCAACCTTGGTGATAGTCCCCTCGGACACCCGCCCTGCGGTCTTGCCATTGGTCACCAGTGAAACCGTTGCCGCCGATACTCCCGCCCTAGCAGCAACCATGGCCGCCGTGACGCGGCGGTTGCCGTTTTTGCGGGCGGGGGCTGATGGTGGCGGCTGCATGGATCGATCGTACCGGCGTCTGGGAAGATCCTTGCAACCGCAACGAATCAAGCGCTTAACGTGCCTCGCGTTAAGCGCTTGACGTTAACTTCCTGTGGTGCCACACTTGATTACTGTGCATCACCGGGAAACTCCGGAGCCGCCCCAACGACGTGGAGAAAATACTATGGAACAGCAAACTGCAGCCCAGCCCCGCAAGATCATTCTTGACTGCGACCCCGGCCATGACGATGCGGTGGCCCTGCTCTTGGCCCACGGCAACCCCAACATTGACTTGCTTGCCGTGACCACCGTGGTGGGTAACCAGACACTTGAAAAGGTCACCCGCAACGCCCTGAGCGTGGGCACCATTGCCGGCATCACCGGAGTCCCCTTTGCCGCAGGTTGCGACCGCCCCTTGGTACGCAGCATCGAGACAGCGCCTGACATCCACGGCGAGTCCGGCATGGATGGTCCAGAACAGCCCGAGTCCACCATCGAGTTGGACCCACGCCACGCCGTCGACCTCATCATTGAAACCATCATGGCGCACGAACCGGGCACCATAACCCTGGTCCCCACCGCCGGACTGACGAACATCGCCATGGCCGCGCGCAAGGAACCGCGCATCGTTGAGCGCGTGAAGGAAGTTGTCCTCATGGGCGGCGGCTACCACGTGGGCAACTGGAGCCCGGTGGCCGAATTCAACATCAAGATCGATCCCGAGGCAGCACACATCGTGTTCAACGCCGGCTGGGAAGTTGTCATGGTTGGACTGGACCTGACCCACCAGGCGCTGGCCACACCCGAGGTGGTTGCCGCCATTGATGCCGTGGGCACCAAGCCGGCCAAGTTCGTCATGGAGCTGATGGATTTCTTCGCCAAGACGTACAAGGATGCACAGGGCTTTGACTACCCGCCGGTCCATGACCCGTGCGCCGTCGCCTATGTCATTGACCCCACCGTCATGACCACACAGAAGGTTCCCGTGGACATTGAGCTCACGGGCACGCTGACCTTGGGCATGACCGTGGCCGATTTCCGCGCCCCCGCCCCGGCCGACTGCAAGACCAGCGTTGCCGTCACCCTCGACCACAAGAAGTTCTGGAACATGGTCACCGACGCACTCGTGAATATTGGTGAGGTCGACGCGTGAGCTTCGCAACCACAAAGTCCGGGACGCTGAGCAAGCCCGGCAACATTACCGCTCTCATGGTGGCGCTGCTGACGGCCTGCGTGGCCTTCCAGCTCAACGCCTCCATGCTCAGCCCCGCGCTGGTCACCATGGGCGAGGAACTCAACGCCAGTCAGGCTTCCATTGGCCTGTCACAGACCTGGTTCTTCACAGCCGCCGCCGTCTTCTCGCTGTTCCTGCCCCGCCTGAGCGACATCATCGGCCGCAAGAGAGTGCTGATCGGCATGATGGTCATGATGGGCGTGGGCTCCATCATCTCCGCCATGGCCCCGGACATCACCTGGCTCTTTGTGGGACGCATCATCCAAGGCGTCAGCGGCCCCACGGTTCCGCTGTGCCTGATCATGCTCCGCTCCGCGGTCAAGGACCCCAAGAAGTACGGCGCTTTGATGGGTCTGATCACCGCCGTCAATGGCGGAATTGCTGGCATTGACTCCTTTGTGGGCGGCTACTTCGCCGAGCACTTTGGCTTCCGCAGCATCTTCTGGCTCATGGTGGTCACTGCCGCAATCGCCACCGTGCTGATCGTATTCCTGGCCGGCGAATCCAAGCCTGGCGAAGGCACCAAGATGGACTGGTTGGGCGTGTTCTTCATCGTCATCGCCGTGGGCGCCCTGCTCACTGCCCTAAATGAAGCCACCAAGCTGGTGGGTGGCATCACCACCGCTCCGCTCGTGACTTCACTGGCACTGGCCTTGCTCGCCGTGCTCGCTTTTATGGCGTTCTGGCGCGTGGAGAAGGTCTCCTCACACCCCATGGTTGAAATTGTGCACCTGCGCCAGCGCTCCACTTGGGCTCCGCTGCTGACTACCACCTTGACCATGACGGGCATTTTCGCCGTCATCAACGGCATTGTTCCGGCTTTTGTGCAGGCCGCAGACCCCGGCTTTGGTATTGGCGCCACGGAGATGAGCTTGCTGATCCTGACGCCTTACGCGTTGTTGGGCTGGGTCGTTGGTCCCTTCACAGGTCGCCTTGCGCCTGTCATTGGCTACACCATGATGTTGCGGGTGGGGCTGCTGGGCAGCATGGCCGCACTGGCCATCATCGGCTTCCTCGGGCTCCACAGCTTGGCCTGGATGATCACCGGCACCGTGTTGTTGGGCATCATGTACGCCGGTACTGTAAACATCATGCTCAACGGCCTTGGCGTAGTTCTGTCTCCGGCAGGAAACCCCGGATTCTTGCCCGGCATGAACGCTGGTGCCTTCAACCTCGGCGCCGGACTCAGCTTCCTGGTCCTGCCAGCCATTCTGGTTGCCACGGCCCCGCTGGGCGGCCACGGCTCCTACCTGACGGTTGTCATAGTGGCTCTGGCCCTCACCGGCGCAGCCTTCGCGGCCTCGCTGCTGGTGCCCAAACCTATTGACGCGGAGGTAGCACCATGAGTGCCAAAATAGTTGTTGCCGGCTCACTCAATGCCGATCTGACCATCTACTGCGATAGGTTGCCCAACCCCGGCGAAACCCTCCACGGCAACGGTTTTGCGGTGAATCCAGGCGGCAAGAGCGCCAATCAGGCTGTTGCCGCGGCCCGGCTGGGCGGTCAGGTGACGCTGCTGGGCGCAGTGGGCGAGGACGCCAATGGCGATATGCTGCTGGCCTCCGCCGCCAGTTCTGGGGTCAATACCGATCACCTCCGCCGCGTCACCGAGCCCACCGGTGTCGCCGTCATCTCGGTCGATGCCCAGGGCGAGAACACCATCATCATCTCCGCCGGCGCCAATGCAACGCTCTTGCCCACCCATCTGGAACCGGCAGTTTTTGCCGACGCCGCCGTGGTCTGCCTGTGCTTGGAGGTGGCCCCGGAGACCGTGCTGGCTGCCGCTGCTGCCGGGCACGACGCCGGAGCAACAGTTCTGTTGAACCTCTCGCCGTACGCTCCCATCACCGAGGAGTTGGCCCAGTCGGTGGATGTGTTGCTGGTCAACGTCCACGAGGCCTCGGCCTTCCTTGACGGTTTTGCCATGCCGGCATCCGATGCGCCAGCCGTAGCCTGGCACGGGGCCGTGGAGAGCTTTGCCGCGCGTGGCCTGTCCAAGGTGCTGGTGACGCTCGGTGCGGCTGGCTCTGTGGTGCTGGATTCCACCAACGCCTCGGCGCCTGCGGTACTGATTGCACCGACGAAGGTGGACGCCGTGGACACCACGGGCGCCGGCGACGCTTTCACAGGAGCTGTCGCAGCCCGGTTGGCTGCGGGCGATTCGCTCGTGGACGCGGCCCGGCAGGCCTCCGTGGCAGCCGCGCTGGCAACCACCAAGCGGGGCACCCAGGCCGCCTACCCCCATTTGGAGGACGTGACGGCGCTGATTTCCGCCGTATAATCCAGCTGAGCCGTCTGCACGACTTTGCTTCTGCGTTCCGTTAAGACAGAACCATGCGCAGCTCTTTGAGTAGCGCATGGTTCTGTCTTAACCGAGCGCACCTTCAAAGTGGGGTGGGGCAGAGCGGGGTGGGGCAGAGCGGGGTGGGGCAGGCTGAGATTCGCGGCTCAGCCCAGCGGCATGTTGTCAATGAGCCGTACCGGGCCCACCTTCGCAGCAACCAGGACCAGCGCTTCCCCTGTGAACGGGGTGTCCTGACAGTTTTCGGCACGGACCGCAAGTGTCAGCGGATCCACCACTTCCAGGTATTCCAGTTCCACGCCCGGAGCACTATCCACGAGGGCTTGCGCCGAGTCAATGTCGAGTGGCTCATGGGCATCGGCTCGGCGCTTCAGAAGCCGCAGGGCACGCGAGAGAACTAAGGCGGAGTCCCGCTCTTGCGCAGACAAGAATCGGTTTCTACTGGAGAGAGCCAGTCCGTCATCGTCGCGCACCGTGGGAACAGCAACAATGTCCACCGGGAAGTTTAGATCAGCCACCATTTTGCGGACCAGAGTCAGCTGTTGGGCGTCCTTCTGGCCGAAATATGCTCGGTAGGCCGGGCGAACGGCAGCATCCTCGGCGATGTTCTGGGGACCGTCCCCGCCAGCACCAGCTTGGTACGGCAGGCCGCCGTCGGGCATGGCTGTGTGCAGCAGTTTCGCCACGACCGTCAGGGCACCGTCAAAGTGGCCTGGGCGTGAGGCGCCCTCATATAGCTCCCCCATCATTCCTGCCGTGACCCGAACCATGGGTTCGCCGCCTGGGTACATTTCCTCTACCGAAGGGGCGAACATCAGGTCCACGCCAGCCTCGCTGAGCAGAGCCAGATCGGCTTCTGTAGTGCGAGGGTAGCGGGCTAAATCTGTGGCATCACCGAATTGCAAGGGATTGACGAACACGCTGGCCACCACCACCGAATTCTCGGCTACGGCGGCGCGGGCCAGGGTTGCATGGCCGCGGTGCAAGGCGCCCATCGTAGGGACCAAGCCCAACGTCCCGGGCTCGCGGCCCGAGTCCTGCCCGCCCTGCGCAGCTCGCTGACGCAACAGTGCCGCTGACTTATCCCGCAGCTCGGCGATGGTGGTTACCAACACGGTGCTCATGTTCTTCACTCTCTTCAATGCCAACGTCAATGCCAGTTCATTGCCAAAATTTTATGCTGCTCGGAAGGTGCTCTGCGCGATGCGCGCGTCTACGTGACCGGATCGACCGAGCCGGGTTCGTCGTCGTTTCGCAAAGCCGCTTGGATACCAAGATACGCTTCCGCGGAAAGCATCCGCCGCTTAGCCGCCCGTGCTGCTGTGCTAGCGGACATGGCTAGATAAGCGTCCAGCACGTCCGAGGATGAGGTGTCTAGTGTGTACTCGCGCAGGGCAGCGGCATGGGCTCTCACGGTGCCAGCATCGCCGCGCGCCACCGGACCGGTCAGGGCAGACTCCCCCGATGTCAGCGCATTCTCCAAGGCGGCACGCAACAGCGGACCCAACACCTGGCTGGTCGATTCCACGCCAATGTCCGCCAAAATCTGTGCCGCCTGGGCCACGAGCGTGACCATGTGATTCGCCGAATGCGCTAGTGACGCGTGGTAGAGAACCCTATCAGCCTCAGCAATAACTACCGGTTCGGCACCCATTTCAACCACGAGGGCTTGGGCGATGGGTAGCATTGCCGGATCAGCGGTAACACCAAAACAGCAGTCGGAGAGGCGGGCCAGGTCCAGACTCATGCCGGTGAACGTCATGGCCGGATGCAGAGCTAACACAATGCCACCGGCGGCCTTGACCGGAGCCAGTACTCCCGTGCCGAAACGCCCCGAGGTGTGCGCCACCAGCTGCCCGGCTTGCCACGCACCCGTGGCGGCGAGGCCAGTCACAAGATCGGCCAGGGCGTCATCGGGAACAGCTAACAGGACAAGTTCCGAGCGCTCCACAATGTCTTCCACCGCAAGGACTGGAACGCCGGGCAGCAACAGTTCTGCCCGTTCCAAGGATGCTTCGGACACCGCGGAAACACCGACGACGGCGT
This sequence comes from Specibacter sp. NPDC078692, assembly GCF_040686835.1. NCBI lineage: Bacteria > Bacillati > Actinomycetota > Actinomycetes > Micrococcales > Micrococcaceae > Specibacter > Specibacter sp. NPDC078692. The sequence continues at coordinate 83,631 of NZ_JBFBLV010000010.1, forward strand.
GCCCGGCACCCCGCAGCGCAGCTCCCAGAACGGCACCCACCTTGCCAGCTCCAATGATTCCAATGCCAAGGCGGCCCGGCTTAATCGGCAAGGTATTGTTCCTTTTCTTCTTCTTTATTGAGGAGTGACGGTCTTACTTCGAGCCACTTTTCGCTGCGTTGAATGCGACGGGCCGTTGCGGCGCGGGCTGATTGCTCATCGAAGAGTGCGAGCCCGTTGGCCGTTGAAAGATGATGCACGCGCGGGCGGATCGGTCCCACCGTTGAATGCAATTCAAAGCTGACCAGACCCAGACTGGACATGAGCGGCCCTTGACGCAATCCCAACGACTGGGTGCGCTCGTGCGGCACCACCTGCAAGCTGCGGAAGAACCGGCCGCGGCGGCACAGCAACGCTGTTGCCGTTGCCCGGAAGGCATTTTGGCGCCAGGAGATGGGGTCAACCCAGCGTGCTGCCCGCGGCGAGTGCACAAATCCTTCATCGGCACCCGCCCCGTGCAGGCCGGCTGCAAAAACCTCAAAGGGCCGTTCCACCCCGGGGTCCGGAAATACCAGGCCCAAAACAGCCATGACTTCAGACTCCGTGCCGACGGGAAGAATCACACTGCGGGAACTGCCGGAGGTGTCATCACCATAACCAGCCACGTTGACTTGAACCCTGTACCAGCCAAAGGGGCGCCACACAGGTCCCTGCGAAATACTCACGGCTTGGACGCGACCCGGCGGAATGGTCTGGGAGCGTGTTTCCAACAGCCCATAGTGCAGCCGAACGCCGTCGGGCGATGTGGCGACACGGAAATTTAGATCGTTCGTAATCGTCTTCCAGTAAGAAGCAAAGATACCGATGAACAGCGGAAAAATACCGAGAAAAATGGCAAATTCCCCAGTCCACACCACAGCCACAACGGCCGCCACAATGAAAATCACGGCCCACACGGTGGTGGTGGAGAAAAATGCGGCGCCAATGATTCTCCGCGGAGCCAACGCCAGCACCTGCGTTTCCGGGGCCTCTTGGATGTTCATGGGCTGATCCGGATCCAACGCCACGCCAGCGGCACGGGCCAGAATTGCCGCGCGCAGCCGCTTGGCTTCCGCAAGCTTGAGGAAGGACAACTTGATAGCTGACTTTCCGCCGTCGGCCACGTCAAACTTCAGCTCGGCTAGGCCGAATGCGCGCGCCAAGAGCGGCTGGATCACGTCAATGGCCTGCACCCGGTCAATGCGCGCGCGGCGCTGTTGGCGGAAAATAATGCCGGAGTTGATATGCACGTTTTCATCGGTGACCTGGTACCGCGTAAACCGCCACGACAGAAAAAATGCCGCACCGAAAATGATCACGGCGGCGCCTACCACGATGAGGATGACCACCACGGGTGTTCCGCCGGTCACGGATCCACCGCTCTCCCAGCCGCCAGAAAAGAGCGAGTCGAGGGAGTTTCGGCCAAAAATGAAGATGACGGCTGCCACAGCGATCCACCCACGGACCAGGGGCGACACGGGGTGCACACGGTGCCAGGTATCGGCGCTGTCGGTGGTGAACCCTTCTGGCGCAGCGGGCGCTTCGGGCACTCCGGAGCTGACGGGTGCGTCAGGTACGCCGGGTACGCCGGAGTTCTCAGGCAGTTGCTCGCTCACAAGCCGGCCAATTTTGCCTCACCACGGGCGGTGAGTTGTTCACGCAACCGGCCGGCCTCCGCGGCGGGGAGGCCATTGAGCAACGCATTGGTTCCCGGGGATGCGGTGTGCAGATGGATGGTACTCAGTCCCAGCATCCGCTCCAGCGGCCCCATGGTCACATCCACATATTGCATGCGGCCGTATGGAACCACCATGACCCGGTGGAACAGGATACCGCCGCGGATCAACAAGTCTTCGTCACGTTCCGCGTAGCCAATGGCTCGCACCTGGCGGGGAATCAAAATCATTTCCCATACGGCGATCACCACCACCACGGCGGGGGCGGCCCACGCCAACCATGCCGGATAGCCCGCCCAGACACCCGTGAGATGCAGAACCAACGGCACCGCGGTGATGATCAAGAAAATGAGGGCACCAATTCCGGCAGAGATAAAGCGGGCCGTCATGAGCTTTTCGGAGACGGGTAAGAAAACTATTCCGTCAGGATCAATGGCGCTGCTATGTTGCTTAGGCAAATTCTTCCTCCCCATGTCCTTCACGCTTGGGCCGGGTACTGGACGTACCGGGATCACTGTCTTCCGGTGGTACCTTGCAGAATCGTTCGACCATGACACCAACAGCCACCATGACCAGTCCGCCAGCCAGATGCGCCACCATGACCCAAATGATGGCCAGATCGCTGCGCATGGCCACGGTGGGAATCTGGTTGATGAGGATTCCGGCATGCCATCCGAACAGTACGGCTCCGGCATAAGCGCAGGCCTGCGCCAAAATTACTGTTCGGGCGGCTAGCAGCGGATCAAGAGCCTTTTCCCGTTTACCGTCGCGCCAGCGACGCACCCGCAGGCCCAACACCAGACACACCACAGCTATCAAAGCCATCGTGATCAAGGAACTTAGTGGCAGCACCGGCAGGGCCAAACTGGCTCGGGAGGTCAGCAAAGTGGCCACCCATCCAATGGCCGCCAGCACAATACCAACGGCTGCCAACCACGCGGGCCTGATGGTCCGCATTGTGCTTCTCATTGTTGCCTCATCGCTTCACTTGGGGACTGCTCATTTAACCGTACTGGTTTTTTCGCCGTTTGGACTTTAGGCTCAGTGATTCTCCCGCGCCTGAGGGCTTCCCGCAGGGTCTGCTAGGTCACAACAGTGGGAGGTACGTCCGGCACATGGGAAATACCGGACATATCTGCGGCGGCAGCTGCCAGCTGTGCCACCGGCACCCCGTCCAAGGTGGCGTTAGCTTCCATCAATGACCAGGGATACACCACAAACGCTCGTTCGGCGGCACGCGGATGCGGCAGCGTCAACACCGGATCATCGCTGTGTACGTCGCCGTAAACGATGATGTCAACGTCGAGAGTACGGGCACCCCAACGCACCTCACGCGTCCGGTGGTAAGCCAACTCCACAGCTTGGCAATGAGCCAACAAGTCCAGCGGAGACAAGGTGGTGTCCACGGCAATGACCATGTTCAGGAAATCGGGCTGCCCGGCGGGGCCGCCCACTGGTTTCGTGGACACGACAGGGGAAACATTTTGCAGGCGTACTTCCGGACGATCCACAAGATCAGCGACGGCGCCCAAAAGCGTGCCTTCACGCTCACCCAGATTGCTGCCGAGGGCCAGAATAGCCCGGGTCAGCGCACGGGGAGCAGTCATGGCAAGCCCGAAACCACGGTGCCAGACACGGCTGCACCGGATACGGCTGATCCCGATACAGAGGTGCCAGCAGCTTCACGAGTCCTCAAGACCGTGATGCTGACATCGCCAAAGGGGACCTGAATGGGTGCCTTCGGCTTATGGATGGTCACTTCGACGGCTTGAACGACAGGAAAATCTTCCAGAATTCTCTCGGCCATACGGACGCTGAGTGTTTCAATCAAGTCAAAAGCTGGCCCGGTCACCATGGCGACGATGGTTTCGGCCACCGCCCCGTAGTCTGCTGTCTTGGACAAGTCATCCGTTGCGGCGGCTGCACCTATGTCCAAGTGCAGCACGGCGTCGGTAATGAAAGGTTGCCCGTCGCGCTTCTCATGCTCAAAAACACCGTGGTAGCCGATGGCTGTAACGCGGGTTAGGCGGATGGTATCCAGCTGTGTCACTGGGCGGCCTGGCGCGCGGATAGACGCGCTTCGCGGTTCTTCTTACCCTGCACCAAGCGTGCGGCGACCTTGGCAGCGTCAAGGCTGGCATCGACGTCGTGCACGCGAACACCCCAAATACCCTGAGCAGCGGCGATGGCCGTGGTGGCCGAAGTAGCGTCGTCGCGCTCCTTCGGGGCGGCAGCTTTTCCAGCGCTGGTCAACAGTGAGCCGAGGAAACGCTTGCGGGAGGTGCCAACAAGAATCTTGTTGCCCATGGCTGCCACCTGGTCCAGGTTGGCCAGCAGTTCCCAGTTCTGGTCAGCATTCTTGGAGAAGCCAATGCCCGGATCCAGGATCAGGTTCTCTTCTCTGACTCCTGCGGCGTAGAACTTCTCGCGAACCTCAGCGAGTTCGGCAACAACCTCGTCAACGACGTCCGTGTATTCGGTCAGTGAATCCATGGAACGTGAGTCACCACGGCTGTGCATGAGTACGTACGGAGCCTGGCGTTCGGCGATCAAAGCGATCATGTCCGGGTGCACATTGGCACCGGAAACATCGTTGATCAGCCCGGCACCGGCGTCCAGCGCCAAGGCGGCGGTGGAGGCATGCCGGGTATCAACACTGACCAGTGCGCCGGCCTTGGCCAGCGTGGAAATAACGGGCAGGATGCGGGCCTGCTCTTCGGCTTCGTCAACATAAGCAGCACCCGGGCGGGTGGACTCGCCGCCGACGTCGATGATGTCAGCGCCGCCGTAGAACATGCGCAGACCGTGGGCAATAGCCGTTTCCGTGGAGTCGTACTCGCCGCCGTCACTGAAGGAGTCCGGGGTGCAGTTCAAGATCCCCATGACCACGGTGCGGTCTTTGGGGAGTGCGGCAAAGGTAGCCACCGACTTGCGGGCCCGCAGAACGGGCAAGGGTGAGGTGGCAGGGCCCGTTCCGGGCGCAGCAGCGAGGGAATCCATGGTGTTTACAGTTACCTTCCGAGAATCAGGCTCATGGCTTCAGCCCGGGTTGCAGGCTCGTGAAGCAGACCGCGGACAGCGCTGGTGACTGTCTTGGCCCCTGGTTTACGCACGCCACGCATGGACATGCACATGTGTTCGCATTCCACCACGACGATGGCGCCGCGAGGTTTGAGATGTTCAATCAAAGCATCAGCGATCTGGGTGGTGAGGCGCTCTTGCACCTGCGGCCGCTTGGCGAAAATATCCACCAGGCGCGCCAGCTTGCTCAGCCCCGTCACCCGCCCGTCCGACGACGGGATGTAACCTACGTGGGCGCTGCCGTGGAAGGGCACCAGGTGGTGTTCGCAGGTCGAGTAGAACGGAATGTCCTTGACCAGCACCATCTCTTCGTGGGCAATGTCAAAGGTGGTGCCTAAAACATCCGCAGGGTCCTGGTGCAGGCCGGCGAACACTTCACCGTATGCCTTGGCCACACGTTTGGGTGTGTCCAGCAGTCCGCTGCGATTCGGATCCTCACCAATGGCGAGGAGAATTTCCCGGACCGCCGCTTCAATGCGCGGTAGGTCCACCTTTTGTTCATCGTCGTATTCAGTCACGGATGTGATCCTACCGGTGTTACGGCTGGCCGGGCAGTTGCGGGGCATCGCCCTTGCCCAATTCGATACCCGGCTGGTTACCGGGAGCATCGAGTTCACCACTCAGGTGCGCGTTGGCAATCTGATCCTCGGGACTGACGGACTCAGGCTTCGGAGCTCCGGATTCAAGGGCTTCGCGGCGCTCCTTGTCGGTGATGACAGGGGGCAGCGCTGAGACGGGGCGGGAGTCCTTGGACAGCCACACCTTGCGCGGGGCAGGCTTGCGCAGACCGATGAAGATCTCTGCAATCTCGGCCTGGTTCAGGGTCTCGCGTTCCAGCAGTTCCAGGGCCAAACGGTCCAGGATGTCGCGGTTGGCGATCAACGCTTCGTAAGCGTCATCATGAGCCTGATCGATGAGTTTGCGGACTTCTTCATCAATCATGGAGGCAACGGCTTCGGAGTAATCCTTACCTTGCCCACCGCCGCCACCGAGGAACGGCTCACTGTTGCCAGAACCCAGTTTCACGGCGCCAATGCGCTCACTCATGCCGTACTGGGTCACCATGGCGCGGGCCGTTCCGGTGGCCTTCTCAATGTCATTCGAGGCACCAGTTGAGGGATCGTGGAACACGATTTCTTCGGCAACACGGCCACCCATGGCGTAGGCCATCTGGTCCAGCAATTCGTTGCGGGTGATCGAGTACTTGTCATCCTCAGGAACCACCATGGTGTAACCCAGGGCGCGGCCTCGGGGCAAGATGGTGATCTTGGTGACCGGTGCGGTGTTGTGCATGGCTGCGGCAACCAGCGCGTGTCCACCTTCGTGGTACGCGGTGATCTTGCGTTCCAGTTCCTTCATGACCCGGGTGCGCTTCTGCGGTCCGGCCATGACGCGGTCAATGGACTCATCCAGTGCCCGGTCATCAATGAGTTGGGCATTGGAACGGGCGGTCAGCAGGGCTGCTTCATTGAGCACGTTGGCCAAGTCAGCACCGGTGTAACCTGGCGTCTTCTTAGCAACAGCGTTCAAGTCAACGCCGGGAGCCATGGGCTTGCCCTTGGAGTGAACCCGCAGGATCTGTTCGCGGCCCAAACGGTCGGGAGCTTCCACAGGGATCTGGCGGTCAAAGCGGCCCGGACGCAGCAGAGCCGGGTCAAGAACGTCGGGTCGGTTGGTCGCAGCAATCAAGATGACGTTGGTTTTGACGTCAAAGCCGTCCATTTCAACGAGCAACTGGTTGAGGGTCTGCTCGCGCTCATCGTTGCCGCCGCCAATGCCGGCGCCACGATGACGGCCAACGGCGTCGATCTCGTCAACAAAGATGATGGCTGGGGAGTTGGCCTTGGCCTGCTCGAAGAGGTCGCGGACACGGGAAGCACCCACGCCGACGAACATCTCCACAAAGTCAGAACCGGAAATTGAGTAGAACGGCACGCCAGCCTCGCCAGCCACGGCACGGGCCAGCAGAGTCTTACCGGTACCGGGAGGGCCGTACAGCAGCACGCCCTTGGGGATCTTGGCACCCACCGCGGTGAACTTGTCGGGGTTCTGCAGGAAATCCTTGATTTCGTGCAGTTCTTCGACGGCTTCATCCGCGCCGGCAACGTCATTGAAGGTGACTTGCGGGTGGTCCTTGGTGAGCAGCTTGGCCTTGGACTTGCCGAACTGCATGACCTTGGAGCCGCCGCCTTGCATGCGGGAGAACAGGAACCAGAAGATCAGACCGATCAGTACGAACGGGATCAGAAGGGAGAAGATGCTGGACCAGAAGTTGTTGGACGCCGGTTGGTCGTCGAACTTCGTCATTTTGGCGTTGTCAATAAGCTCAGGCATCGTGGTGGCCCGGTAGTTGCCGTAGAAGAACTGGACGTTTTTGCCCTGGTCCTTGCCGTCGGCATTGACAAAGTTGTCCTTGAGGATCATGTCCACCCGACCTTCGGAACCGAAGATCTTGGCGGAGGCCACCTTGTCGCTCGTGAGCAGCTCTAGGCCGTCAGAGGTTCCAATGCGGCTCTGATTGGTACCGGTCAGGGTAAACAGACCGGCGCTAATGAGCACCACAACCACAATGATCCAGATAAATGGACCCTTGAAGAGTTTTTTGACTTTCATGTGTTCGAGGCTAGGCCTCGTCCCTCCCGCTCAACCAATTCATACTCGTACAGGACGCTTCCGACACGTTCCCAAGTTATAGCTTTACACCGTTCGCCTTGCTACACGCACGGGAATGCCCTTTAGTTCCCTGAGGGCATAACGTTATTTGCAACAAATGCCGCCGCGCTTACTTTCTGCCGTGGTTTAAACCCTGGCAGAAAGTAAGCAGCGGCGGCATTTCTAGCGTTGGAACGCTTCTCTTACTCGTAAATGTGCGGTGCGAGCGTGCCGATGAAGTCCAGGTTGCGGTACTTCTCGGCGAAGTCCAGGCCGTAGCCAACAACAAATTCGTTCGGGATCTCGTAACCAACGTACTTGACGTCGATTTCCACCTTGGCGGCAGCTGGTTTGCGCAGCAGCGTGCAAATTTCCACGGTGGCCGGGCCACGGGACATGAGGTTCGCGCGCAGCCATGACAGGGTCAGGCCCGAGTCGATGATGTCTTCAACAATGAGGACGTGCTTGCCCATGAGGTCGGTTTCGAGGTCCTTCAGGATCCGGACAACTCCCGAAGACTGGGTGCCGGAACCGTAGGAGGACACTGCCATCCAGTCCATGGTGACGTGGCTGTGCAGGGCACGGGACAGATCCGCCATGATCATGACGGCGCCCTTGAGAACACCCACCAGAAGGACGTCGCGGCCCTCGTAGTCCGCATCAATCTGCGCGGCCAGTTCGGCTACGCGTGTTTGGATTTGTTCCTTGGTGTAAAGAACATGCTTAAGATCGGCTTGGACGTCTTGTGAATCCACCCATGACTCCTGTTTGTGAAGGATCGGTACTGGTTTTTAGTGCATTTTTGTTGCTGCTTTTGTTGCTGCTGTGTGCGCCTAGGTGCTGCGCCTAAGAACTAGCTTCCCATAGCTGCGGCCTTCGTGGGGAACACTTTGATTCCGGGAAATCCGCCAAGCACTGACTTTTCCGGCCAATTGCACCGGCCCCGCCGACCCTTTCCGGGCCAGCAAATTTTCTGCCGCGCCGAGCCGTTCAAGGCTCGGCTGCACTCCCCCAAGTTCGACGACGGCCAGCGCCAACACTCTCGTCCTCAGGGCCGGAGCCAATACCCTCAGCTCGTCTTCTGGCAGGGCGATGTGCGCATCTGGGCCTTTTTCCGCGCTACGTTCGGCCAGTTTGGCAAACTCTGCCTCGGCCAGTTGATCCAGGAAGTCGGCGTCATAACCCAAAATGGTGGCGGAGCGGGCCAGGGACTCTGCCACTCCGGGGCCAAGTTCCTCGTGGAGGAAGGGGATCACCGCATTGCGCACCCGAACCCGTAAATAGGCTCGGTCTTGGTTGGCGGGATCATGCCACGGCGTCAGAGCCAAGGCCTCGCATATGGCCAATGTCTCATCCCTGCGCAGCCCCAAAAAGGGGCGCAGGTATATGCCGCGGCGTTCGCGCATGCCAGCGAGGGAACGAGTTCCCGAGCCTCGGGCGAGGCCCAAGAGGACTGATTCTGCTTGGTCGTCGAGGGTGTGGCCCAAGAGGACGTGTGAGGCGCCCAATTCGTGGGCCGTCGCCTCGAGTGCGTCAAAGCGGGCTGCACGGGCTGCGGCTTCCGGTCCACCGCCGTCGTGCTTCAGATCCACGGTCCGGACCACCACGGGGTCCAAGCCCAGCTCCTGCAACTGATGGGCGGTGGCTTGAGCGACCTCGGCACTGCCCGCTTGCATCTGGTGGTCAACCACCACGGCACCCACCCGTACTTCCCCTCGTGTGGCAAAGAACGCGCAGACGGCCGCCAAGGCGAGGGAATCAGGACCGCCGCTACAGCCCACCAGGATCAGCGGCGGGTTCTCAACGGCTAAGTTCTTGCCCGTGGTTTTTATCCCGAGCAGGGCGCCGACCATGGCCCGGGCCTTGCCCACGGTGGGATCGAGCCGGCCGCGGGGGCTCATTACAGGCCCATCCGGTCAACCCAGAGGCGGGCGTTGTGAATTTCTGCTTCGGTGGGCAGGTTCTCTACCTGGTTCCAGACCTGGTTGAAGCCGTCCATGCCGACCACGGCCACGGTGTCGCGGACAAATTTGGCTCCGTCACTGTACTGGCGCATTTTGGCGTCCAGCCCCATCAGGTTCCGGATGAACTTTTCAATCACACCGCGGTCCTTGCCCCTGCTATTGAAGCGTTGGCGGATGGTGCGCACAGTGGGGACGATGCTCTTATCCACGCCGTCCATGACCACGTTGGCGTGTCCCTCCAAGAGGCTCATGACGGCCGTCAAGTGCGACAACGCCGCTTTTTGCGCGGGATCCTGGAGGAGGTCCAAAACACTGCCACGGGAGGATTCCGGGGTGGAATCGGCTGTGGAATCGTGCTTGCGGCCCAGCGATTTGGCGGATTCGAGAAGACGTTCGCCGAATTTCTCGGAGTCGCCCACCAGCAAGGTGCCGAGCTTCTCAATTTCACCAATCATGTGGTGACGCAGCCAAGGCGCCGCCGCAAATTGCACCCGGTGAGTTTGTTCATGCAGGCATACCCAAAGCCGGAAATCGGCCGGATCCACCTTCAGATCGCGTTCTACGGTGATGATGTTCGGCGCCACGAGCAGCAGCCGGCCGCCGGACTTCGCCGCGTTGGAGTGGGCAGCGTTGGAGTGGGCGGAGTTGGGGCGGGCAGCGTTGGGGTCGCTCTGCCCGAGTGCGGAGAAGGGATCGTACTGGCCCAAAACCTTGCTGGAAAGAAACGCCAAGGCGCCTCCTAATTGAGCCCCCGTCACAGTGGCGCTGAAAGCGGCACCCGGGCTGCCCGGCGTTGGCCCGGACCCCTTGGCAGAATCGGCCTGTTTGGCTGCGAGCGCCCGCAGTACGGGATCCATCATGACGGCAAAGCTCTGCGTGTTGGCTTTGGCCCAGGATGCCCTGTCCACAATCAGAACCTCGGAGTCGTGGAGGTCTTTCGCTGCCTCAAGACGGCTGATCTCATGCACGTGTGGCACCGATTTTTCGGCCATGAGGCGCAGGTTTTCCACTGCAGCGGAGATTTCCGAGCCGCTCAAATCCGGCCCGGCAGGGGCTAAATTGGCTGCCGTTTTTGCGGCTAGTTCCCAATTGACCATGGCGGGGGCTGACGGCGTTCCGGATGCGGCGCTGCTGTTCTGGCTCATGTTTACCATCAGATCACATGTGCCTGTACTTCTGCTGGCCGGAAGGCATTGACGCGCAGCTCACGTGCCGCCGTCAAGAGTTTGCCCGGATTCACAGCTCCGGCACAGGAATGAGTTGGATGGCGCATGGAAACCTCGGCCAGACTAAGTCATAGTGAGTTCATTGTGGGCCTCGTTGCGCTCACGCAGAACTAGGGGGGGGAAGCCAATCACAGCACGCCACTACATACCTTCTTGATGAGAAACTTGAAACAAAAAATGACAAGAAAGCCGAGTTCATGACCGACACCCCGCGGAATTCCTTCATAGACCTTCCGCAGTTATCCCATCCTGACGGCAGCCCCATCCGCGCACTCGTGGTGGATGACGAGGCTAGTTTGACGGAACTGATTAGCATGGGTCTGCGTATGTCCAGCTGGGATGTTGCCACGGCGAGCAATGGAGCAGATGCGCTGCGTACGGCACGCACCTTCCGCCCTGACGTAGTGGTGCTCGATGTCATGATGCCCGGCATGGACGGGATTGAATTACTGGGGAAGATCAGGGAATTTGCACCTAAGATCCCGGCCCTTTTCCTCACTGCCCGTGATGGCGTCCACGACCGGATTGCCGGGCTTGCCGCCGGTGGCGACGATTACGTCACCAAACCTTTCAGTATGGAGGAGCTCATGCTGCGCCTACACCGGCTGGTGCAACGTTCCGGCATCGCTTCCTCTGACAATGCCGAGATTGTGGTGGGTGATCTGGTCCTGAACTTTGATACTCGGGAGGTGACGCGCGGTGGGATCGACATCGATCTGACCGCCACACAGTGGGAGCTGTTGCGGTATCTGATGGAAAACGCTCGGCGCGTGGTGAGCAAGCCGCAAATCCTCGATCAAGTGTGGCATTACGATTTTGGCGGTCAAGCCAACATCGTTGAACTCTATATTTCCTATTTGCGCAAGAAGATCGACGCCGGCCGCTCACCCATGATTCACACGGTCCGTGGCGTGGGCTACGTCCTGAAGCCGGCCGCCTCGTGACGACACCCGGGCGGCAACGTAAGAGTCACCGCTTACGTACCAAGTTGGTGGTTGCCGTGCTGGTGCTGTTGGCTACCATTTGCGCCACGGTGGGGATCGTCAGCCATCTGGCCATGAATAACTATCTAACCGCCGCGTTGGATCGCAACCTCCAGGAGGTTGCCTCGCGCGCCTTCGGTCCCAATGGGCCACCACCCAAACTATCTCCCGGGTCCAATGATGTTCCCCCACTTTCCTTCACCGAGCCCAACCCGCTGGATACCCGGGGGCAACGGCCAGGAACGTTGCGGGCACTCTTGATTCCAGGTTCTTTGAGCTCGTCGTCAGTAGTTCAAGAGGATGGTTCCACCGTGGCCTTGACTGCCTCCGATCTGCAAAAGTTACATGGCACAGTTCCCTCGGGGCAGACCGCGGAAATGACCCTTTCCACAGGAACGTACCGGCTCTTGTCAACGCCGGCTTCCAGCTCTGCCGGGGGTGAGCTCGTGACGGGGTTCCCCACCTCAGAGCGGGACTCAATTCTGAATTCGCTGGCGTGGACCACTGTCAGCGTTTCGCTGGCAGGATTGCTCTTGATCGGGTTCGTCGGCACCATCATTGTGAGAAGGTCGCTGCGCCCGCTCGATGAGCTTTCCTCCGTGGCCACCACGGTGGCCACGCTTCCGCTGGACTCTGGCGAAGCAGCCATCAAGGTACGCATCCCAGCCATGGCCTCCGCGCCGGGCACCGAGATTGGGGACGTGGGGGTGGCCTTCAACAACATGCTGGACCACCTGACCCGATCGTTTGCCGCCCGTCACGCGGCCGAGGTCAAGGTGCGCCAATTTGTGGCCGACGCCAGCCACGAACTCCGCACACCGCTGACATCTATTCGCGGATACACCGAGCTTGTGCTCCTGAGTGAAAAGTTGACCCCTTCAGGGACATCGGCGTTGCGCCGGGTTGATAGCGAATCCCGGCGCATGTCAGCTCTCGTAGAGGATCTGCTCCTGCTGGCCCGGCTCGATGAAGGCCAGCGCGAAGACCCCGCCTCGGTGGATCTAACGGATCTGCTCATGGAGACCACGCAAGATAGTAAAGTTGCCGCTCCTGATCATTCGTTCTCGCTGCAACTCCCCGAGGAACCCGTGCTGGTCTTCGCCGTGGAATCTGAAGTGCGGCAGATATTGATCAATGTGCTCTCCAACGCGGCCAAGCACACCGCAGCCGGCACGCACGTCAGTGTCAGTCTCGCCGCCCATGCTGGCGTGGCCAAGCTGGCCATTGCAGACAATGGCCAAGGCATCCCGGAAGAGTTCCTCGAGAATCTCTTTACGCGCTTTAGCCGGGCAGATCCGGCGCGTACCAGCGGCAACGGCGACAACAGCTCCGGGTTGGGTCTAGCCATCGTTGAAGCCCTGACACACGCAAACCAGGGAACTATCACGGCGGAAAGCACGGCAGGGGCAACTCGCTTCACCATCACCTTGCCTCTCCACATGCCCACCGACTAAGGCTCACAGCTGCGGCACAAGAAAGACCATGTTGGGGGCACAGAGTAGCCCACTAAAAAAGTAGTATGACTACTTCTCCTCCCTCAACGGACCACCCCTTGGCCGCGTCGGCCGGTAGCGACGCCAAGAAAACCCCCACTCGACGCGCGGTGCTTGGCGGCGCTCTGGGCCTGCTGGTATCCGCCGGCGGGGCCACGGCCTGGGCCCTGGACCGGTTCGTGGTGGAACATACCGAAATCAACGACGTCGACGCGTATGAGGCCAGCGCCGCCGCGTCCCAGACCGGCAGCACTGCGAGCGCCAGCAGCAGTTCCGCAGGCACAGCGGCTGTGGTCACCAACAACGGATTTACCTCCAACAACGCCGCAATGACCATTGAGAAGGTCACCGACGGCACTGGTGAGTCAACACTGAGCTATTTCACGGCCACGCTGAAGTTGACGGACGCCACAGCATTGAAATCGGCCTTCGCGGACAACAAATTTGGCGAGAACATCGTTGAAAAACCATCAGTCATTGCCGCGGGCAAGGATGCGATTTTCGCCGTGAACGGTGACTACTACGGCTTCCGCGACACCGGAATCGTGATTCGCAACGGCGTCAGTTTCCGTGACAAAGGCGCCCGCGAAGGACTCGCCTTTTACCGTGATGGCACCGTTGAGGTTTACGACGAAACTGCTACGGACGTCGCCACACTCCTTGCCGCCGGCGTCTGGAACACGCTCTCCTTTGGCCCCTCCCTGCTTGAAAACGGCGGCGTCAAGGCAGGCATTGACGCCATAGAGGTTGACACCAACTTCGGCAACCACTCCATTCAGGGGTTGCAGCCACGGACAGCCATTGGCGTCATTGCCCCCAATCACCTGGTTTTTGTGGTGGTGGACGGTCGATCCGCCGGCTACAGCACAGGCGTCACCATGACGGAGCTGGCCCAGATCATGCTCGATTTGGGCGCCGTTACTGCCTACAACCTTGACGGTGGCGGCTCCTCAACCATGTATTTCAACGGCTCGCTCGTGAACAACCCACTGGGCAAAAACCAGGAACGCGGAACCTCCGACATTCTCTATGTGGCTAGGTAGGTGCACCATGATCATCTTGATTCCGTCCTTTGAGCCCGATGCTCAACTCCCCTCATTGATCCGGAACCTGAAACAGGCCAAGGCCAAGGCAGAGTTGAAGATCCTGATTGTCAATGACGGCAGCGGCCCCGCCTTCGAACCGGTCTTTGCCCAGGCTCAGGCGGCAGGCGCCACCGTGATCGGCTACACCAACAACCATGGCAAGGGCCAAGCCCTCAAGACCGGCTTCGGCTACATTATGGCCAACTACCCGGGGCACCATGTGGTGTGCGCCGACGGGGACGGTCAACACTCACTCGCGGACATTCTCAAGGTGGCGCAGCGGGTGCGGGCCCACGAGAGCATTGTTCTGGGCGAACGGCTCTTTAGTGGTCAGGTGCCCCTGCGCAGCAGCATCGGAAACAGAGCCACCCGGCTGTTCTTCGCACTGGCCACAGGAACCTGGTTGCGGGACACCCAGACCGGGCTGCGCGGCTACCCTGCACAATTGCTGCCTTGGCTGCAGTCCATCCGAGGGAACCGCTACGAATATGAACTCAATGTTCTCCTCGAGGCCCGGTCCCTGGGGTTCTGTCTGGACAGCGTGCCCATCGCCACCATTTATCTGGATAAAAATGAGTCCTCGCATTTTCGTCCGCTGCGGGATTCGCTGCGTATTTACGCGCCGTTGTTGAAGTTCTCCGGCTCGTCATTCTTGGGATTTCTGGTTGACACGGTAGCGTTCCTGCTCCTGATGGCCGCCACCGGATCCCTGTGGATATCTGTGGCAGGCGCCCGGACCATCAGCGCCGGCGTCAATTTTTCCGTCAACCGCCGCATGGTATTCCCCGAGGGCAGGTCCCTCCCGCTGCGCATATCAGCAGGGCGTTACTTTGCCTTGGTGGTCCTTCTGCTCGGCGCCAGCTATGGACTTCTGTTGAGCTTTACCGAGGCAGGCTTGGCTACCTTCCCGGCCAAACTACTGACCGAACTGGTGCTGTTCCTCCTGAGTTTCGCCATACAAAAGCGGTTTCTGTTCCGTACCCGTGACGCCGTGTCCTCCGGCCCGCAACTGAATCGGCCAACATCTTCACATTCACAAGCCCAGCTGCCCACCAGCACAGATTCAGCACAGGTTAGCGCGGAAATCTAGAGAGTAGAACCCCTTGAACATGAATATGGAGTGAACCATGAACGCTTGGATTTTTATAGCAGCCGATCTTGTGGCTATTACGGTAATGACCTTTGGCATGTACCTGCGCCGCCACCGGCGCAGAGATCTGGTGGTCTCCTATCTCGCCATCAATGTTGGCGTGCTGGCAGTTGCCACCGCGCTCTCAGGGTCGGGAGCCGGCGTCGGCCTGGGCCTTGGCTTGTTCGGTGTTCTGTCCATCATCCGTCTGCGTTCCACGGAACTGTCACAGCACGAGGTGGCCTACTACTTCTCCGCGTTGGCCCTGGGCCTGATTGCCGGTCTGGGCGTTGAACCCGTATGGATCTCACTGTCCCTGATGGCCCTGATTCTCCTTGTTCTGTTCATTGGTGACAGCGCCATGGTGCTTCCCAGCTACCGGCAGCAAACTGTGATCCTTGACCAGGCCATCAGCGACTCGGATGTTCTCACAGCCAGGCTCGAAGAGGTCCTCGGCGGCACCGTGCACACCGTCATTGTCCAGTGTCTTGACTTGGTCAACGACAAAACCCAGGTGGATGTGCGCTTCTCAGTTGATCCGGCCCGCAAGCTGCACACCCTGACCACCGCACCACGGGGCCCGCTCCAAGAGCAGCTGCCAGCGGCAGAGGGCCGGAGTTTTGACCAGGTCGGTGCCTAGTGACGGTGAGCTACCAAACTCCCCTGAGTAACCGGCTAGGAGAGCTGCCCACCATTGATCTTGAAGAACTGAACCTCAAGGCTGCGTTGCAACAACGCATCGATCGGAAATACCTGGTCCCCACCGAGAAGTTCACCAAAATTTTCGAGCAGTTCGATGCACAGATGCAGGTCCTGGACGCCAATGGCCGCCAGATCTTCCCCTACGATTCGGTGTACTTCGACACCCCTGACCTTGCGAGCTACCACTTGGCCGCCTACGGCCGACGGCGGCGCTACAAGATCCGTACCCGCAGCTATCTGGACAGCGGCGTCAGCTTCCTGGAAGTCAAAACGGAGGGTTCGCGCAACGTCACCGTCAAGGAACGCATCCCCTACAACCTCGCGGATCGCTCCACCATCACCGATGAGGGCGCCGCGTATATCGCCGAAACCCTGGGCGGCACCGGCCAGCCACTACCGGAAAACTTGGCCCCGGTCCTGGAAACCGTCTACGGCCGGATCACCTTGTACCTGCCGGACTCCAACAGCCGGGCCACGATCGATGTGGACGTCGCATGGTCGCTGCCCGGAGCGAATCCCCTGGTCATGCGCGATCAACTCGTGGTGGAAACCAAATCGGGATCCGCCCCTGGACAGCTCGACAAATACCTGTGGATGAACGGCATCCGCCCCTCCCGAATCTCAAAATTCGCCACCGGCTTGGCAACCCTCAAGCCGGAACTGCCCGCCAACCGCTGGCACCGCACACTGCTGCACAACATGCCGCATCCCCCGAACCCGTAAGGAACCAAGCAATGAACGTCTTCTCCCGAGCACACCGCGCCACCTCTGTGGCAGCACTCGCCCTCGCCTTGGCCCTGGCCGGTTGTTCAGCCCAATCAACAAGTTCGACGGCGGATGCTTCCTCCAGCTCCACGGCGTCAGCTCCCAGCGTGGCCACCTCGGGAACGGCGGCAGAACTAGCTAGCAGCATCGCCGAGAGCACCCACTTCGACGAAGACGATCTCTCTTGGGATGTGGCAAAAGAAACCACCATCAGCATGGCTGATGGTGCCAGCAGCGCCGCCGGAAATGACGCTGCCGCAGTTGCTGTTGACGGAAACAAGATCACCATCAGCGCCGGCGGCACCTACCGAGTGTCGGGAAAGCTCAGCGCTGGTGAACTAGTGGTTGCCGCAGGAGACGACGTGGTTCGCATCGTTTTAGACAATGCCACGATGACAAGTTCAACCGGATCTGCCGTTGACATTCGAAGCGCCAATGAGGTGCTCCTCTTCCTGGAGGATGGCACCACCAACACGCTCAGCGATGCCTCTAGCTATGCCGATACCGGAACGGATGCCGCCAACGCGGCCGTGTACTCATTAGCGGACCTGACCATTGCCGGCAGCGGCTCGCTGAGCGTCAATGGCAACTACAACGATGGCATTGTCACCAAGGACGGCCTGGTGCTGGCCACGGGGAATGTCACCGTCAAGGCTGTCGACGACGGCATCATGGGCAAGGACTACACCGTTCTGCTCGACGGCAGCTATGACGTAACGGCAGGCGGGGATGGCTTCAAGGCCAGCAATGACAGCGATGCAAATCGTGGCTGGCTGCTCGTAGCTGGCGGAAAACTTACTGTGGCTTCTGGTGACGACGGCGTCAAGGCCGCCACCTCGCTGACCATAAGCGCTGGAACCGTCACGGTTTCCAAATCTGAGGAGGGTCTGGAAGCAGCCCACATCGCCATCTCCGGCGGCACAGTCAACGTGACCTCCAACGACGACGGCCTCAATGCCTCTGGCGGCTCCAGCACCACCACTGATACCGCAGCTGGCGGCGCAGAAGCAGAAGCACAAGGCGCTCCGCAAGGTGCCCCAGTGGGCGGCATGGGCGGCGGCGGCGCCATGGATACGGTGGGTGATTTCTCCTTGGACATCACCGGCGGCGAACTGACCATCAACGCCGAAGGAGATGGCATTGATTCCAATGGCACCGCCTCGATCAGCGGCGGCACAGTGGTTGTCAACGGGCCAAGCAATGACGGTAACGGCGCCCTCGATGTGAACGGCGATCTGAGTGTGACCGGCGGCACCATTGCAGCGGCTGGTAGCTCTGGAATGGCTGTCACACCTAGCGAGACCTCAACCCAATCAGGCGTTCAGATCACCTTTGACTCTCCTGTGAGCGCTGGCACGATTATCCACATCGCCAATTCAACAGGTGCCGTAGTGGCGACGTTCGTCACGACCAAGACGGTGTCCTCGATCGTCTTCTCCAGCGCCACCATGGCAGCTGGTGAAACGTACACCGTCCTGACCGGCGGCACTGCCGATGTGAAAGCAGGCCTGGGTACCGGCTCCACCACAGGAGCCACGGAAGTAATGACAGCAATTGCCGGGGAATACACCTCCGGCGGCGGTCCGGGCCGGCGCTAGTCTCGGCGCACCTCCCGGCCCCTGAATTTCAACCGCCGCAAGGCAGCAAGGACCCAACCATGGCCAAAACGCCACTTCTGAAAACGTTCCGCAAGAAAGCACAATTATTCAGCGCCACGGCAGCCGTGCTGGCCCTATCACTGGCTGGCTGCTCCGGCTCCGGCGAAACGGCAGTGACCGGCAAGGGCGGAACCTCCATCACCGGGGCCGTAGAGCTTTTCGATGCCACGGTGCCTCACTCCGTCAGCCTCTCCTGGGATGACGATGACTACGACGCCATGATCGCAGCTTATGAAACGGACTCCGATAAGGCGTGGATCAGCGCCGACATCACCATCGACGGCACCTTGATTGAAAATGTTGGCGTAAGACTCAAGGGCAACTCCACTCTGCGTGGACTGGGCGGCACGCAAGACGGCGCTCCCGGCGGTGGCGGCATGGGCCCGGGCGGTGACGGCACCATGCCAACCGACATGCCAACCGACATGGCCGGAGGTCCAGGTGGCGACGGCGGAATGGGCCCGGGCGGGGATGGCACCATGCCAACCGACATGGCCGGCACTCCCGGCGACGGCATTCGCCCGGGAGGGGACGGCACCAGGCCCACCGACATGCCAACCGACATGGCCGGAGGTCCAGATGGCGAAGCAGGCGGCGCTCCAGGCGGCGGCATGGGTGCTTCATCGGACATTTCGGCAGATGATCCGGCGTCGTTGCCGTTGCTGATCCGCTTTGATAAATATGTTGACGGCACCGAATATGACGGTCTGACCGAACTGGCATTGCGCCCCGGCACCCCTGTTATCAATGAAGCGGTGGCCCTGTCCGTCACAGCGGCAACGGGGCAGCCCACCCAGCGTTATTCCTACACCACTTATTCGGTCAACGGGTCCGCAACGCAGACCCGGCTCTTGCTGGAAAACCCCGATGAGCAATACGGGGAAAGCATTGACGACGGTGACAGCGTGGTCTTCAAGGCCGACGCCGATTCCAGCTTCAGCTACCAGGGCGATGATCTGGCAACGTACAAGGACCAGTTCAAGCAGCTAAACAAGGAAGACTCCCAGGATGCAACGCTCATTGTCAGCTTCTTGAAGTGGCTCGATGAAGCCGATGACGCCACCTTTGACGCCGAACTAGCCAACTGGGTTGATGTAGCTTCCTTTGCCAAGTACACGGCAACCCAAAATCTGCTGGCCAACTCCGATGACATGGCTGGACCTGGCCAAAACTATTACCTCAGCTACAACCTGACCACCAAGAAAATCTCCGTCATCTCCTGGGACCTGAATCTGGCTCTGAGCGGCAATGCCACGGCCAGCCCGGATGAGTCCTTGTCCATGGGCGGCGGCGGTAAGGGCGCTACCAATAGGGTCGGAGGCGGAATGGGTGGCAATGCACTCAAGACCCGCTTCTTGGCCTCCGCCACATTCCAGACGCTCTACAAGTCCGCGTACCAAGAGCTCTACCAGCAGGTGTTCGGTGACGGAACTGCCCAATCGCTGCTGACCACCATCACAGCGTCCATCCCCGCCAGTGATGGCTTGAGCCAGGATGACATCACGGACAAGTCCGCCACCGTGGCCACCTTCCTGACACAGCGTGGCGAGGCCCTGGAGAAAGCCTTCGCAGGCTAGCTCGCAGGCTAGCTCGCGGCGAGGACCGCCGCCGCGGCGTCCACCACGGGGCGTGCCGCAGCGGCACCGCCGGTGAGCCCATTGCCCAGGATCGAGAAGACCAGCAGCCGGCCGTGGGAGTTGATGACGTAACCAGACAGTGCTGTCACCTCATTCAGGGACCCGGTCTTGGCACGGACCAGCCCCGCCCCATCCAGTTGCGGAGCAGCCACGAAGCGTTGGGACAAGGAACCACTCAGCCCGGCAATAGGCAGCCCAGCCAAGGCCTGACCCACATCAGAAGAGGGGTCTGCCAGCATGAGCGAGACCATCTGAACAAGGCGTTCGGGGCTGATCAAGTTGCCTTCGGCGAGGCCACAATTATCGGTGCTGACAACCCCGTTCATGGGCAGCCCCAGCTGTTCCACCACTTGGCGGACCGCGGCCACGGCTCCTGCGTTGCTGGCCTCACTACCCATTTTCACCGCCACCATCCGGCCTAACGCTTCCGCCACATAGTTATCTGATTCAGCCAGCATGTACTGCGCCTGCCCAGCCACGGTGGCCGATTCAACCGAGGCCAGAACCGCGCCGGTGGAAGTACCGCGGCCAATGGTTTCCGTGGTGGCCACACCAGCGTCTGCGAGCGCATCGGCAAAGGCCTGCGCGGTGGTCATCGCCGAATCCTGCGGGCGGGGGCCGCTCAGTACCTCAGGGTGAAACCGGCCTGCGTTCAGGGCGATCGGGAAAATGGGCGCGATCTCTCCAGCGTCCACATCTCCTTTGGTCCATTTGGGGTTGAGCGAAGGGCCGGTAAAGACAGTGTCATCCAAGGTCAGCGTGACGGGCCCGGCGACTCCTGCCTTGCTCAACGCCGTGGCTGTTTGCTGCGCTAGGGTGGCGAGCCCGGCGTGACCCATGACGGCCTCCGGATCGCTTTCCCCCGCGGCGAGCATGGTATCTCCGCCGCCCCGCAGGACAATTTCCGTGGCACTGGAGCCCGCCAACACTTCAGTTGTGAAGTGCGTATCTGGACCCAGCGTCTTGAGCGCTGCCGCGGCCGTCAGCAATTTTAGGTTCGACGCCGGAATCCGCGCCGTCTGCCCGTCCTGGGAAAACAGCGGCGTCCCGGAAGAGGCGTCGGCGACATACATGCTGAAGGTGCCCTCGCCATCGAACGTTAGGGCTTTTGTCAGATCAGCAGAGAGCTGAGCCGCGTCCGGCAGCGGCGCCGTCGCGGACAGCGGGTCAATTCCGGTGAGCGTGCTGATGCCGGTGGGCGCCAGCTGGGCCGCGGGGATAACTGCCACAGCGGCGGGGTCTTGGGGCAGGAATGCGGGGATCAGGTGCAGCCCGGCCGGCACGGTTACGGCGGCCAGTGCGCAGATGAGCAAGCCGCTCGTCACAGCTTTTGACGTGCGTCCCATGAAGCAGGCGGTTCCTTCGAGGCAGGTGGTCCGGGCTCACGCGATCGGACTAAAAAGGGCATTATTGCGCCCGAAAAGTCCGGGCGGGTTTTTAGCGCAACGAAAGCGCCTATATCCTCATACTAGACGGATTTTCCGTGCAGAGCCGTGTCCGGCCGCGCACACCCCATCATTTGAGGAGCCTAACGATGAAGCACGACGTCACCATCGAGATCCCCCGCGGATCACGCGTCAAGTACGAAGTTGACCACGAGACCGGGCGCGTCCGCCTGGATCGGGTGCTGTTCACTTCGATGCAGTACCCCACTCACTACGGCTTCTTCGACAACACTCTCGGCGAAGATGGCGACCCGCTGGACGCCCTCGTAATGCTGCAGGACTACGATCTGCATCCCGGTGTAGTGGTGGATGCGCGCCCCATCGCTGTCTTCAACATGACCGACGACGGCGGCGGCGACGCCAAGGTTTTGTGTGTTGTTGATGACAAGCGTTTTGACCACATCCAGGAACTGTCCGACGTGGATGAATTCCTGGTCAAGGAGATCGAGCACTTCTTCACCCGTTACAAGGATCTGGAGCCCGGCAAGTGGGTCAAGGCTGAGGGCTGGGCCGACCGTGCAGCTGCAGAAGCCGAGTTGGAAGCCTCCATCAAGCGCTTCGAGGACACCAAGCACTAGTTTTTTGCGGCTTTTATGAAGTACGACGGCGGCGCTCCCCTTTTGCGGGGTGCGCCGCCTTTGTCTCCCTGGGGACGGTAACGTCGGCACGGATCCTGAGGATCTCCGCGGCTCCCTCTCAGTACCGCAGAGTGGCCATTACCTCATCGTCACGGTCCCATTCGCCCAGCGTTCGCAAGGTGCCGGATGTTCGCACGGTCGACAGGACGGCTCGGTTCACCAACTCGCGCACTGTTGGTGAAGTCAGTCGTTTCTCGTCACGTGGCAGGTACAGGGAATCGACTCGGCCTTCGTCCGCTGCCCGCGCGATTTCAGCAACATCCAACGCGCCCTTGCCGTTGTGAACCAATGATAGGGCGCGCTCACGCTCTGCAGAATCGCGGGCGGCTTCGCTTTCACGCAGCAGCTTCCACGCTGCCGAGCGCAACTCATCCGGATGTTTATGTTCAGGATTGCCCGCGATCACCTGGCCATGGACCGCAGGGTATGAACTGGCGTCGCGGAAGATCGGCAGATACTCCGCAACAGAGGCCAGAACGAGTGGTTGCGACCGCGCGGTCCCGAGTTCATCGCCGACCGCCTTACCTACGGCATGAATGAATTTCTCGGTGAGCATGGTCTCCGTTTCACCCGATCCGCCCTGACCGTAGAAGGCCGAGTCCCCGCCGCCGATTGCGCGCGACTGCAGCGATTGTTCGGGAAGCTCGCCGATCACGGCATCAAAAGATTCGGGGATCGTTCCGAGCGGCAGCTCCTCGATGTTGTTACGGGTCGCATCGAAGAGTCGCAGCGAGTTTTTCGCCAGGGCCAGGATGTAGCACTTGCCGTCATTTTCCAAGATGGGGACTAAGGGTAGAACCTGAAAGTGGTCGGCGACCGTCACAGACTCACTTACTTCGAGCGGGATCCTCACCGCCAAGTGGAAGTCGGGAGCAACGAACACCGCGAGCCCCCGGCTCTGCAGCCTCCAATACGATGAATCGGCGACTAGGTCGGCGATGGGTGCGAATATAGCTTCGGTGTCCGACTTGCTCATCCCAGATTCCACGAATTGTTCGGAAGCTAGTTTGATGTGGCTCTTGAGAATGTTCGCGGACTTGTCGGCCTGTGTGCCGGCTACGTCAGAGGGTATGTAGAACGTGGCCTTCGGCCCGCTGCCTTCATCCCGTTTGAATACTGCACTGAAATCAAGGGGATCAACTGTTCCCTGAGAATTGGTGGTCATGAGCACGTACCTCCATGTCGGTAGTTCACTAATCGTCCATATTCCTCTTCCAGCCTACCTGACGGTTTTTTCAAGCGGCGAGACGTCGTATAATGCCCGCGAGGTGGCAACCCTCCGCACTGGAGCCTCGAGCGAGGCACGTGCCATACCCCAATGGCAGCAGCCATTTCTGCTCTTGGAAAACTGGCTGTGCGGAGAGGGGCCCGCCCTGAGGTTGCGAGGCGTGGGGACTAGAGCAGGCTACGCAAGATGGTGGCAGCACCGTCGTCGTACACAGAAGCGGTTACCTCGTTGGCTGCGGCCTTCACATTGTCCTCAGCCTGGCCCATGGCTACACCGCGGCCAGCCCACCGAAGCATTTCAACGTCATTGGAGCCGTCGCCCATGGCCACTGTTAGCGACTGATCAATGTCCAGTGAAGAACGCACCACCTCAAGTGCGGAAGCCTTGGTGACGCCCGCCGCGGCAATGTCGAGCCAGGCGCTCCAACCGATGGCGTAGGTGACTCCGCTCAGGCCAGCGGCGGAGATGGCGTCTGAGAATTCTTGCGTGCTGGCTTCAGCACTATTGACCACAACGCGCACAGCATCAGTGTTCAACAGGTGCTCGAAGTCCACACCGCGGGCCTCAATGCCAAAGCTGTCGTCCTGGAAACGGGAGGTGGCCAGAAAGTTTCCCTCAGCGTCCTCCAACGCGAAGCGAGCCCCGGGGATCTTGTCACGCAGAGTATTCAGGGCGGGAGCCGGATCGAAAGTCACACGGTCTATGACCTCGTAGCCGTTCTCCAGAGTGGGGTCCAAGCGAATGGTCACACCACCGTTGGAACAGACCCCATACCCGGTGCGCATGCCGATCATCTCCACGATGGGCAGCAGGGCTCCGAGTGAGCGGCCGGTGGCGATGATGACGTGGTGACCAGCGTCGACCACGGCCGTTGCCGCGGTGCGGACGGAATCACTCATAACACCGTCGTGATCAACCAACGTTCCGTCTACATCTAGGGCTACTAAGTACTTTGGGCTTGCAGTGGACCGGTCATCGATGCCGGCAATTGCAGTATTTACTGTCATTGTCATACATCCAGCTAAACAGATTCAGGGAAAAATGCCACATATTCCACCTGTTAATGCCGTGAACGCCGGGTTAATGTCCACAGCTGTTTGCACAGTGTGAGTATTAATCCGACGTTCACATGGTGTGTGGACAGACCGCAAAAGTCTTATAGGACCGGGAATACTTCCATGCCGCCGAGGTACTTGCGCAGGGCCACCGGAACAGTGACCGAACCATCGGCGTTCTGGTGATGTTCCAAAATGGCGACGATCCAGCGAGTAGTGGCCAGTGTGCCGTTAAGCGTGGCGACAGCGCGGGTGCTGCCCTTGCCACCGTCTTCGGCAACCTGACGTTCGCGGATGTTCAAGCGGCGCGCCTGGAACGTGGTGCAGTTAGAGGTGGAGGTCAGCTCGCGGTAGGCGTCCTGCGTAGGGACCCAAGCTTCGCAATCGAACTTGCGGGCGGCGGACATGCCCAAGTCTCCGGCGGCGGTGTCGATCACGCGGTAGGGAAGCTCAACCTTGGCGAGCATGTCCTCTTCCCATGCAAGCAGTCGCTGGTGCTCTTCGGCAGCCTTTTCAACTGAGGTGTAAACGAACATTTCCACCTTGTTGAACTGGTGCACGCGGATGATGCCGCGGGTATCCTTACCGTGCGAACCGGCCTCACGGCGGTAGCAGGAGGACCAACCGGCGTAGCGGACGGGCTCGTCAACGTTAATGATTTCGTTCCCGTGGTAACCGGCCAGAGCTACCTCGGAGGTGCCCACCAAGTAGAGGTCGTCGTCAGCGAGACGGTAGATCTCGGCGTCGTGCTCCACATCAAAGCCGGTACCAGCCATGGTTTCGGGCAAAACAAGGGTAGGGGTGATCATGGGTGTGAAGCCGGCTTCGATGGCCTGATCCATGGCCATTTGCAGCAGCGCCATTTCCAGGCGTGCGCCCACTCCCTTGAGGAAGTAGAAGCGTGAACCGGACACCTTGGCGCCGCGTTCCATGTCGATGGCGCCAATGAGTTCACCAATTTCCAGGTGGTCCTTGGGCTCAAAGTCGGGGAATTCACGCGGGCTACCCACGGTCTTGACCACGACGAAGTCATCCTCGCCACCTTCGGGAACACCGTCAGAGACCAGGTTGGGAATGCTGCGCACCAAAGCGTCCTGCTCCGCGGCAGCGGCGTCGGAAGCAGCCGAAGCGCTCTTGACGGCAATAGCCACCTCCTTCACCTCGGCCAGCAGGGCGGTCTTTTCCTCGCCCTTAGCCTTGGCCACCTTCTTGCCAAACGCATTTTGCTCAGCCCGCAACGCCTCAAAAGAGGTGATCGCGGACTTACGTGCGGCGTCGGCAGCAATGATGGCGTCCACCACCGACGGATCAGCACCACGCGCACGCTGGCTGGCACGGTAAATTTCAGGATTTTCGCAGAGGTCTCGTACATCGATCACGCCCTAAGCCTATCCAATCAATGCAACTTCAGCCGCTATGGTTAGAGAATCATGCAAACCGAACTCCTTGCCGTCATCATTGTGGCCATTATTGTGCTGGCTGCCGCCGCGAGCTGGGTGGGTGTGCGCAAGCTCGCGCAAAAGCACACTCGCAGTGCCGTGGCCGATTCTCCCCACAAGATCAACATCGCTAAACAGCAAGTGGCGTTCATCTATAACCCCACTAAAAATGGTGCCGAGGCGGCCAAATCCCTCATCAGCCGCTCCGTTTCCAAAGCTGGCTGGCCGGCCCCGCTCTTCTTCGAAACCACTGCGGAGGATCCAGGTTTCGCTATGGCTGAAGCTGCGCTGGGTGCCAAGGCCGACGTCGTTATTGTGGGCGGCGGCGACGGCACCGTGCGCGCTGTGGGTCAGACCCTGCGACACACGGAAATCCCCCTGGGAATCGTGCCGTTGGGCACTGGAAATCTGTTGGCACGCAATCTAAGTCTCGATGCAACCGACATGGCCGCCTGCGTGCAAATTGCGCTCTTTGGCCACCAACGCCACATTGACGCTGGACTCATGGAGATCGAGAACGCCGTGACAGGAGCCGAATCAAAGCACTCGTTTATGGTGATAGCCGGCCTGGGCATGGACGCGGATGTCATGAACGACACCAATTCCAAGCTCAAGGAGCACGTGGGCTGGCTCGCCTATAGCGAAGCCGGTCTGCGCCACATGGCCGGGCGACGCAAGAAGGTCAGCATCACGCTCGACAACGAGCCCGCTCAGCAGCGCAAGGTCCGTTCCGTGCTGTTTGCCAACTGTGGGCTGCTCCCCGGCGGCATCGATTTTGTTCCGGGAGCTCTGATCGACGACGGCGTCCTGGACGTGGTGGTAATCAGCCCCCGCAGCGCCTTCGGTTGGCTAGCGATGGCGGGAAAAGTGGTGTTCCAACACAAGAACCACCTGCCCGTCATTGATTTTTACCGTTCCCAGAATCTGACCATCCGCACTGTCATGCCTGTCGAAACTCAAATTGACGGGGATCCTTCCGGCCCCGCCACCAGTGTGCGAGTCAGCGTGGAGCACAAGGCCGTACTGGTCCGCGTGGCTGCACCAAACGACCCGGCCTAGGCAGGGCACGGCACGGCACGGCACGGGCAGCCTGGGGAAGTTCGCTCTAGTCAGTTTCGGGACGTTGCGACTGTTCCTTAATGAGGCGTTCCTCTTCGTCAAAGCGCAACTCATTGGCGTCGTCGCCCTCGTCACCGACGGACGTGTCCCGGCCTGAACTGCTGCCAGGGTTCACAATGGTGCCGTCCTGGCTGCTGTTCTTTTCTACCTGCGGATCCATGATTGACTCGCCTCTTCCCTGCTGGGAGCAACTTTTCCATCTCCGGCAAGTGACCTTGCACAGAAGTCACCTTGTGGAGATAGGCCAAGCATAGGCGTGCCGGTGCCCGGGCGAAAGAGTCGCGGCGCAGCGATTCTTTCGCCCGGGCTGGCCAGACAAAGCCAGACAGACAGAGAAGGAACCCTCGTCAGCGTACTGTTTCCCAGGTGTGTGAGCAGGTAAGCGACTAGATGAGAGATTCGACCCAGGACGCGGCGTCGGCAAATGCCGCGTCCGAGTTGTAGGAGCGGATCGCCGGCGGCTGCCGATCGGCACGCGGGTAAGAGCCCAGGAAACGAATGTCGGAACTGACCCGGTGTAAGCCACGCAAGGCATCGGCTACCCGGGCGTCGTTGATATGCCCGTCAACGTCAACGCTGAAGGTGTAGTGACCTAGGAACTGCCCGGTTGGCCTGGACTCAATGCGGCTCAGGTTCACTCCACGGCTGGCAAATTGCTCCAGGATGGCCATCAACGCGCCGGGGTGATCCTCGGGGAGCGGAATGGCAAGGGTGGTTTTATCGGCACCGGTAGGTGCCGGCAGCGATCCCGGCTGACCCACCAAAACAAAGCGTGTGACGGCCCCCGTATTGTCTTCGATGGCGGCGGCAAGAATATTCAGTCCTGTTTGCTGAGCAACCAGCGGTGCGCATACGGCGGCCTGGAAAGCGTCAGTGCCAGTGACTAGGGAGTGGGCGGCAGCCGCCGTCGAATTTGCCGGGACATGGGCCGCCTGTGGCAGGTTTTCGCTAAACCAGTCCCGGGTCTGGGCCCATGCGTGCGGGTGTGTGCCCACGGCCTTGATATCGGCGAGCGTCACCCCTGCCGGCGCCACTAAGACGAAGCTGACGGGCACCACCACTTCGTGCAAGATGCGCAGTTCAATTCCGTTGGAGATCGCGTCCAGCGTGGCTGGGACACCGCCCTCAATCGAGTTTTCAATCGGGAGCATGGCCGCGAAAGCTTCTCCACTGCGCACTTTGGCAAGCGCGGCTGCTGCGTTGGTCGACGGGACTCGTTCCATCTCGATCGCACCCGGAACCTGCAGCAGAGCGGCCTCGGTAAAGGTCCCCTCCGGCCCAAGAAAGGTCAGGGGCAGTGTTGTATCAAAGGGCGCGGATGTCATGGAGAACCTGTCTCGTTCGTAGATGCGTAGCTTCGTGGTTTCGTCCGCTGGTTGCGGACAATTAGAGGACGCGGGGAGTTTGACCGTTGGAGGAGACCATGGGCTTATCGGCTTCGAACCATGCACCCATGCCGCCCACCACGTTGAAGGCGCTGTAGCCGTTCTGGACCAGCCAAGTGGTAGCCCGGAATGAACGTCCACCGGTGCGGCAGATAACGTTGACGTCTACGTCGGGGTCGAGCTCTTCGAGGCGCGCCGGCAACTGTTCCAAGGGAATGTGCACGGCGCCGTCAACGTGGCCGGCCTCCCACTCGTAGTCTTCGCGGACATCCAAAATCACAGCGTCCTCGCCCATCTCGGCAACCGTGACGCTCATGATGTCTGACATGTTTGCTCTCCTAAAAAGTTTGATTCCAATATGGGCTAAGCCTAGCGCTCGAGGGGACCGGGGAGAGCGCAGTGAGGACCAATAAAGAGCAGCTACCCTATTTCTTGCTGGAAACCCAAATGTGACGATCGGCATCAGAAGTGACAAAATTGCTTAAGTGAGTTCACAAAACAGCCCCGCCGATCCGGCAACGGCTCCCCCAAGACACCCCGACACCGCCTTTTTCGGACAGCCCAAGATGCTGCTGAACCTCTTCAGCGTTGAGCTGTGGGAAAGGTTCTCCTTTTACGGCATGCAGGGAATTCTTGCCTACTACATGTACTACTCCGTCACTCAGGGCGGGCTCGGCATTGACGAGACCACCGCGCTGGGCATCGTCGGTGCGTACGGTGGCGGTGTTTACCTCTCCACCATTCTCGGCGCTTGGGTGGCAGACCGCCTCATGGGTTCGGAGCGGGTGCTGTTCTACAGCGCCATCCTGATCATGGCCGGTCACCTGTCCTTGGCCCTGCTCCCCGGAGCCGTTGGCCTGACAGTAGGCCTGATCCTGATCGGCGTCGGCTCCGGTGGTTTGAAAGCTAACGCCACCGCCTTGGTGGGAACGCTTTATGCCAAGGACGACAACCGGCGTGACGCTGGTTTCTCCATCTTCTACATGGGCATCAACATTGGTGGTCTCATCGGCCCGCTGGCCACCGGTTGGCTGCAGGTCACCTACGGCTTCCACATTGGTTTCGCCGCGGCGGCCGTTGGTATGGGCTTCGGTCTGCTGCAGTACGGACTGACGCGCAAGAACCTGCCGCAGTCTGCTCACGCGATCCCGAACCCGCTCCCGCGCGAGCAGTACGGCAAGTTCGCCGGACTGGCAATTGCCGGCGTCGTAGTGATTGTTGTGGCCGTAACCCTGAAGTTGATCACCGCCGAGAACCTCAAGTGGGTCATTGTTGCCGTAGTTATCGCAGCAACTATTGCCTACTTCGCGGTGATTCTGGCCAACAAGACGGTCACCGGGGAGGAGCGCAGCCGCGTTTTCTCGTTCATGCCATTGTTCTTGGCCAGTGCGGTTTTCTGGTCGCTGTTCCAGCAGCAGTTCACCGTGATTGCCCTATACTCCGATAAGCGCCTCGACCGCGAAATCCTCGGCTGGGAGGTTCCCGCCAGCTGGGTTTCCTCGATCAACCCGGTGTTCATTATCATCTTGGCCGGTGTTTTTGCCGCACTCTGGACCAAGTGGGGCGCACGCCAGCCCGGTACGCCGGTGAAGTTCTCCGTTGCGCTCATGGTCATGGGCTTGGCCTACCTGAGCTTCATCCCGTTCGCCAGCATGGCCTCGGTGCCCATGATGGCGATTGTGTTCATTCTGCTGCTGTTCACAGTCGCCGAACTGATGCTCTCCCCCGTGGGCTTGTCGCTGGCCACGAAGCTTGCCCCGGCCGCGTTCCAGACACAGATGGTGGCCTTGTTCTTCCTGTCCGTCTCACTCGGAACCGCCATGTCCGGTGTCCTCGCCCAGTGGTACGACCCCGAGAACGAGACCCCCTACTTCCTCGTCATCGGTCTGGTCTCCATTGGATTCGGTGTGGCCCTGTTCCTCGCCAAGAAGCCCATTAAGAAGCTGATGGCCGGGATCATGTAGCCCTGCTCCAGACTTTAAAAGCTTTAAAGTACGACGGCGGCACTCACCTTTCGCTTACGCGATTCGGTGAGTGCCGCCGTCGTATTTTATTCGGTTTCTTATTCCGGTTTTAGCGCTGACGCTCTAGTAAGAGTATGAGGGAGAAGAACCGGCCGCCACCAGCACTATGGCGAACCAAATTCCCACGATGATCCCGTAGATCAGCAACGCCAGGTAGTTCAGCACCAGGCCGGCGATGGCGAAACCACGCCCTTGGGGGCTTTCGCGTTTGAGTCCCATGTGGCCCAGAATTATGCCAACAATCTGGGGAACAATAAGGAACCCGACCAAGACGAGCGAGGCTAGGCCCACGATCATGCTGGTCAAACTCATACCCTTGGGACCAACCGGGCCTGGATAGCCGGGGCCACCTTGATAATAGGTGGGCGCATTGAACTGCGGCGGTTGCGAGTAAGGCTGCTGGGCTGCGGGTGCGGCTGGCTGGGCATAGTACGGGGGCACGGGCGCAGCAGACTGAGCAGGAGGAGCAGGCTGCATATAAGGCGGCACCGGCGGGGAGTTGTAGCCTGGCGGCATATAAGGCTGTGGCGTATCCGGCTGATCAGACATGTATTGCTCCTACACGATGCTGTGCCTGTGCCTTCGCAGGTACACAGGTAGTGGTTGACTTTGTCATCCATGCTAGTCCAGTGGCGCCTCGCCCCCACGGGCAACCACTGCTATGAAGAGTTCACACTTTGGGCAACACGTGCCATCCACGGGGTGTCTCTGTCATGCTGTGGTTATGGCTAGCCGCGCGGGCACTGTTGCCCTTCCCCAAGACCTTGTTGATCTCTCCGCCCTCCTGGACGCCTACTACGATCTGACACCGGACCTCAGCGATCCGGCTCAGCGCGTGGCTTTTGGCACCTCCGGACACCGTGGATCCTCGTTGAAGTCGTCCTTCAATGAGGGCCACATCGCCGCTATCACGCAGGCCATTATTGAATACCGCAATTCTCAGGGCATCACCGGACCCCTGTTCATGGGCAAGGACACGCACGCACTGAGCGAACCGGCCCAGAACACTGCCCTTGAGGTGCTGGCCGGCAACGGTGTGCAGGTATTGATCGACGCCCGCCACGGTTACACGCCCACTCCGGCCGTTTCGCACGCCATTCTCAGCTACAACAAGGGCCGCACGGATGCCTTGGCCGATGGCATTGTGGTGACTCCGTCCCATAACCCTCCGGGCGACGGCGGCTTCAAGTACAACCCCCCGCACGGTGGCCCCGCCGATTCTGATGCCACCGGCTGGATCGCCAACCGCGCCAACGAACTCCTTGAAGACGGACTGCGCGGGGTGCGCCGCGTGCAGTTGTCCGATGCCATGGCGGCCTCCACCACCGGCAAGTTCGATTTCCTCTCCGGCTACGTCGATGACCTGCCGTCCGTCTTGGATCTGGACGCCATCCGGGCCGCCGGTGTGCGCATTGGCGCGGACCCCATGGGCGGCGCCTCCGTTGACTACTGGGGCGAAATTGGCGAACGCCACAACCTGGATCTGACGGTGGTCAACCCCACCGTGGATCCGCAATGGGCCTTCATGACCCTGGACTGGGATGAGAAAATCCGCATGGACTGCTCATCGCCGTCGGCCATGGCATCTCTGATCAAGAAGCTTGAAGCTGGCGCACCCTATGACATTGCTACCGGGAACGACGCCGACGCCGACCGCCATGGCATCGTCACCCCGGACGCGGGGCTGATGAACCCGAACCACTACCTGGCGGTGGCGATCCAGTACCTCTACACGCACCGCACGCTGTGGCCCGCCACCGCCGGTGTGGGCAAGACGCTGGTCTCCTCCTCCATCATTGACCGCGTTGCAGCAGACCTTGGCCGCCAGCTGGTTGAAGTTCCCGTGGGCTTCAAGTGGTTTGTGCCCGGGCTACTCTCCGGCGAGGGCGTCTTTGGTGGGGAAGAATCCGCTGGCGCTTCCTTCGTGAAGAAGGACGGTTCTGTGTGGACCACCGACAAGGACGGCATCTTGCTGGCCCTGCTCGCCTCGGAAATCACGGCCGTCACGGGCAAGTCACCCTCGGTGCACTACGGTGAGCTGACAGATCGCTTTGGGGCGCCGTCGTACGCGCGCATCGATGCGGCCGCGACCCGTGAGCAAAAGGCGGCGCTGGGCAAGCTCTCCGCAGCCGATGTCTCCGCCACCACCTTGGCTGGCGAGACGATCACAGCCAAGTTGACCGAGGCCCCTGGCAACGGCGCAGCCATTGGCGGCCTGAAGGTCACCACCGAGAACGCCTGGTTCGCGGCACGCCCGTCCGGCACCGAAGACGTGTACAAGATCTACGCCGAATCATTCAAGGGCGCCGAGCACTTGGCGCAGGTCCAGGCCGAGGCCAAGGCGCTCGTGGACGGCGTCATCTCCTAACGCCGGCCCTAACCGCCGCCTCCTACCCGGGGCGAATGTGAGCACTTCCGCAACGCAGCCTCATCGGTCCGTGAGACAAGGCGCTTATGAGTACTCAAAGCAGCCATATCTCACGGATCGAAATTGAAGAACGCCGCCGCATCTAGGGACAGCTAGTGGTGGGCGCCTTGCTCGTGTTCGGCGTGCCCCACAGGCTCCAGCTGGAACGTGGAGTGCTCAACGCTGACGTCGAAGTGGCCGGCGACGCAGTGTTGGAGTGCGTCGAGCATCTTCGCGGCGTGCCCGTCGTGGAAGCATTCCATGTCGACCACCACGTGGGCCGAGAGAATGGGTAGTCCCGTCGCGATCTGGCTTGCGTGCAGATCGTGGACACCGCGCACATGCTCCAGTTCCATGATGTGCTTGCGAACCTCGTCCAAGTCCAGCCCCGACGGCGTGGATTCCAGCAGAACGTGAATGGTCTCGAGCAGCAGCTTCACGGTCCGCGGCAGAATCAGCGCGCCAATGAGCATGGCCACCAGGGCGTCGGCCTGCATCCAGCCGGTGGTGGAAATGATAATCGCGGCCACGATCACGGCCACCGAGCCGAGCGCGTCGTTCACGACCTCCAGGAACGCGGCGCGCATGTTGAAGTTCTTGGACCGCCCGCCCATCAGCACAAACATGGACACGATATTGCCCAGCAGGCCGAGCGCACCAAACACGATCATTTCTTGGGAGGCGATCTCGGTGGGGTTGAAGAGGCGCTGAACACCCTCCACCAAAACCACGAGTCCGACGGCGAGAAGCACGGCGGCTTGCGCTGTAGCGGCCAATACTTCAGCTCGGGCAAAGCCCCAGGTGCGCTTGCTGCTGGCCGGGCGCACCATCAGCCGAGCAGCGAGCAGCGCCATGGCCAACCCACCAGCATCGGTCAACACATGGGCGGAATCAAAGAGCAGGGCCAAGGAACCGGTCAGGATTGAACCGATGACTTGGAAAACGAACACTGCCAGCGTAATCCCCAGAGCCACGGCAAGGCGGCCCGTATGACTTTCTCCGGGAGCGCCCGCGTGGGAATGGGAATGATGGTGACCAGACATGCCTCAATGGTACAGCGAACGCTGAATTCATCAAATGCTGTAGCATATTGAGAATGAAGCCCATTAGCAATGCAGCGGTGTTGGCCCGCTTTGGCTACGCACTCTCCGACCCCACCCGGGCCGAAATTCTCATGAACCTGGCCAAAGAACCGCAGTATCCGGCTGACTTGGCGGCCCAACTGGGAGTTTCACGACAGAGTATGTCCAACCATTTGTCCTGCCTACGGGACTGCGGGTTAGCCGTCGCCATCGCTGAAGGCCGCCGCTCCCGGTATGAATTAGCCCATCCGGCCTTGGCACACGCACTCAACGATCTCCTCGGCGTCGTGCTTCTAGCCAACGAGGGCCACCTGCCGCACCCATAACAGACCATTCATCCGATATTCTTATCTGCGGACCGAGCACAGGCGCGGCCTGGAACGGGAGATAAGCGGATGAATTTGCTGGGCACACAATGGAGAATTCACGGTGACGGCAAGACTATTGCCCCCGGACAGGTGGTCACCCCCGACGAGCGGCTGAGCTGGCCGCGGACCATCGGCATTGGCCTCCAGCACGTTGTGGCGATGTTCGGCGCAACGTTCTTGGTCCCGCTGCTGACCGGCATGCCTCCGGCGACAACGTTGTTCTTCTCCGGCATCGGCACCATCTTGTTCCTGATCTTCACCCGCGGCCGGGTCCCTAGCTACCTGGGTTCCAGCTTTGCCTTCATCGCCCCCATCATGGCCTCCCAGCAACAATTTGGTGTGGCCGGAGCCTTGGGCGGCGTGGTCGTGGCCGGCGTAACCCTGGCCATCATTGGCCTCATTGTGCAGAAGTTCGGCTCCTCGTGGATCAACCGGCTCATGCCGGCTCCCGTCACGGGCACCATTGTGGCGCTGATCGGGCTGAACCTGGCACCGTCGGCATGGAACAACTTCAAGCTGGCGCCCATCACAGCCGTCATCACCCTGGGTGTCATCATCCTGGTGAGCGTCTTGTTCCGCGGCATTCTGGGCCGCTTGGCCATTTTGGTGGGTGTGGTGGCCGGCTATCTGGTGGCTGTACTGCGCCAGGAAGTGGACTTCTCCAAGATTGAGGCGGCCGGCTGGATTGGCCTGCCGCACTTCCAGACCCCAACCTTCCACTTCGCCATCCTTGGCCTGTTCATTCCTGTGGTCCTGGTGCTGGTGGCCGAGAACATTGGTCACGTGAAGTCTGTTGCCCTGATGACCGGGGAAGACCTTGACCCGTACGCCGGGCGCGCCCTGATTGCCGACGGCGTTGCCACCACCTTGGCAGGCTTCGGTGGCGGTTCCGGCACCACCACCTACGCTGAAAACATTGGCGTCATGGCCGCCACCAAGGTGTACTCCACCGCTGCGTACTTTGTTGCCGGCATTGCGGCGTTGGCGCTGAGCTTCTCCCCGAAGTTTGGCGAATTGATCGCTACGGTTCCGGTTGGCGTGCTCGGTGGCGCGGCGACGTTGCTATACGGCATGATCGGCGTTCTGGGTGTGCGCATCTGGGTGCAGAATAAGGTCGATTTCTCCAACAACATCAACCTGACCACGGCCGCCGTGGCACTGATCGTCGGCATTGCCGACTTCACGTGGGAGATCGGGAATCTGCAATTTGCCGGTATTGCACTGGGCACCGCCTCAGCGTTGATTGTTTACCACGGCATGAGCGCCCTGGCGAAGTGGCGCGGCACCACCACCGACCCGCTGGAACCGGAGCCCGACTCCCTCGCCGTTGAAAACACCACGAAGTAAAACCCGCCGCGGACGCCTACTCCTGCGCTGAACTCTCACTATGCCCTGAGCCCAGGCTCGGTTCAGCGCATAGGAGTCAATGCGCCAAACTCATCACGAGTTTGGCGCATACTGCTTTAAGTTCCGTTGCTAGATGCCGCTGAGCGCCTCGGAGGTGGCGCGCGTGGTGTAACGAGCGGCATCCGCCAGCGCCGCTTCCGGGGAGCCGGCCACGTCCGTGGCACTGACGGCGGCAACCACCCCGTGTTTGGCCAACTGCTCCGGTGTCACCGTGATGCGCCCGGCAACCACGACGACGGGGATCCCCCTCGCGTGGGCAGCGTCAGCCACGCCGAGCGGCCCCTTCCCGGACAGCGACTGCACGTCAAGGGAGCCTTCCCCCGTGATGACCAGGTCTGCATCGGCCAGGTGGGTTTCCAGATCGATCAGGGATGCGACCAAATCGAAGCCGCGCTCAACGGAGGCATTGGCGTACGCCACGAAGGTGGAGGGGAAGCCGCCGGCCGCACCTGAGCCGGGCACGTCCATGTCAATGCCCGTGGCTTCCCGGACCACCGAGGCCAGATTGCGCAGCCCCGCGTCGAGGCGTTCGACGGCATCCGCATCGGCCCCCTTTTGCGGGGCGAAAATGTGGGCGGCACCATTGAGCCCGTAAAGCGGGTTATCCACGTCAACAGCCATCCGCACCTTGACGGCGGCCAGCCTCGGGTCAAGGCCCGTGGCATCTACAGCGACGACGTCAATGAGGGATCCACCGCCCAGCGGCACCAGGTTCCCTTGTGCATCCATCAGCCTCAACCCCAGCGCCCGCAGGGCACCCGTGCCGGCGTCGGTCATGGCTGAACCACCCAAACCAATGATGATCTCCGTGGCACCGGCGTCCAAGGCTGCTGCTATCAACTGGCCAGAACCGTAGGAATGGGCGCGCAGGGAGTTTTCTACCGTGGGTTCACTGAGCAGGTAACCGCTGGCCTGGGCTGTTTCAATAACAGCCACCTTGCTGTCCTCGGCAAAGGCCCAGACAGCGCCAACGGGCTTGAGGATGGGTCCCACCACGGCGTTTAGGCGTTCTGAAAAGCCAGCCGCAACGGCCGCCTCCACGGTACCCTCTCCGCCGTCGGCAATGGGAAGAGCCGTCACCACCGCGTCCGGATAGACCCGGAGGGCTCCCTCAGCCATGGCGGCCGCCGCTTCAGGCCCGGTCAGGGTCCCCTTGAACTTGTCCGGGGCAATGAGAATTCGCATGTGTCCATCCTGCCACCCACAACCCACATGGCCGAAGCGTTACGCCCAGTAGCCCCGCTGGCGCATGACGTCGGCTAACAGATCAGCCCTGTCCGTCATGATCCCATCAACGCCCAAGTCAAAAAGCCGATTCATCTCGGCAGGATCATCAATGGTCCAGACATGAATTTTCAGTCCCAGCGAGTGCGCCCGGCGCACCGTGGCCCCAGTGAGAAGTTCAAGGCCTTTGTGATGTGTTGGGAGCTGCAAGACATCCACATCCCGCATGAGGAAACGAACTATCGATGCCGGGAGCCAGCGTGACACGAGAAAGTACGCCACCAGCAACCGCTTCCCCGGAGAGCTCGCCACGGGCCGGCTCAGCCCAGCCAACACCGTGCGGCGGCGCTTGTCCGAGAACGACGCCACACAAATCCGGTCATGCAATCCGTGCTTTTCAATGGCAGCAATCAGCGGGGCCACCGAGCCGGCATCCTTGACATCGATATTGAACCGGGCCTCCGGGAGGGCCACAACAAATTCCTCCAGCGTGGCAATGGGCTCCTGGCCACCAATACGGGCCTGGCGCACTTGGGAATAGGGCAGTTCGGCAATGACGCCTTCCATGTCCGTGGTGCGGTCCAACGTGGCATCGTGGAACACCATGGCTACACCGTCAGCTGTGGTGTTGATGTCCGTTTCCACGTACTGGTAGCCCAGTTCCAGCGCACCCTTGAATGCCGCTACGGAATTTTCCAGTCCACCACGAGAGAACCCCCGGTGAGCAATAGCCAACGGCTGCGCGGGTGCCAGGAACGGCTTGGCCGGTTTGTTTGTACTCATACTCACTGGGTTCTGTTTCTGGTTCCGTCGTTGTCGTAGTCGTTGCTCAGGCCAGGCGCAGCGCGGCCAGACGGGATTCGATGACTTGGGCAACGCCGTCGGACTCAAATCGCGGCGCCTGCAATGCGGCGGCTGCGAGCGCATCTGGATGGCCACTGGCCATGGCATAGCCAGAACCGGCCCAGGCGAGCATCTCAATATCGTTGGGCATATCTCCGAAGGCCACCACGTCGGTGGCGTCGATTCCCCGTGCGGCGGCGTATTTAGCCAGCGTCACGGCCTTATTGACGCCCAGCGGTCCCATTTCCAGCATGGCCATCGTGGGCGCAGAATGGGTGACGGCGATCAGCGAACCGATCGCCGGCGAGACGAGCCCCATGAACTCATCCGCCGTGCCGTGGTGGAGGACGGCAAGCATCTTCACGATGCCGCTATCAGCCATATCCGGTGTCAATATTCCGGGAAAGTACTCTCCGCTGGCGGCCGTGCGCGCGGTCAGGAAACCCTCTTCCACATGGAAGCCCTGCAGTGACTCCAACGCAAAGTACGGTTCCGGGGCCAACCCGGAGACGATGCTGCGCACTTGGGCCACGGTGTCCCAGTCCAGAACATGTGATTCGGTGACGTGCTCGGTGGCGAGGTCGTAGCTGACGGCACCGTTGGAGCAAATGACCGTACCGGTGTGGCCAATCTGGTCCCGGATGGGATCGAGCCAGCGCGGCGGCCGTCCGGTCACAAACACAATGTCAACGCCCGCTGCGGCGGCGGCTGCGAAGGCCTCCACAGTGCGGTCGCTGATCTTTCCGTCATGGCCCAGAATGGTTCCGTCGATGTCACTGGCAATTAAACGCATACCCAAGGCTATCCAACTTCCCGCAAAGCCGGGCTTCCGGGCCTCAGACGGCTAGTCACAACAGCTCACTACAGTCCCGGGCGTGGCACAGCCGCCTACTTTTGCAGCTATTTTCTAAGTTCTGCCCGGCTGGGCGGGTTGGCTCCGGCGCGAGAGACAGTGATGGCTGCCGCACGGGCCGCATACTCGATCAGCTCACCCAGGACTGCAGTGCTGATGGCACGCAGTTCACTGCGCCGTTGCACACCAT
This sequence comes from Specibacter sp. NPDC078692, assembly GCF_040686835.1. Taxonomy (NCBI): domain Bacteria; kingdom Bacillati; phylum Actinomycetota; class Actinomycetes; order Micrococcales; family Micrococcaceae; genus Specibacter; species Specibacter sp. NPDC078692. The sequence continues at coordinate 122,407 of NZ_JBFBLV010000010.1, forward strand.
CCAGTTCCCGATCCACAAGAGTTGAGAGCAGGGCTGCCATGAAGGAATCCCCGGCTCCGACGGTGTCCACAACTTCCACCGACGGCACCTGGCATTCCGCTTCACCGGCAGCGCACACAGCCCATGGCCCACCTGATCCTTGCGTCACAACCACGACGGCGGGACCTTCCGCGCCGCCCATCGCCAGCCACTTGCGCGCCGATTCCTTGGGGTCCACGCCGGGGTACAGCCATTCCAAGTCCTCGTCGGAGGCCTTGATGACGTCAGCCAGCCGGACAAATTTTTCTGCCTGTTGGCGGGCATGGTCAACGTCGCCAATAATGCTGGGGCGGCAGTTGGGATCGTAAGCGATGGTGGCATGCGGATGCGCTGAAACAACGGCGGCCAGCACGTGCGCTTCACCGGGGGCCAGCATGGTGGCAATGGACCCGGTATGCAGCAGAGTTGTCCCGTTCAGAATGAACTGGCTGGCGCTTTCCGCCGGTCCGCCGGAGGCGGAATCACTGCTTGGAGCCAACGAAGGCAGCGTCCAGTCCAGAGCGAATTCGTAGCTGGCAGCGCCGTCAGTGTCCAGCACCGCTCGGGCCACCGAGGTGGGGAGTTCATCCGGCGCCAGTGGCACCAGAACATCATTGGTTTTCAAGTGACCTGCCACCATGTCTCCATAGGCGTCCTTGCCGATGCGGCCAAGGAATTGCACAGGGTGTCCCAACCGGGCCAAGCCCACGGCTACGTTCATAGGGCTCCCGCCCACATGGGGCACGGGCGCCTTTCCGGCTTGCACAACTTCATCTACCAAGGCTTCGCCAATAACAGTCAACATGGCACTAGCCTACGATGCCACCGGATTCCTGCACTCTCATTTGAGCCATGTCGGCACGGCTGGAGGCAACGCGTCTGAAGCGATGTGTAAAGCAAGCTGCCAAGTAAGTTGCAAAACACTCCGTAGCGAGCGTTCGGGGCGAAATCGGCCCTCACTTCTGCTATTTTTCTGTCATACGCGGCATTGCGGTTCGCTTGCAGCCCACACTGCCGTTTAAGCTCTGTTTATGAGTAGTAATTGGGAACGACTCGATGAATCACTGCGCCCAGCCGTCAGCGCCTCTATCGCCGATTTTGAACGCACCCGACCGGCCCTGATCCAATTGACCGCTGAGATGGAGTCACTCATTCGTGAGGTCCTCTCTGAGGCTGAGGACAAACCCCTGTTTGTCACCAGCCGCACCAAGTCCGTGGAATCATTTCGCGAAAAAGCATCACGGATGGTGTCCGAACCCGACGCCGCCCCTGCCCTGCAGTTTCCGGAGCCATTGAAGAACCTCACAGACATGGTGGGCGTTCGCGTTATCACCACCCTGCCCGGCGAGAACGCGCAGGCGGCAAACCTGATTAAACGCCAGCGCAGCATCTTTGACTGCCGTGGCGACACAGAGAAGGATATTGGCTCGATCGAGTCCGGCACCTACGGCTACTCCAGCCGCCACTTGATCCTGCGCACCATCCAAAGCGAAGTAGTCCGCAACTACCAGGCGTTGCTGGATCCGGATACTAAGCCAAACGGCAGCTACTTTTTCGAATGCCAGATCCGCACCATCTTCGCTCACGCTTGGAGCGAGATTGAGCACGACATCCGCTTCAAGTCCCAGGATCCGCGCGCCTGGAGCCCCTATTTTGACCGGCAGTTCACTGCCACGGCAGCCATGCTGGAGACTGTGGAATCGGCGTTTTCCGAGCTTCACGACAGGTATGAAACGGTCACCAGCTACTGGGATACCGAAGGTGAGGGCAACGTTTCGCTGACCCCGAACCGGATCAAGGCCGTGTGGCAAACGCTGCTACCGCATGTTGATCGCAAGGCTGGTGACGACTGGGGCTGGGCGGCTGAGCTGGTGGCCGCGCATGGGCTGGGCAAGACCGTGGATCTGGCCGCCCTCCTGCAGCCGCAGATCATCTCCAATGTCCGCAGGGCCCTGGAACACAGGTACTCCCCCGGCCCGGACAGGCTCCTGGATGATCTGCTGTTGTGGCAGTTTGGTGAAAGCCACATTGACCTCACCGCAGAGGAAGCCGGAACAGAACAAACCCCGCGCCGCGACAGCCTGATCCGCCGTCACCAGCAGATGCAGCGCTATCGCAAGGCGCAGGGTTTCTAGTTCCTACGCCATGAACTTCTCCAGCCTGTCCTTGCGTAGCTCCCAATCAGGCATGACACGGCTCAGCAGTTGGTAAAACTCACGGCTGTGGTTCGGGACCTTCAAGTGGCAGAGCTCGTGCGTGATGACATAGTCGATCCCCGCCAGCTGTCCCACACGGAGCGCCCTCGGGCTTCATGCTCCGATACAAAATGTTCGACGGCGTGAACTCACTTGGGGTCGGAAACCGCACCTGGCACGCCGTCGACACACTATTTTTGTAGTTGAGGCACTAAGAAATCTATAGAAAAAGCTAGGGCACCGCCTAAAAAATAGACGATGCCCTAGCAAAGTACGCTTGGCCTTCTAACGCGTTACTTAGCAGAGGCGGAAGCCAAGGAAGTTGCAAGGAATGAAGAGCATCCCGTAGGTGGTGGCCACATTTCCGGAAATTGCGCCGCCCAAGCCCATGCCACCGGATGAGTTCACGGGTGCCGAGATGCTGGTTGCGGGAGCTTCGAGAGTGCTGGCCTGGGCCGGGGACAGTCCTGGAGCCATGATGAGTCCGGCTGCGACAACTGCTGCAATGCCTGCGGAAGCAAATGGTTTTTTCATGGAGATGCCCTTTTCGGTAGCGGAGTTTTGTGCCGCGAGCGGCGACGGTGCTCCTAGCCTAAGGCTCAACACGCGCGAACGATACGCAGAACAGAGCATTTAGCCCTATCCTTTTGGATAGTCTTTTCGGCCCATGTTCCCGATAACACCATATTCATGCCTAGCCACAGGAAAGAAGCGGGTTAGCGAAGCTGACTAAGCGACCAATCCTGAGCGCAATGCCGTGACAACCAGTTGCAGGCGGTCTCGTGTGGAAAACTTCCGGCCTAATCTGACCAGGTGGTATTTCACTGTCGATTCGGAGAGATAGAGTTCGGCGGCGATCTCACTGTTGCTGCGCCCGTCGCATAGCAACTTCAGTACCTCTTCCTCGCGGCCCGTCAGTTCAATGGACGTTTCCGTCCGAGTGGCCGGGCGGCTGCCGCGAAGGTCCTCGATGAGCAGATGGGCAACTGCCGGATCAATGGGGCAATCGCCTGCGTGAACGTCTCTGACGGCGGCCACGATTCGTTCCGGTTCAGCATCCTTAACCACATATCCCCCGGCGCCAGCCAGAAGTGCCGCTCTGAGATGAACGTCGGAGATGTGGCCGGTGACCACCAAGATTCCAATCTCCGGATTCTGCGCAACGATGTTGCGAATGGCGGTAACGCCGTCCATGACAGGCATCTGAAGGTCAATGAGCAACACGTCCGGACTATGCTCCTGAACAAGACGGATGGCATCCTCACCATTTTCGCCTTCGCCCAGAACCACTAAATCCTTGGTTTGGGACAGGTACGTGCGTAGCGCACCACGCACAAACTTTTCGTCGTCAACAATGACTACGTTAATACTGTCAGTACTCTGGTTATCTTCGGCCAACTCGTTCATGCAGACAGTCTACGTAGCTGCGGCGATGGAAAGACGCGCATTGCTCCGGGTCAGCGTGTGGGATTCGGAAATGAGCCACTCGGCCAGATGCCGGACGGCTTCGACTTGCCGCTCATTACTGCCTTGCGGCCTGCTGGTACGTGCTTTGCATTCATAATGATCTCCAAGATCGCGGAATAGACATTTGTAACGCCGGCCCTCCAACGTGGCCCGATGTCCCCGATAACATCGACGCTACGCAGGCGCACTATGCCTTTCAATGTCGAAGGAACAGGACTGTCCACTTGGACGACGATTTGAACGCCCAAACGGAGAGATTTGGCCACTTGGCCAAGCCTCTCCTTGATTCGGCGAGGCGGTCTGCCCCCGGTTCGCTTCGGCAGGCCGACAGTGCTACCGCAAGGACTGGCGATCCTTGAACGGCAGGACCGTGCGGACAAGCCACCAGCCTCCGTCGGACCCCGCCTCGAGGGTGCCTCCCAGCCGCGAAGCTCTTTCCTGCAATCCCGCCAGTCCGGTGCCGGAGACGGGAAGCCGAGGATTGCCCGGCGTCATGCGGCTCCGGATCACCAACTCAAGGTGGTTATCCGCCACAACCATGGAAATCTCGCATCGAGACCCTTTCCCCGAATGCTTGACTATATTGGTGGTACTTTCCTGCAAAATCCTCAAGACCGTGGGACGGAGGCCATTTGGAGTGTCATCCAGATTCCCGGATGTTTGAATGTTGGTGGGGCAACCGAGGCCACTGAGCCGCTTCTGGGCATCTGTAAGGCTGCCTGCCAAGTCGATACAGGCCACGCTAGGCATTACGCCAACAACCTGCGCGGGTGCCCCTTCGGAAGATCTCTCGTCCGCGCGCATGGCGACGATCAACCGTCGGAGATCATCCAAAGAGTTTCTGGCCATGGAACCAATCTCGGTGAGAGCATGTTCCTTGGCCAGCTCTTCCTTGGAGATCTTGCCCAGGTTTGCTTGAACGGCAATCATGGTCAAGCCGTGCGTGACAACATCATGAAGTTCACGCGCCAATTCAGCGCGCTGTTCGACGGCGGCTGCAGCTGTCTTCTCGTCGGCAGCCTTTTGCTCGCGTGCTACTTGGAGGGCCCGTTCGCGTAGCAACTTAATAGCCAGACCGGGCGCCGTGAGAAGCAGTGTGGCCGGGATATAGCCCCACAACAGCACTGTTCCTAAGTGAGCAACAAGGAGTACCCAGACAATTTGCCATACTAGAAAACTGCCCACCATGACGGCAAGCGAGCGCAGGGAAACCCGGTAGGCAGCCACGGCCACAGCAAAGAAGGCCAGCAACAGGGGCCCACCCAATGCAGCTTGCGGCAGCATCGTGGCCAATTGAAGCACAAACAGTCCGGCGACCCATTGTGGCCGAAAGGCTAGCGCCATCCAGACGGCCCAGTAGGCAACCGTGCAGGAAATCAATAGCCAGGGAATCTGAGCTCCCGGTTCAGTCAGGACAGACAGACGCACATCGTCAAAGGCAGAAACCGTTACGAAAACGGCAATGACGAACGCAATCCACATGGAAAGCGGCGAATGCCCTACTCGCAATATTTCTGAAAGCCCAAATTTCCGCCACTTCCGAGGAATTTGCAGCGACGGGCCGGTATGCGGGCGAAGGGATTCAGTCACTGGGCTATCGTCCCAGAAAGCGGAGGGTGCCGCTACCGCAGAACAAATCCCAGCCCCAGCTCGTCATCGGCGTCCAAAGTGAATTTTCCCTCCCCTACAGGGAAAGACCGCCCACTGACCTCCACCACGAGTCCTCCCGCTGGCCCATCAACCCGGTCCACAACCCGTGCCGCAAAGCGCGAATCAATGATGGAATAATGCTCCAGGCCCTCTCCTTCAGCCAACTCCCCCGAATCGCTAAGCAGAGCCACACGCGCTGCCGTGCCTGATCCACTGGGCGAACGGGCCACCTGCCCGTCTGCAAAAACACTCACATTACGTTGCCTCAATCCGGGCCCGGACGCCGGCATTGGCTCGTGGAAAATGGTGCCATAAATGCCATGTTGCCAGGCGTCTGGGTGGTGCTGCGCTGCAGGATGATCGGCGAGTCCTGCGGTCACCTGATGAGCTGCTGCAACTGTCCTTGCCAAGTTCGACGGCGCCACCTCCAGTCCCGCTGCGGCGGCCGGCACCGAGGCATACAGCGCCCCACTCCAGGCCAGGTCTACGCGCAGACGCCCAAAATCAGCCGTCTTGACCTCAATGTCCCTAGCCACCACATAGGAGGGAACATTGTGAAACCCCACCTCATGAACTTTCCCCTCTGCCATGGTCACCCGAGCCGTGACGCGACCCGAAGGAATATCAATCACAACGTCAGTCTCGCCGTCGTCCGGGGCACGGACCAGACCGCTGCGTACTGCCCAGGTACCTAACGCCATGGTGCCGTGGCCACACACTGTGGAAAAACCCTCACGGTGCCAAAAGATGGCTCCGAAATGGGCACCCGGATCATCTGGCGGCACCACGAAGCCGCCGTACATATCGGCGTGACCCCGCGGTTCATTGACCAGCAACTTACGGATCTTGTTCGCATCCCCCTCGATGGCACGTTCACGGCGTTCGCGCGCCGTCGTGCCCTCGATCAGGATGGGCAGCGCCGGCACAATCCGGAAAGGCTCCCCTGCCGTGTGATAGTCAAAGGTTTCAATTTCCCACAGTGCCGCTTTCATAGCTGTCTCTCCCTTAGGCTGACAAACCAAGCTTGGGCGGATACTTCCCCATTTGTGGTCAATATGGCACGGCACATTTGGCCTGTCAATGATCCACCAGGAACTACGGTTCTGCCGCACGAGGCTACTGCGTTGAATGTCCATGGCAAACGCCGGTCCCCACGTGAGTGTGGGAGCCGGCGTTTTTGTACTGCACCGTTCTTGGTGCGGTGAATCTGGGTGGTGAATTACTTGCTGGTGGAAGGGTGCTCGTCACCAATGTGACCCGGAGCGTTAACGGCCAGAACCCGGGCCACAAAGGCGCCGTATTCGTCCATGTAGTGCTCCAGAAACTCCCTCGTTCCCTCATTCTTGACCTCGCCGTCGTCTCCATAGTCTGCAGCGTTAAAGCTGATGTAGGCCTCCGGCGAGTTGAGCTGCGGCGCGTCCAAGAAGCTGAGGACACTGCGCATTGAGGACTGCATGACGGCGGTACCGATGCCGCCGGGGGACGCACCGATGATGCCTGTGGGCTTACGGGCAAAGGAGTTGGTGCCCCAGGGCCGGGAAGCCCAGTCGATGGCATTCTTCAAGGCGCCGGGGATGGAGCGGTTGTACTCCGGCGAGACAAAGAGGATTCCGTCAGCGGCGGCGATGGCTTGCTTCAAAGCTTGCCCCGCTGGCGGATAATCACTATCAAAATCCGAACTGTACAGAGGCAGGTCCCCGATGGGGATCTCGGTGAATTCAAGCTCCGGAGGTGCCAGGCCGATCAAGGCCTTGGAGAGGGTCCGGTTGATGGAACCGCTGGCGAGACTTCCGACGAAGTAGCCGATTTTGTGGGTGGCCATTGCTTTCTTCCCTATCTGCTGATGCCGCACGGAGTGAGTGTTTCACTAGCCCGTGCACCATGCCGAACTGCTGATGGTTGACGCGATTTCGAGCTTAGTCCTGCGCGGTTACGGTAACTAGGGGGCCGAGCGGATGGGTAGGGCTCTATGGGTAGCGCTGCATGGATAGGCCAACCCATCGACGACACTGGCAGGGCCGGGATAGATTCTTAGTAATCGCTCAGCCGGAATTCCTCGGTAACAGCGAACCACTCGCGGTTAGACCGCAAACTTTTAGAAAAGGACGAACATCATGGCAATGCTAGGTAGCGATCCCCAGGACATGGCAGAACTGGTTTCCAAGTTGGCTTCAGCCATCGACCAGATCACCACTGCAATGAGCACCCTCGACGGCAAGGCACAGTCCGTCCGCTGGGAAGGCCCCGACGCCAACCGCTTCAAGGGCACCACGTGGCCCACATCCAAGAAGCAGCTCAACAGCGTCATCAACGATCTGACCCAGGTCAAGACCTTGGTTAACAAGCAGAAGATGGAACAGATCTCAGCTTCACGCTAAATCTCTGCACCCACAAATATCCCGCAACAGCGCTTGTTGATTCAACATCCGCTCCTGCGGGATATTTGTTTAAGCCGCGCTCACCGCGGCTATGTGTTCAGGGCTTACCGGAATTGCATGCTGCTGAAACTCGGGATGTTTGCGTAGGTAGACCTTGATATAGGGGCAAACAGGCACCACTTTCAAGCCCTCCGCAATGGTGTCCTCAAGTGCAAAGTGGGCCAGCTTTCCAGCCAGACCCTGGCCAGCGTACGCGTCGTCGACCGTGGTGTGGAAAAAAATCCGCTCCGGGCTGGCGTCACACTCAAATGACAACCAATGTGCCTTGCCAATGACCTTATCGCCGTCGAGAAGCTCGTAGCGATGACGGCTGGAGTTCTGACGCACGGTGATCGTTGATTCGTTGGGCATGGAGTCTCCTATGGGTGGTTTAGCCGCGCGGGCGTAGCTGAACGTTGGGAAGTCCGGGCGCAGGAAGCGGGTCCGGTAGGTTCTCGGGGAACGGACCGAAACGTGGGTAGGGCGCACCGTCAGGGTAGCCTCCGTCTTGCGCCAGCGGGAGTGCCTGTTCGGCGCCGATCTCGGCTTGCCAAGCGGCTCGGTAGGCCACAACTTCCTCGTGGTTTCTGCCGATGAAATTCCACCACATGACGATCTTCTCACCCAGAGGTTCCCCTCCTATGAGAAGCACTCGAACAGGGTTGTTACCAGCCTCCAGCACCATGTTCGAGCGTCCGAGAGGTAGGTACACAAGATGATCCACGGGTACTTGCTCGCCGTCCAGCCTCAGGTCCCCGGTGTCCAGCAGAACCCCGTATTCAAAAGCCGGGTCCACTTCAAGTTCCAGCTTTGCACCGGCACGCAGCACCGCCTCGGCACCCAGCAAGGGCGGTGTGTAGGTCTCCACCGGCGATGTTGAACCCGCTAAGGAGCCAAGAAACACCCGCAATTCCGTGCCGTCACCAAGGACCGGTTCCGGAACGTAATGCGAAAAGGTTGGTGGCATGTGCCTGGTTGCATCAGGCAGTGCGTACCAGAGCTGCGCACCGTGGAGAACGGTTGTGTCTGGGGTTGAGAACTCTTGATGCGAGATGCCGCGGCCGGCGATCATCAAGTTCACTTCACCAGGACGGACGACGGCGGCGAATCCCGCCGAGTCAAGGTGATCGATCTTGCCGGAGAACAACCAGCTAACCGTGGCCAGTCCGGTGTGGGGGTGGCGCGGTACGTGCATCCCGCCGGTGGCAGGGACCAGATCGGGACCGTAATGATCCACGAAGCACCAAGCCCCGATGAGGCTGCGGCGCTTTTGCGGCAGGGTTCGGCGAACGTCCATGGCCCGGACTCCGCCTAGCGGGACCGCCCGTGGCGGGAGCACCTCGGAATCGCCAACATTTTGTTCGAATTCACAGATCACTTCATCGGGAGTGGTTTCGAGGTTGCTCATGGGGCCAAGTCTAGGACCACCGCGGCCGCAAGACCCGGCACGCGGCGGATCGGGAGGGCGAGCGGCGGATCGGGAGGGCGTGGGGCGAGCAGCGGGAGGGTGTGGGGGCTACGCTCGGGCTCGAACGGGGTGCTGGCTCATGATGGAGACGCGGTTGAACGAATTGATAGCAATGCCGGCCCACTGTAGTGCTGAGAATTGCTCATTCGTCAGCACCGTTCGGGCTTGTTGGAGCTCCTCTTGCCTCGAATCGCTATCGCCCAGGAGTGCAGCAGCTTCACCAATCAAGAGCGCCGCCCGCTCAAGCTCGGAGAAGACTTCGGTTTGTCGCCACACTGGCAAAACCGCGAGCTGTTGGCTGCTCACCCCGGCGTCCAACGCGTATCGGCTGTGCATGTCTAAGCAAAAGGCGCACCCGTTGATCTGAGAGACGCGCACGTTCAGAAGTTCCACAACGGATCGTGGAATATCAGAAGCGTCCGTTGCTGACTTCACCTTGAGAGCTAGTCCATTCAGTGCCCGCCAGCTTCCGGGGTCGGACTTATCCAGAAAAAAGTGTTCGGTCATCGAGATCGCGCTCCTTGGAATCTGGCAAATGGAAGGGGTGAGTCAGCGCCGGCCGCGCTTTGCGGCCCGAGCCTTGCCGCCTGGCCGGCCACCGCCGCGCAAATTAGCCCCGGCCGACTTTCCCTTGGCAGCAGGGGTGCGTGCCGACGTCGTACTTTTTCCAGTCTTGGCGCCCTTCTTAGGGGCAGCATCCTGCTTGGCCTGCACGGAAGGCTGGCGCGAGCTGTTGGCGCTGCGGCCGCGCACCACGCCAATAAACTCCTGGATGACGGCCTCATCTTCGGCGGGCAGCGGCTGGAACGAGTCAATCCATGCCAAGGCGATGCTGGTCTCGGCAACGCCATGGAGTAAGCGTGAACGCAGGGTCTTGCGGCTGAAATGACGGCCCACGGACATGGGCAGGATCAGGATGCCGAGCCCGGCTTCGACCAGATCCAGAGCCTCTTCGATGGAGGCCATGGGCGGCAGGGGCTTGCGGGTGCCGGCGGCGATTTCGGTGGAAATATCGCGCCATTCCGGAAAATTATCCGGGTCGGCGAGAAGGTATTCATCGGCCAGATCCGCTACGTCCAACTCGTCGAAGGCAGCGATCGGGTGATCCTTGGGCGCCACCACCACGGACAGTTCGTTGTAGAGCGGAATGACGTGCAGACCCGTCTTGTCTACGGGCAATCGAACGAACGCCATGTCGACTTCGCCAGCGCGCACGGCGTCCAGCTGGCGGGATTCGGGCACTGGTGTGGATACGAGCGGCACGCCAGGCATGCGCTCCTCCCAGCGGTGGATCCACTTTCCGGGGGTCACACCCGGGACAAAGGTCACTGTAAGTTCGCGGGATTCAGACACCTGTTTACCCTAACGCACCGCTTTGCCCTAAACTACCGTCCGCGCACCGGTACCCTTGATGTATGAGCATTAATCCTTCCCCCCAAGCCATGAAATCCGCCACAGCGGCCAAGAAGCTGGGCATCCATCTGCCCGCGGCTCCCGCAGAATTCCAAGAGAACGCGATCAGCCGGGAGGACTTTAAGGTTTTGCAGGACACTCCCCCGGAGTGGCTCGCCGAACTGCGCCGCAACGGACCACACCCCCGCCCCGTGATTGCGCAGAAGTTGAACATCTCCATTGGTGGCCTCAACCGCTCCAACATCACCGAGCCACTCACGACAGCGGAGATCACCGCGCTACTGCAGGCTCCCCCCGCGTGGCTGGTTGAGGAGCGCGCCGTGCACGCCAAAGCACGCGCCGAAGCCAAGCTGGCCAAGGACCGCGAAGCAGCCCGCCGCCCGAAGAGCTAGCCTGACCGTTCCGGCAGTCAAGTCTCCCGCGCTGGGATCTTAAATGCCGCCGTTCCCGCAATTTGCCACCTGGTCTACCTGTGGCAAATTGCGCGTACGTTCCCGGGAAATTCCTCACCGCTGCGTTCGTCCCCGGCCAGGAGAGTCTCGAGG